>JAEWJB010000090.1 GCA_023386795.1 Pseudomonadota bacterium
ACATAACTTTGGATTTCATAAGATATATCTGTTAATCTATTACCTTCAACAGCTTTTTCTATACCTTTAAAAAAACTTTTTTCAGTAACATCTATAAGCTTTTTAGATATTTCTGATATCTCTCCTACAGGAAAAGTTCTTGCAGCATCACTATGGAATCCATCTAGAAAGACACCACAATCAATACTTACAATATCTCCATCTTGTAATTTATATGAACTTGGAAATCCATGGACAACCTGTTCATTTACAGAGATACAAAGTGCACTTGGAAAACCATATAATCCTTTAAAGGAGGGCTTTCCTCCCTGCTTAGTTATAAATTCCTCTGCTATTCTATCTAACTCTGCAGTAGTAATACCAGGTTTGACTTTTGATTCTACTAAAAGTAGGGCCTCTGCCAAGGTTCTACCTGCTTTTCTCATTAGGTCGATTTCTTTATCATTTTTTAATATAATCACATTTACTCACTTCCTAATATCTTACAGATACTTTCAAAGACCTCATTGATTGCTTTTGTGCCATCAACAACTGAAAGTAAATCTTTCCCTTTATAGTACTCTATAAGTGGTTGAGTCTGTCTTTCATATACAGCTAATCTCTCTTTAACTGTTTCTTCTGAATCATCTTTTCTTTGAATGATATCAGATCCACAAACATCACACTTTGATTCAATCTTTGTTGGATTAAATTTAACATGATAACTTGCTCCACATGAAGGGCATACTCTTCTTCCAGTCATTCTTTCTAGTATGAATTCACTAGGAACTTGAATTAATAGAGCAGTATCTAAAGATTCTTTTCTATCATTTAAAAATTCCTCCAGTGCATTAGCTTGATGTACTGTTCTTGGAAATCCATCTAGTAGATAACCCATCTTACAATCTTCTGCTTGTAATCTATCTTTAACCATATTAATAGTTACTTCATCTGGAACTAATTGACCATTGTCAATATACTTCTTTGCCTCAATTCCCAATGGCGTATTTTCTGAAATGTTCTTTCTAAAAATATCCCCTGTTGATATATGAGGTATGGAGTATCTATTACAAATTGATTTTGCTTGTGTTCCTTTTCCTGCCCCTGGCGGACCAAATAAAACAACTTTCACCGACACCATCTCCATTTTGTACTTTATTTAAGGAATCCTTGATAGTGGCGCACAACTAATTGAGACTCAAGAGTTCGCATTACATCTAATGCAACACCAACTAAGATCAATAGTGAAGTTCCTCCAAATGAAATACCCTTAAATTGAGTGTTATTTTCTATTATTATTGGAGTGATCGCTAATATTGCAGCAAATATGCCACCAAAGATTGAAACTTTTGTTAAAATATTTTGTAAATACTTTTCAGTTGGTTTACCTGGTCTAATTCCAGGTATAAAACCTGCTGACTTATTCATATTCTCAGCCATTTCATCAGGTTTAAATGTTATTTGAGTATAGAACCAAGTAAAGAATATTGTCAATACAGCATAAATTACTGGATACATCCAAGTCTTTTCATTAAATACACTGTATGTACTTCCCGTTATCCATTTTGCCCAGTCTTTATCTGGGAAAAGTTGTGCAATAGTCTTCGGAAATTGCATAACTGACATAGCAAATATTATTGCAATAACCGCTGAACCAATCAAACTTAATGGAATATGGGTTGATTGACCTTTAGCTACTCTATTACCAACAGCTTTACTAGCGTACTGAACAGTTACTCTTCTTTCTGCTAACGATAAATATATTACCACTGCTAAAAGTAAAACAACAAACACTGCAAATAAAGCTATTTGAATTATATCTACCTGATCCATATTCTTTAATGCTGCTATTGATGCTACAGTACTTGGTATTCTTGATACTATGTTAATAAATATTATCAACGATATACCATTTCCTATTCCTTTTACAGTTATTTGATCACCTAACCACATACAGAAAGCTGATCCTACAGTTAAAGTTAGTATAACAAGATATATGAATGCAAAACCTGATTCACGAATACCACCTTGATTATACATTAATACATAAGTACCGTAGGCTGTAATTACACCAAATAAAATTGATGCATACCTTGTTATATTTTGAATCTTCTTACGTCCTTCTTCTCCTTCTTTAGATAATTGCTCTAAAGGTGGAATAGCTATAGTAAGCAATTGCATTATTATTGAAGAGTTAATATATGGAACAACTCCTAATGCTAGTATGCTAAATCTACTTAAAGCACCACCAGACATTAAATCATAGAAGCTCCATAAATTATTTCCAGATTCAGTAAGAGTTTTAAGATACTCTGTATCAATTCCAGGAACAGGAATATGACTTCCCATCCTGTAAATTGCAACAAATAAAACTGTCCATAATAACTTTTTTCTTAAATCTGGAACCTTCCAGGCATTACGTAGGGTTGATAGCATATTAGATCACCTCAACTTTTCCTCCAGCTGCTTCTATCTTTTCTATTGCAGACTTAGAGAATTTACATCCTTTTACAGTTAGGCTCTTTTCTAAGTTTCCATTTCCTAATATCTTAACTCCATCTCTGATTTTACTTATTACTCTAGTTTCAAGTAAAACTTCTGGAGTGATTTCAGTTCCATTTTCAAATATATTTAATCTATCAACATTTATAGAAATGTATTCTTTAGCAAATATATTAGTAAAACCTCTTTTGGGAAGTCTTCTATATAGTGGCATTTGACCTCCTTCAAATCCAGGTCTTACTCCACCACCAGTTCTAGAATTTTGTCCCTTTTCACCTTTACCAGCGTTTCTTCCTAATCCTGATCCAGTACCTCTACCGACTCTTTTAGGAGCTTTTTTGCTTCCTGCTGCTGGTTTTAACTCATGAAGTTTCATGCTACTTACACCTCCTCGTTTTAAACTTCTTCAACTTTTAATAAGTAGCTTACTTTGTTTATCATACCATTTATTTGAGGATTAACCTCATGTTCTACTGTTTTACCTATTTTCTTTAGTCCAAGGGCATTTGCAGTAGCGATATGATCTTTCTTTCTACCGATTAAGCTCTTAACTAATGTTACTTTTAGTTTAGCCATAGCAATTCCCCTCCTAACCTAGTATTTCTTCAACAGATTTGCCTCTTAATTTTGCAATATCTTCTGCAGTTCTTAAGCTTGCTAATCCATTAATTGTAGCGTTAACCATGTTTCTTGGGTTATTAGAACCTAATGACTTAGCTCTAACGTCTTTTAATCCTGCTAATTCAAGAACAGCTCTAGCTGGACCTCCAGCGATAACTCCTGTACCTTCTGTAGCTGGCATTATTAGAACATTACCAGTACCGAATTTTCCATATATTTGATGTGGAACAGTTGTTCCAACCATAGCAACTTCTACTAAATTTTTCTTTGCGTCTTCAATTCCTTTTCTGATTGCTTCAGGTATTTCAACTGATTTTCCCATTCCAACGCCTACGTGTCCGTTTTCGTCACCTACAACGACTAAAGCGCTGAATCTGAAGTTTCTACCACCCTTAACAACCTTAGTTACTCTGTTTATGAAAACAACCTTTTCTTTAAGGTCTAGTGTGCTAGGATCGATTCTCATTTATTTCCCTCCTTGTTTTTTAGAATTTAAGGCCTGCTTCTCTTGCACCCTCAGCTAACTCTTGAATTCTTCCATGGTATATGTATCCGCCTCTGTCAAATACCACATCTGAAATTCCTTTTTCAATAGCTTTCTTTGCAACTGCAGTTCCAACTATTCTAGCAGCTTCTTTGTTGCTTCCTGCTTTTCCATCGAAGTCTTTATCTAAACTTGAAGCAGCAACAAGTGTTACAGCATTAACATCATCTATGATTTGAGCATATATATTTTTATCACTTCTGAAAACACATAATCTTGGTCTTTCAGGAGTCCCAAATATTTTCTTACGAACTCTTAGGTGACGTTTCTCTCTTGATTGTTTTCTGTCTACCTTTTTGAACATAAGTCTCACTCCTTTCTATTATTTCTTACCAGTTTTACCTTCTTTACGTCTAATAACTTCATTAGAGTACTTAATACCTTTGCCTTTATATGGCTCTGGCTCTCTCCATGATCTAATGTCAGCAGCAGCAGCCCCAACTTTTTCTTTGTCTATACCTTCAACTATAACCTTAGTAGTTCCATCAGTTTTGAAAGTAACCCCTGTAATTGGTTCTATTTCTACTGGATGAGAATATCCAAGATTCATAACTAATTTAGTTCCTTGAATTTGAGCTCTATAACCTACACCTACTAGTTCAAGAGTCTTTGCATACCCTTGAGAAACTCCAGTAACCATATTGTTTATAAGTGCTCTTGTTAATCCGTGAAGAGCTCTATGATCTTTGTTGTCGCTTGGTCTTGTTACAACAACTTGATTGTCTTCAACTGCTATTTTTATGTCTTTGTGCATAGTTTTTACTAATTCACCTTTAGCTCCTTTTACAGTAACAACGTTCTCTGGTGTTACTGTAACAGTAGTTCCAGCTGGAATAGCTATTGGTAATCTACCTACTCTTGACATAATTGCACCTCCTGTATTCCATTTTAGAACATTTCTATATTAAAACTTTATAGATATTTTTCAATCTGAAAATTACCATACGTAGCAGATAACTTCGCCGCCTAAACCTTGATTTCTAGCTTCTCTATCTACTATAACTCCTTTAGAAGTTGATATTACAGCAACTCCTAATCCATTAAGTACTTTAGGTACTTCATCTTTTTTACAGTAAACTCTTAATCCTGGTTTAGATATTCTCTTAAGACCAGTTATTACTCTTTCCTTATTAGCACCGTATTTAAGCGCTATTCTTAACATAGGTACTACACCATCGTTATATTCTTCTATTTCTTTAACATAACCTTCTTGTAGTAATATATTAGCTAAAGCCTTCTTTACATTTGAAGAAGGAACCTCTACTGTTTCGTGTCTTACAGCATTTGCATTTCTTATACGTGTTAGCAAATCTGCAATTGGATCTGTCATAACCATTGAATTGTGCCTCCTTTCACTACATTAGATATTACCAGCTTGCCTTTTTGCATCCAGGAATTTGACCCTTATAAGCAAGTTCTCTGAAGCAAATTCTGCAGATACCAAATTTCTTTAGCACCGCATGTGGTCTTCCACATATTCTGCATCTAGTGTACGCTCTTGTTGAATATTTAGGTTCTTTTTTCCACTTTTCGATCATTGCTTTACGTGCCACGATATCCCCTCCTTATTATTGAGCGAATGGCATACCAAGAAATCTTAACAATTCTCTTGCTTCTTCGTCAGTTTTTGCACTTGTAACGAAGATAATATCCATTCCTCTAACTTTATCAATTTTGTCATACTCGATTTCTGGGAATATTAATTGTTCTTTAATTCCTAAAGCATAGTTTCCTCTACCATCAAATGAATTAGCGGAAACACCTCTAAAGTCTCTAACTCTAGGAAGTGCTGTGGACATTAATCTATCTGCAAATTCAAACATCTTTGCTCTTCTTAATGTTACTTTACAACCTAAAGGCATATTTTCTCTTATTTTAAAGTTCGCAACTGATTTCTTTGATCTAGTTAAGATTGGCTTTTGTCCTGAAATCAATGTTAAATCATTAACTGCTGATTCTAAAACCTTTTGGTTTTCTTTAGCCTCTCCAACTCCCATATTTATTACGATTTTTTCAAGCTTTGGTACTTCCATGACGTTCTTATATCCGAACTTCTCGATCATCGCTTGAACTACTTCTTTTTCATATTTTTCATGTAGTCTAGGTACCATTTAAAGAACCCTCCTTTCAGATCTAGAATGTTTCTCCACACTTCTTACATACTCTTACCTTAGAACCATCTTCTAAGATTTTGTTTGCTATTCTTGTAGCATTTTTGCATTTAGTACAGTATAACATTACTTTTGAGCTGTATATTGCAGCTTCCTTTTTGATTATACCACCTTGCATATTTTCTTTGTTTGGTTTTTGGTGCTTACTTACTATATTAACGCCTTTAACGATAACTTTACCGCTCTTAGGTATTACTTTTAAAACTTCGCCAGTTTTTCCTGAATCTTGTCCTGATATAACTATAACTGTGTCGTTCTTTCTTACGTGTACCTTCACCTTAGCCACCTCCTACTCTATTATAGAACTTCTGGTGCTAA
>JAEWJB010000060.1 GCA_023386795.1 Pseudomonadota bacterium
CTGCGGTGCCTCCGGGGATGTCGGTCGTGGGTGCGGCGGATAGGGCTCTCAGGCGGTACCCGGGTCGCCGTGCGGGTGCGCCTCTGGGGTGTGGGGCCCCCCCAACCCGACCCCCCACACCCCAGGAGCCGGGAAGGGGAGGATCAGGGGGTCGACTCCACCGTCTTGCCCGTCGAGCTGTCGTACGTCCACGTCTTCGTCGCGGGGAGGCGGGCGTGCGTACCCCGGAGGACGAACTGGTCGGCCGAGGCGGTCGTGACCGTCACGGTGACGTCCGTGGTGCTGCGGAAGCCGTTGGCCGCGAGCGCGCCCGCGGCGTCGAGGCCGGCGTAGGAGCCGTTGCGGGTGACCGCGTACGACTCCGCAGCGATTGCTGCGTTCTTGACGTCGGACTCGACCTGCGCCGCCCAGCCGTTCTGGCGCTGGTTGAGGAACGCCGGGATGGCGATCGCGGCGAGGATGCCGATGATGATGATGACGACGAGGAGCTCGATGAGCGTGAAGCCCTTCTCCCCCTCGGCGCGCTTCTGGATCGTGGTGCGGACACGAGCGATCATTGCTTGGTCCCTGCTTTCGGTGTCGATGTCCAGGTGCCGGGTCCTGCGGACCCGGCGTTTCGGGGTGGTGCGACCTGGACATCGGCCCAGGTGGGGCGCTCCTTGAGCGGTTCCGCGACGTTCACCCGGACGGCCGCGGGCCGTCCGGGCGCACGTCATTGCACGAGCTCGAAGATGCTGAAGATCGGCATGTAGAGGGCGACGATCATGCCGCCGATGATGACGCCGAGGATCGCGATCATCAGCGGCTCGATGAGGCTCGTGAGCTGGTCCGTGGTGGCCGCGACGTCCTCGTCGTAGAAGACCGCGATCTTCTGCAGCATCTGCTCCAGGGACCCGGCGTCCTCACCCGTGGTGATCATCTGGACCACCATCGGAGGGAACACGGTGTGCTTGGCCAGCGGGGTCGACAGCGGCTGGCCCTGGCGGACGCCCTGCTGGATGTCCTTGACCGCGACCTCGATGACGTAGTTGCCGCTGGTCTCGCCGACGATGTCGAGCGCCTGGAGGATGGGCACGCCGGCGCCGAGCATCGTGCCGAAGTTGCGCGTGAAGCGCGCGATCGCGACCTTCTTGAACAACGGACCGAAGACGGGCGCCCTGAGGGAGAGCGGCTGGTAGCGCGAGCGGACCGCGTCGTCGTTCTTGTGCTTGCGCCACCAGATGCTGAACAGCACGGTGACGACGACGAGCAGC
Source organism: Pseudomonadota bacterium (assembly GCA_023386795.1). Taxonomy (GTDB): domain Bacteria; phylum Pseudomonadota; class Gammaproteobacteria; order Xanthomonadales; family Xanthomonadaceae; genus Stenotrophomonas_A. The sequence continues at coordinate 1,254 of JAEWJB010000060.1, forward strand.
GGCGCCGCCCACTTCATGATCCCCGAGAGGAACACGAGGAACCGCGTCGGCGCGGGCAGCTCACCGCCGAGGTCGGTGAACATCTGCTCGAAGATCGGGACGATGAACAGCAGCATGCCGACCACCGCGAGGATCGCCATGATGAAGACCATGACCGGGTAGGTCATCGCGGACTTGATCTGCGCGCGGAGCTTGACCTCGGACTCGTAGTTCTCCGCCACCGAGATCAGCGCCTGCTCGAGGAACCCACCGACCTCGCCCGCGCGGATCATGTGGATCATCAGCGGCGGGAAGATCTCCTTGTGCTTGGACAGCGACTCGGAGAGGGCACCACCGGTCTCGACGTCGCTGCGCACGGTGCCGAGCGCCTTGGCGAGCGTCGTGTTCTCGGTCTGCTCCGCGAGGATCGTCAGGGCCCGCAGGAGCGACAGGCCGGCGCTGATCATGGTCGCGAGCTGGCGGGCCATGACCGCGAGGTCCTTGAGCTTCACGCGGTCGCCGAAGCCGGGGAGCTTGAGCTCGGCGTTGAGCCCCGACGTCGAGACCTCGTGGATCGCGATGGGCGCCATGCCCATCGACCGCAGCCGGTTGGCCACGGCCTCCTCGTTCTGCGCGTCGATCCGGCCCTTGACGACCTTCCCCGACCGGTCGGAGAGCTCGTACTCGTACGTCCGCATGACCGCCATCAGTAGCCTCCGAGACTGGCGATGCCGGGCGCTGCGGCGCCGCCGAAGCCCTGCGTCGACGACGCGCCCTGGCGCACGCGGGACGTGCGGCCCACGAGCTTGTTGAAGTCCTCGATGTGGTGCGCCTTGTCCAGCCCGACCTCGTACGTGATCTTGCCGCGCTTGACGAGCTCGGCCAGGTTCTGGTCCATCGTGTGCATGCCCTGGTCGGCGCCCGCCTGCATGGCGGAGTAGATCTGGTGGGTCTTGCCCTCGCGCACGAGGTTGCGGATGGCGGGCGTCGCGATCATCACCTCGGTCGCGACCACGCGGCCCGTGCCGTTGGCCTTCTTCGCCAGCGTCTGGCAGACGACGCCCTGGATGGCGGCGGCGAGCTGCGTGCGGATCTGCGCCTGCTGGCCCGAGGGGAACACGTCGATGACGCGGTCGATGGTCTGCGCAGCGTCCTGCGTGTGCAGCGTCGCGAAGACGAGGTGACCGGTCTCGGCCGCGGTCAGTGCCACCGAGATCGTCTCGAGGTCGCGCATCTCGCCGACGAGGATGATGTCGGGGTCCTGGCGCAGCACGTGCTTGAGCGCGTTCGCGAACGAGAGCGTGTCGGCCCCGACCTCGCGCTGGTTGACGATGCACTTCTTGTGCCGGTGGAGGAACTCGATGGGGTCCTCGACCGTCATGATGTGGTCCTCGCGGGTGCGGTTCGCGAGGTCGACGATCGACGCGAGCGTCGTCGACTTGCCCGACCCGGTGGGGCCCGTGACGAGGACCAGGCCGCGCGGCAGGCCCGCGAACGCCCCCACCGACGCCGGCACACCGAGCTCCTCGAGCGCCTTGATCTCGTAGGGGATCACGCGGAACGCGGCACCGATCGACTCGCGCTGCTGGTAGAGGTTCACGCGGAACCGGGCCAGCCCCCGCACGGCGTACGAGATGTCCAGCTCGAGGTTCGACTCGAACTTCTCGCGCTGCTTCTGCGTGAGGAACGCGTACAGGCTGCGGCGCAGCGGCTCGGGCGTCATGACCCCGAACTGGTCGAGCGGGCGCAGCGCACCCGAGATGCGCGCCATCGGCGGCGTGCCGGTGGTCAGGTGCAGGTCGGACGCGCCGAGGCGGTGCATCTCGCGCAGCACCTCGTCGACGTGGACGTCGTCGTTCTCGCGCGCGGGGCCGGCGCCGGCGCGCGACGGGCCGGCGG
>JAEWJB010000083.1 GCA_023386795.1 Pseudomonadota bacterium
GGTGTGGGGTGGGTGGGGTGGGGTGGGGTGGGTGGGGTGGGGTGGGGCAGGTCGAGTGTGCCGGCCTCTCGCGCGCCACACCGTTCCAGCCTCGGAACGACTTTGTTCACAAGAATATAGTTCAGAAGTGTAATATACGGGTCTGGCCTAAACCCCAAGCACCCATGAGCAGCTTCGAACCCGTCGAACGGCGCCTGGCCGTCACCTGCGAGCGCTACCCCGCGTTCCCGCGCGAGCCGGCGGTGCTGGTGCGCCTGATCAAGCATCTGTACAAGCGCATCCACGCCAACGCCAACGGTTTGCTCAAGCCCTACGGGATCACCCATCCCGAGTACGACGTGCTGATGATGATGTACGGCACGCCGGACCAGTCGCTGACCCCCACCGAGGTGGCCGAGGCCGCCGGCGAGAAATCGGCCAACGTCACCCGCCTCACCGACCAGCTCTGCGAGAAGGGGCTGATCAGCCGCGCCAGCCACGAGGAAGACCGCCGCAAGGTGACCCTCACGCTGGAGCCGGCGGGCGTGGCCCTGATCGAACGCATGTTGCCCGGCATCTGCGTGCTGCTCGACAACGAGGTCGGTGGATTGGGCGAGAGCGAACAGCTGCGGCTGGAAAAGCTGCTCAAGAAGATGCTCGAGAGCATGGAAAGGCTGTAACACCCCCCTCCCAGGCAAGACGCGATGTCCACCGTTTCCCTCCCATCGGCCGCTTCACGGCGCGAGGCGCTTTGGCAATTCCTCCGCGAGGAGGGCGATGCCTGGCTGTTCATCGCGCGCACGGTGCTGTCGTACTTCATCGCGCTGTGGCTGGCGATGCGCCTGCAGCTGCCGTCGCCCAACACCGCGGCGATGACCACCATCATCGTCATGCACCGCCAGTCCGGCATGGTGCTGGCCAAGAGCTTCTACCGCGTGTTCGGCACGCTGGCCGGCGCGGCCGCCGCGCTGGTCATCGTCGGTGCGTTCCCGCAGCAGCGCGTGCTGTTCCTGGGCGCGATGGCGCTGTGGATCGGCCTGTGCGCCGGCGGCGCCACGCTGTACCGCAACTTCAAGTCCTACGCGTTCGTGCTGGCGGGATACACCGCGGCGATCATCGCGCTGCCGGTGATCGACGCACCCGGCGGGGTATTCGAATCGGCGATGTACCGCATCACCGAGCTGATGCTCGGCCTGCTGGTGAGCGCGGTGGTCAACGACGTGGTGTTCCCGGTGCGCGTGCGCGAGACGCTGCGCCAGACCGCGCGCCAGCAATACCGCCATTTCATCGGCTTCATGCGTGGCAGTACCGGCGGGGCGATCCCGCGCGCGGACATGGAGAAGGCGCACCTGCGCTTCGTGCGCGACGCGGTGACGCTGGAGGACCTGCGCAGCTCGGTCATCTTCGAAGACCCGCAGGCGCGCTCGCGCAGCGCGCACATGGAGCTGTCGAACCAACGCTTCATGGCGGTATCCACCAGTTTCCAGTCGCTGCACCACCTGCTCAACCGCCTGCAGCGCAACGGCGGCCAGGCGGCGGCCGCGGCGATCATCGCGCTGTACCGTCCGCTCGGCGAAGCGCTGGGCGATGCGGTGCCTTCGCGCGCGCTGCTGCGCCGGCTGCGCGCCGCGCGCCACGAGATGCCGGCGCAGGCGGCCGCGGCGGCTGCCGCGATGGCGCCTTCGAGTGCGGAGGATTTCGACGTGGGCGCCGGGCTGGTGCAGCGCTTCGCCCGCGAGCTGGAGCTGTATGTGATTTCTCAGCTGGAGCTGGCCGGCGAGCGCATTCCCGGCAACGTGGTCGAACGCGCGCGCTTCGTGCGCGGCAACGATTTCGCCGGCGCCGCGCTGGCTACCGTGCGCACCGTGGCGACGATGGCGCTGCTGGCGTTGTTCTGGATCTGCACGGCCTGGCCGACGGGCGCCAATGCGATGCTGCTGGCGACGATCTTCTCGGGCCTGTTCGCGACCTCGCCGGGCCCGGTGCGGGTCACGATCAAGGTCGCCTTCGGCTACCTCGGCGGCATGGTCGCCGGGTTCCTGTGCGTGTTCTTCGTACTCACGCGCATCGACGGCTTCCCGTTGCTGGTGGCCAGCCTGCTGCCGTTCTTCATGGTCGGCGCCTACCTGTTCACGCGCCCGGCATTGTCGCTGTTCGGATTGGGTGCCTGCATGGGCCTGGCCTACATCCTGACCATCACCAACCCGATGGTGTTCAACCCGGTGCACTTCATCAACGACGGCATCGCGCAGCTCCTCGGCCTGGGCGCGGTGGTGCTGATGTTCGGCCTGGTGCCGCCGGCGATCGGCAGCGCGTGGCTGCGCCGTCGCCAGCTTGCCGCGTTGCGCGGGCAGGTGGCGCTGGCGGCCAGCGCGCCGCTGCCGGGCCTGCGCTACCGCTTCGAGAGCGTCAACCGCGACCTGTTCCAGCAGATCGTCAGCCAGACCGTGGCCGGCAGCGACGAATCGCGCCAACTGCTGTCGTGGGCGCTGGCGGTACACGAGACCGGGCGGGCGATCATCGAGCTGCGCCACGATCACCGCGAGCAGCCCCTGCCGCCCGAGCTGGAAGCCGCCGCAGACCACGCCGTCAGCGCGCTGGGCCGCTTCTTCCAGCAGCCCTCGGCGGCGGCGTACGAATCCGCGCTTGGTGCCGTGGACGCCGCGCTGGACTGCGCGCGCGCCTCGCCCGGCGAAAGCGTGGCGCTGCCGTTCGTGCGCGAACACCTGCACCTGATCCGCCTGGCCCTGGTCGACGATGAGTCGGTCATGGCCCGCTACATGCCCGCCCGCGCGGCGGCTACGGAGACCGTTCCCCATGCCTCGTGAGATCGCCCTCGGCGGCACCCTCGTGCCGACCCTGCTGCTGCTGTTCATCGCCATGCTGGCGGTGTTCTGGGGCCTGGACTGGGTCGCCGGTCGCTACCACCTCTACCGGCATGTCTGGCATCCGTCGTTGTTCCGCATTGCCGTCTTCCTCGTCCTGTTCAGCAGCGTCGCGCTGCTCCTGCTGTGAGCCTTGCCATGAATCCCCGCCTGTTGTCATTGATGCGTTTCTGCCTGACCACCCTGGTCGTCCTGGTCGCCGTGCTGGTGGCCATGGCGCTGTGGAAGCACTACATGTATTCGCCGTGGACCCGCGATGGCCGCGTGCGCGCCGAAGTGGTGCGCGTGGCGCCGGACGTGGCCGGCCTGGTCACCGAAGTCGCGGTGAAGGACAACCAGCAGGTGCGCAAGGGCGAGCTGCTGTTCGTCATCGACCAGGCGCGTTACCGCTTCGAACTGGACAAGGCGCAAGCCAACCTGGCCGCGGCGCAGGCCGCCGCGCGCGCGGCCGGTGCCAGCATCCAGGCCGCGGGGGCCAGTGCGGCCGAGCAGGCCGCCAACCTGGTGAAGTACCAGACCCAGTACGAGCGCCGCCAGCGCATCCAGGGCAGCCTGATTTCCGATGAATCGCGCAGCGACGCGCTCGCCGCGGCCAACGCCGCGCGCGCCGGCCTGGCGCAGGCCAACGCCAGCCAACGCCAGGCCACCGCCGCGCAACAGGAAGCTGCCGCTGCCGTCGCGCAGGCACAGGTGGCGCTCGCCGCCGCCGCATTGAACCTGGAGCGCACCGAGGTGCGCGCGCCCGTGGATGGCTACGTCACCAACCTGGACGTGCGCACTGGCGATTACGCCAACGCCGGCGCCGCGCGCGTGGCGGTGATCGACCAGCATTCGTTCTGGATCTACGGCTACTTCGAGGAAACCAAGCTGCCGGCGCTGCATGTCGGCGATCCGGTCCAGGTGCGGCTGATGAGTGGCGGTACTGAATTGCCGGGCACGATCGAGAGCGTCGCGCATGGCATCACCGACGCCGACAACCCGGCCGGTGGCGACCTGCTGGCCAATGTCGATCCCACGTTCAACTGGGTGCGGCTGGCGCAACGCATCCCGGTGCGCGTGCATATCGATGCCGATCACTTGCCGCAGGGCACGGTGCTGGCGGCGGGCATGACCGCGACAGTGGTGGTGCATCCGCGCGGATAAGCAATATCTCAGTGCGTGAACCGCGTCACGCAAGCGCGGTCTTCACGTGGTGACTGTCAACGCCGTGCCGACGCATGGCGTTGACAGTTTTCCGCACGGGCCGGTAAGGTGCGGGCGTAGTCACTGGTTGCCCGCAAGGGCCGCGATGCTGGGGAGCCTCGTGCGGTGACGGTGGAAAAGCACGCAATGGGGAAGAAGGACATGCAGACCTCAAGGATGGGGGCGCGGCGATGACCGCGGCCATGATTCAGACTGTAGGGTTGACTCACGCCTACAGTGAAAACGCAGGTGTATGGGACCTCGACCTGGCCGTGCCGTCGGGCGCCATCTACGCCTTTCTCGGCCCGAACGGCGCGGGCAAGACCACCACGATCCGCCTGCTGCTCGGCCTGCTGCGCGCCACGCGTGGCCAGGTGCTCATCGATGGCGCACCGCGTTCGGAAGATCCGCGCGCGGTGCCGCATATCGGTTCGATGGTCGAGGGGCCGTCGTTGTATCCGCACCTCAGTGGTCGCGAGAACCTGCGCATCACCGCGCTGCTGCTGGGTTGCGCGCGCTCGCAGATCGACGACGCGCTGCGCACGGTAGGCCTGCTCGATGCGGCCGAGCGCCTGGTGAAACAGTATTCGCTGGGCATGCGCCAGCGTCTGGGGCTGGCGCTGGCGCTGCTCGGGCGTCCGCGGCTGCTCGTGCTCGATGAACCCAGCAACGGCCTCGATCCGCCAGGCATGGCGGACATGCGTTCGCTGATGCGCGCGTTGGTGCGCGAGCAGGGCATGACGATCTTCCTTTCCAGCCACCTGCTCGACGATGTCGAGAAGGTCGCCACGCACGTGGGCCTGCTGCACCAGGGCCGCTTGCTGGCGCAGGGTGAACTGGAGGCCTTGCGTGCGCGGCAGCTGCGCGTGGAATGCAGCGACCCGTCGCGCGCCACCGCGTTGCTGGCGCAGGCCGGGCGCGCGGTGAAGCAGGCCGACGGTGTGTTGATGGTGGATGCGCCCGCCACCGAAGCCGCCGCAATCAATCGCGAGCTGGTGCTGGCCGGCATCGACGTGCACGCGCTCGGTGCGCGGCATGACAGCCTGGAGCGGTTCTTCGCGTTGGCCACCGGCGAGGGGCAGGCCGCATGAGCACGTTGATCGCCTGCGTGCTCGCCGAGCACGCCAAACTCAAACGCACGCTGGCCCGCGGGCTGGCCATCGCCGCGCCGGTGTGCGCGGTGCTGTTGAGCCTGTTCGTGCTGGCCAACCTTGATGCACTCGCCGCCTCGAAGGGCATGCCGCGCTGGCAGGCTTACCTGGATACGCTGCTGCGTATCTGGGCCAGTTTCCTGCTGCCGATCATGGCCACGTTGCAGGCGGTGCTGATCGCCCAGCTCGAACACGCCAACCGGCAGTGGAAATACCTGCTCGCACTGCCGGTGTCGCGCGGGTCGCTGTACGTGGCCAAGAGCGTGAACCTGTTCGGGCTGCTGCTGCTGGCGCACGTCGTGTTGTGGACATTGGCGCTGGCCGTCTGCGCGACCTTCGGCCTGGCGCCCGGCGCGCTGGGCGAGGCGGGCGCTTTCCTCGGTCGCCAGCTCGGCGCCACGTTCGCGGCCGCGCTGGCGTTGGCGGCGGTGCAGTTGCTGGTCTCCATCCGTCTGGAGAGTTTCGTCGGTGCCATCGGCGTAGGCCTGGTGGCCACGCTGGTCGCACTGCTCGGCGCCGGCACGATGGGCCAGGCGGCGGGCTACTTCCCCTGGTCGATGCCGATCCATGCCTTGCAGCCGATCTCCACGGCATGGCTGGCCGGCGCGGTGCTTGCCGCGGTGCTGGTCACCGCGTTGGGTGCGCAGGTCCTGCGACGGATGCAGGTGCACTGATCTTTCCGCGCGGATGCAGTGCATCCGCGCCCGTGTTGCTTCCGCGCAGGGCCGGCTTTTCGCTGGCGGGGCTTGCTTGCGCGTGACACCGCATTGGGCACATGACGTGCCCGATAGCCAGGCGTTCGAGCCTGGTTCCATTGCTAGAAAAGGAGTTTTACATGCGCAAGCTCACTGCCAAGGAAATCGTCGAAGTCAGCGGCGGCCGCGCCGCCGGTTGCGGCCCGTCGCTGGGCGGCTTCCTGTGGTACCTGATGACCGACTGCATCCTGTGCGACGGCGGCACCCAGGTCTGCTGATGCAGCCTGGCTGACGCCACCGCCATGCCCGGGCTCTCCCGGGCATGGCTTACTCGATCGCAAGAAAACGGAGATAGGGAATGTCGATGCCATTGACCCCCGGAGCGGGGTTGCTCGTCATGGCCTGCGCACTGCTCGCGCTGCTGGGGCTGTCCTCGGTGATGGCCAAGCGCGTGTTTCCATCGGGCAGCCGCCGTTGGGACAACCACCCGGCACTGCAGGGCATGTTGCTGTTGGCCGTCGCGCTGCTGTGGCTGCCGCTGGCTGCGGTGGCGAAGGGCGCTGGCGCTGCTTTCATTACCGCCGTGGTGGCGGGTGGCGCGGTGCTCTCGCTGTGGCCTGGCCGGCAGGCTCCTTGCGACTGCTTCGGCGCGTTGACGCCGCGCGGCCCCGCATTGCACCTCTGCCTGCTGGTACTCGCGCTGCTGTTCGATTTCGTGATCTGGCGCGAGCGCGACCTGCTCGATAGCGGACTCGTGCGCTGGCTCACCCCGCTGGTGGGCGCCGTGCTCGCCGCAGGCTTCTACCTCTGGCTGCGGCTGCGCCGTTACCAGACCGCTTTCTACCGGCCCGAGAAGCTGGAGGGCCAGCTGCCGGAGCGGCTCGAAGGGGATCGCGTCCTGGGCCATACCCCGCAGGGACAGGCACGCACTGTCGCCGAACTCATCGGCCACGCGCCGGGGTTGGTGGTGGTGGCGCTGTCGTCCTCGTGCGTGAGCTGCCACACCCTGCTGGCGCGCTTGTCCGAACACGCCACGGCCTCGCCCGACCCCCTTCCGATCGCCGTTGTCAGCGACCATGCGCGCATGTTCGCGCGCGACGTGCAGGGCTTGGTCACGCTGGTCGACCCGCAGGTGGCCATCGCCCGTCACCTGCTCGCCGAAAAGCTGCCGCTGGGTTTCGCCGTCGACGACAACTTCGAACTGCTGGCGCCGCCGTCCTCGGGCAACGCCAGCATCCTGGGCCTGCTGGCCCTGCTCGATTCGATCAGGACGCCCGATGTCGCGACTGTTCCGTGATGAGGCGGTGGCGGCGGCGCAATCCTCGCCGCTGGGCCGGATCCGCCTGGCCACGCCGGTCGCCACCACGATCTACACCAGTGTCTTCACCGCGCTGTTCGTGGCGGCGCTTGTGTTCGTATGCATGGGGCGCTACACGCGGCGGGTGACGGTGACCGGCGAGGTCACCTCCACCGTGGGCCTGGTGCAGGTGCATGCCGACCGGGCCTCGGTGGTGTCGCGCCTGCTGGTGCATCGTGGGCAGGTCGTGAAGAAGGGCCAGCCGCTGGTGGAATACGCCGTGCAACAGGGTGGCGAGGATTCCAGCGACGTCAACCGTGCCATTGCCGGCGAGTTGCGTACCCAGCGTGACCTGGCTGCCGACGAGCTGGACGGCAGCATGCGCGGCTTCGACCTCAAGGCTGCCGACCTGCGCCAGCGCATCGCCGGCCTGCAGGTGCAGCGCACGGCGCTGCTCGACCAGCGTGGCCTGCTCGACGAGCAGATCGGCGTGCTGCGCAGCCGCCAACAGCGCTACGAGCGCTTGCGCGCGCAGCAATACCTCTCGCAAGCCGAATTCGAATCCACGCGCAAGGAACTGATCTCCGTGCAGGTGCAGGAGAAATCGATGCGCGTGCAGATCAGTCAGCTCGAAGAGCAACTGGCGTTGGCCCACAGCGACCTCGCGCGGCTGCCGATCGAGCGCCGGAGCCGCGGCAACGCGATCCATGGCGACATCAGTCGCCTGCAGCAGGCGGTCATCGAACAGGAAGCCCGGCGGACGTGGCGCACGCTCTCGCCGGTGGATGGCGTCATCACCGCGTTGCCGGTGAAAGCGGGCATCGTGGTGCAGGCGGGGCAGGTGATGGTGTCGGTGCTGCCCGCGAACGGCCGCATGGAGGCCACGTTGCTCATCAATGGCGAGGCAGCGGGCTTCGTCGAACCGGCGCAGCGCGTGCTGATGCGCCTGGATGCGTTCCCGTACCAGAAGTACGGCCACCTGGCGGGGCGCGTGGTGGCGGTGGATCGCAACCCCACCCGTGGCGCGGACCTGCAGGGCATCGCCTCGGCCGGCGCAAACGCCAGCTACTACACGGCCACCGTCGCGTTGGATACGCAGGCGATGGAAGGGGAGGGGCGCCGCTACGGACTGCTCCCCGGCATGACCTGCCAGGCCGACGTGATGCTGGAGCGGCGGCGGCTGATCGAATGGGTGCTGGGCCCGGCGCTGGGTTTCGGCCGCAGAGTGATGGACTGAGGAATCGCCATGGATGACGTGATCCGCCCGGCCATCAAGCCGCGTGGCCTGGACCGGCTGCCGATGGTGCAGCAGAGCGAGTTCGCCGAGTGCGGCCTGTGCTGCCTGGTGATGGTCGCCAACTACCACGGCAACGGCATCTCGTTGGGCGAACTGCGCCAGCGCGACCCGGTATCGATGAAAGGCGTGACGCTGCTGAGCCTGATGCGCGACGCCATCGCGCTCAAGCTCACGCCGCGCGCACTGCGCCTGGAGCTGGAGGAGCTGCCGCAACTGCAGGCGCCCTGCGTATTGCACTGGGACCTGGACCATTTCGTGGTGCTCAAGGAGGTGCGACGCGACAGCGTGGTGATCCACGACCCGGCGCGCGGCGTGGTGACGATGCCAATGGCCGAAGTGGGTCGACACTTCACTGGTGTGGCGCTGGAGCTCGAACCCAGCCTGGATTTCCAGCGCGTGCGGCGTCGGCGCAAGACCTCGCTGGGCGCGGTGCTGGGGCAGGTGAGCGGGCTCAAGCGTGCGTTGCTGCACGTGTTGGCACTGTCGCTGGTCATCGAGGGTTTCACCCTGGTGGCACCGTTCTACATGCAATGGGTGCTGGACCAAGTGGTGGTGGCGCGCGATGAAAGCCTGCTGGTGCTGATCGGCCTGGGCTTCGGCTTGTTGGCGATATTCCGCCCGGTGGTGACGGCCCTGCGCGCCTGGAACATCACCTGGTTGGGGGCCAACCTCAACCACCAGTGGGAATCCAACCTGTTCCGGCACCTGCTGCACCTGCCGGCGACCTTCTTCGAGCGCCGCCACGTCGGCGACGTGGTTTCGCGGTTCACCTCGGTGAAGTCGATCCAGAACGTGCTTTCCAGCCAGTTCGTGGCCACCGTGCTCGATGGCGTGATGTGCGTGTTCACCCTGGTGCTGATGTTCCTCTACAGCGCCAAGCTGGCGGTGTGGGTCGTGGTGGCGTTCGCCGCGTACCTGGCCCTACGCACCTACTTCTTCGCGCCGTTGCGGCGCGCGAGCGAGGAGAAGATCGCCCAGGCCGCGCGCCAGCAGTCCAACCTGCTCGAAGCGATCCGCGGCATCCGCTCGTTGCAGCTGGCCAACCAGCAGGCCAGCCGCCTGGGCGGCTATGGCAATGCCCTGGCCGAGACGATCAACCGCGACGTGGTGGTGCAGCGCTGGCAGCTGGGCTTCGAGCTGGCCAACGGCCTGCTGTTCGGCGTGTTCCGCGTCGGCGTCGTCTGGTACGCCGCCACCCTGGTGATGGAAGGCGAGATGACCGCCGGCATGCTGGTCGCCTTCATTGCCTATGCCGACCTGTTCTCCACCCGCAGCGCGAACTTCGTCAACCAGCTTTACGAGATCCGCATGCTGGGCATGCATGCCGAGCGCATCGCCGAGATCGCCACCGCGCGCCCGGAAACCGCGCTGGCAGGCGAGGGCGCACAGGCCGCACGCGGCGGCGCGTTGCAGGTGCGCGGCCTGCGCTTCCGTTACGGCAGCAACGAGCCCTGGGTGCTGGACGGGCTGGACATGGACATCGCCGAAGGCGAATGCGTGGCCATTGTGGGCGCCTCGGGCAATGGCAAATCGACGCTGGCCAAGCTGATCCTGGGCCTGCTGGAACCCGACGCCGGCGAGATACGCTGGGGCGGCGTGGACATCCGCCAGCTCGGCAAGGTGCGCTTCCGCGACGCCGCCGCCGCGGTATTGCAGGACGACAGCCTGTTCGCCGGCTCGATCGCGGCCAACATCAGCTTCTTCGCCGCCGACGGCAAGCGCGAAGACGTCGAAGCTGCCGCGCGCATGGCGCAGATCCACGAAGAGATCATGGCGATGCCGATGGGCTACGACACCCCGATCGGCGACATGGGCGCGGCATTGTCCGGCGGCCAGCGCCAGCGCGTGCTGCTGGCGCGTGCGCTTTACCGCAAGCCGCAGCTGCTGATCCTGGACGAAGCCACCAGCCACCTCGATGGCGCCAACGAGCGTAAGGTCAACGAGGTGGTGAGTAGCCTGCGGCTGACCCGCATCATCATCGCGCACCGGCAGGAGACGATCGCCGCTGCCTCGCGCGTCATCGAGCTGAAACGTGCAGGGCCCACCACGCAGTCGACGGAGGCCGCCCCAGAGGCTGAAGCAGTCCTGTAGCCGTGTAACGCGACGTCCATCGCGCCGGGCCGATGACCTGTCCGGCCGCGCGCCGAACTTGCCGCGGCGCCTTCGCGCAACTACTCCGCAAAAAAAAGGCCGCCCGAAGGGCGGCCTTTTCTTCAAGCAGAGAAACAGGAACTTACTTGCCAGCCGGCGCAGCGGCCTCGCCCCCGCTGGTCAGCCCACGCTTCTCGAGCAGCGGCTCGATCTGCGGCGCATGGCCGGCGAAGTTCTGGAACAACTGCATCGCATCCACGCTGCCGCCCTTGGACAGCAGCGTCTTGCGGAAGTGGTCGCCGTTCTCGCGGCTCAGTCCACCATGCTGGCGGAACCACTGCTGCGTGTTCGCATCCAGCACCTCGGACCAGATGTACGCGTAATAGCCCGCCGCATAACCGCCCATGATGTGGCTGAAGTACGGCGTGCGGTAACGCGGCGGCACCGGCGCATAGGCGATGCCATCGGCCGCCAGCGACTGCACCTCGAACGGCATCACGCCCGCCGCGTCCGGCACCTTGTCGGCGGCCAGCTGGTGCCAGTTCTGATCCAGCATCGCCGCACCCAGGTACTCGGTCGTCGCGAAGCCCTGGTTGAACTTCGACGCCGCCACCACCTTGTCCAGCAACGCCTGCGGCATCGCCGCGCCGGTCTGGTAGTGCTTGGCGTAGTGCTGCAGGATCGACGGATAGTCGGCCCACATCTCGTTGACCTGCGACGGGAACTCGACGAAATCGCGCGGCACGCTGGTGCCCGAGAAGTACGGGTACTTCACGTCCGAGAACATGCCGTGCAGCGCATGGCCGAACTCATGGAACATCGTGGTCACTTCATCCCACGTCAGCAGCGTGGGCTGGCCGGCCGGCGGCTTGGGGATGTTGAGATGGTTGGCCACCACCGGCTGGTCGCCGGTCAGTGCCGACTGCGACACGTACGAGTTCATCCATGCGCCGCCACGCTTGGAAGCGCGCGCGTACGGGTCGTGGATGAAGATCGCCAGCTGCTTGCCATCGGCGTCGAACACGTCGTAGACGTAGATGTCGTCGCGATACTTCGGCAGGTCGTGGCGTTCCTTGAAGGTCAGGCCGTATTCCTGGTTGGCGGCGTAGAAGACGCCGTTCTCCAGCACGTTCTTGAACTCGAAGTACGGCTTGAGCTGCGATTCGTCGAAGTTGTACTTCGCCTGGCGCACCTTCTCGCTGTAGAAGGCCCAATCCCAGGGCTCCAGCTTGAAGGTCGGCTTGCGCGCGGCCTTCTGCTCGGCGTCGATCATCGCCTGCAGGTCGGCTGCCTCGCGCTTGGCGTTGGCGACCGCCGGCGGCGCCAGCTGGCCCAGCATCGCGTTGACCGCCTCGGGCGTCTTGGCGGTCTGGTTCTCCAGCGAATACGCCGCGTAGGTCGGGAAGCCCAGCAGCTTGGCCTTGTCGGCGCGCAACTTCATGATGCGCGCGACCAGCGCGGTGTTGTCGAACTCGCCGCCGTGGCTGCCGCGGTTGATCGAAGCCTCGAAGATGCGCTGGCGCAGTTCGCGGTTCTTCAGCTGCGCCAGCGGCGGCTGGCCGGTGGTGTTGAGCAGGGCGATGACGTACTTGCCGTCGAGCTTGCGTGCCTTGGCGGCTTCGGCCGCGGCGGAGATCTGCTCCTCGGACAACCCGTCGAGCTGCTTGACGTCATCCACCACGACCGCGGCGGCATTCACCTCGGCCAGCACGTTCTGGCTGAACTGCGTGCCCAGGCGCGCCATCTCGGCGTTCATCGACTTCAGCGTGGCCTTGTCGGCGTCGGAGAGCTTGGCGCCGTCGCGCACGAAATCGGTGTAGTACTTCTCGACCAGGCGCACGCCCTCGGCATCCAGCCCCAGGGTATCGCGCTTGTCGTACAGCGCCTGGATGCGCGCGAACAGCTTGCCGTTGAGCGAGATCGCGTCGCGGTGCGCGGCGAACTTGGCCGAGTAGTCGGCCTGCAGCTGCTTGCGGGTGTCGTTGGTGTCGGTGCCGACCAGGTTGAAGAACACCGTGGTCGCACGGTCCAGCACCTGGCCGCTCTTCTCCAGCGCGATGATCGTGTTGTCGAAGGTCGGCTTGGCCTTGTTGTTGGCGATGGCCTCCACTTCCTTGAGCTGCTGCGCCATGCCGGCGTCGAAGGCGGGAGCGAAGTCGCTGTCGCGGATCTTGTCGAACTGCGGGTAGTGCAGCGGCAGCGGGCTTTCGCTGAAGAACGGGTTGGCCGAGGCCGGGGTGGCGGCAGTGGCGGCGGTGGCGCTCATGGCATCGAGGGCATTGGCGAAGGCGGGGGTGGTCGCGCCAAGGGCGGCGGCCAGGGCCAGGGCAAGGCGGGTGGTCAAGGAGAGTTCCTCAGGAAAACGGAACCCCCGAGGCTACCCGATGCCCCGGGCCGGTGGCCCGTGACGAAAGGCATGCGACAGGCCGGTTCTACAGCACCTCGAACTGGCGGACGATGAAAAGCAGCTGGTAGGCCAGCCCGGCCAGGGCGAACACCGCGTGGTAGGTGGCGTTGCGGGTGGCGACGGCGACGAGGCTGAATGCGGCGAACGCCAGGTCGCGCGCCAGCATTTCCGGGGCCAGCGCGGCGAAATAGGTGGCGCCCTTGATGCGGGTGTCGGCCAGGTCGATCAGGTAGGCCAGCGCAAGCAGGCCGAAGAACCAGGCCCGGCGTTGGTAGAAGTAGTCGCGCCAGTCGGCGTATTCGTCGATGTTTTCCGGCAGCACCAGCGTGCACAACAGGTACAGCAGCAGGGCGTAGAGGGTGACGAACAGGTAGAGGTTGAACGTCCACTGGGTCACCAGGCTGAGCCGGTACTCCCACCACCAGAAAGAGAGCAGGTACAGGAACATCGACCCGGCCCAGACCAGGTGCACCCAATACACGCGCTTGCGGCCGGGGTGTTCGATGATGCGTGCGAGCTGGCGCAGCAGGTGGGTCAGGCCCAGGCCGACCACCATGCCGAGCACGATGCGCATGTGGATGAAGCCCTGCGACAGCGCATCGGCGGAGGTGGCCATGCCCGGTCTCCACGAAGGACCCGCGCCGATGGTGTGCCGGGTCGGGTGACAATTCAAGCCGGCGCGCACGCGGCGCCGGCCTGGATTATGCTGGCCGCGCAGATGCAGGGGGATGCAGTGACCACCGTCTACGATTTCAGCTACCACGACAGTGCGGGCGTGCGCCATCCGCTGTCCGCGTATCGCGGCCAGGCGTTGCTGCTGGTGAACGTGGCCTCGCGTTGCGGCTTCACGCCGCAGTACACCGGGCTGCAGGCGCTGTGGCGGCAATACCGCGAGCGCGGCCTGGTCGTGATCGGCTTTCCGTGCAACCAGTTCGGTGCGCAGGAGCCGGCCAGCGACGAGGCGATCCGCGTGTTCTGCGCGCTCGAGTACGACGTGGATTTCCCGCTCTCGCGCAAGATCGAGGTCAACGGTGCTGGCGCCGATCCACTGTGGCAGTGGCTGCGGCGCGAACGTCGCGGGCTGCTGGGCAGCACGCGGGTCAAGTGGAATTTCACCAAGTTCCTGGTCGACCGCGAGGGCGCGGTGCGCGCGCGTTTCGCGCCGACCACCCCACCGCAGGCGCTGGCCGGACGGATTGAGCATGTGCTGCGTTGAATCGACGTGGGTGGCCGGGGATTGCCGCCTGGCGTTCCGGGCACTGGGTAGCGCGCTGCGCGTGGAGATCAGCGGCGTCACCGACACCCATCAATCGCGCCTGGCCTGCTGGACGCGATTGACCGAGGAGGCGGCACGCTGCCAAGCCAGCGGCGTGCTGGCGGTGGATGCACGCGAGGGCACGCTGGCGTCGCCGGGGCAGTGGCAGGACGTGCTCCAGGCGCTGGACATGGATGCGCTGCGCACGATGCCGCTGGCGTTTGTCGGGCGCTGGCCGCGTTATACGGAGATGGAGGTATTGAACCTCACGTTGCTCGAACGCGGGTTCCGCGCGCAGGTGTTCGACGACGAGGCTGCCGCCGAACGCTGGCTGCGCTATGGCGAGCACGGGGGCGCGTGGCCCCCGGGGGATCACTTCTCGACGAAGGCGCGTTCGAACACGTAGTGGCCGGGCTGGCCGATGCGCGGCGAGGCCTGGAAGCCACGCGCATCGAGCACGTTGCGCAGGTCGGCGAGCATCTGCGGGCTACCGCAGATCATGAAGCGGTCGTTGGCGACATCCAGTGGCGGCAGGCCGAGGGTGCGCTGCATTTCGCCGTTTTCCATCAGCTCGGTGAGGCGGCCGCGGTTGGGGAAATCCTCGCGGGTCACGGCCGGGTAGTAGAGCAGCTTGTCGCGCAGGGTTTCGCCGAGGAACTCGTGCTCGGGCAGGTCCTTCTCGAAGTAGCCGCGGTAGGCGAGGTCCTTCACGAAGCGCACGCCGTGGGTGAGGATCACCTTGTCGAAGCGCTCGTAGGTTTCCGGGTCCTTGATGACCGACAGCCACGGAGCCAGGCCGGTGCCGGTGCCGAGCAGGTACAGGTGGCGGCCGGGGTGCAGGTCGGAGATCAGCAGCGTGCCAGTGGGCTTCTTGCCGACCAGGACCTGGTCGCCGGGCTTGATGTGCTGCAGGCGCGAGGTCAGCGGGCCGTTGGGCACCTTGATGCTGAAGAACTCCAGTTGTTCTTCCCAGTTCGCGCTGGCAATGGAATAGGCACGCAGCAGCGGGCGGGTCTCCGTTTCCAGGCCGATCATCACGAACTGGCCGTTCTCGAAGCGGAAGCCGCTGTCGCGGGTGGTGGTGAAGCTGAAGTAGTCGTCGGTCCAGTGACGGACCTCGAGCACCGTTTCGGCGCCGAAGGCGGAAGACATGCCGGGAGGTTCTGCTTGGGGGGAATCCGCACCAATTCTAACCCAAATGCGAGCGGCTCTCATTGGGGCGGGTTTTTCGGAGCATGGGTCGGCTTCCCGGGTGAGCTGCGCGGTCCGCGGGGGCGAAGTGCTTTCGGGACACGCCGTGAACCCCACCTCGACCGGATGGCACAAGCCCTGGCGGACGTGCTGTCACGCCTTGGGCGGCTCGATCTGCAGCAGTTGGCCCTGTTCTTCATCCGTCAGGACGTAGACCTTGCCGTCCGCGCCGACGCGCACGTCGCGGATGCGTTGCTCCAGTTCGCCCAGCAGGCGCTCTTCGCCGGTGATGCGCTCGCCATCCAGGGTCAGGCGGATCAGGTTGCGCTCGGCCAGCGAGCCGAGGAACAGGCTGTCGTTCCAGGCGCTGCCCGCATGGCCGGTGTAGAACGCCATGCCGCTCACGCCCGGGGATTTGGGCCAGTAATGGTGCGGCTGTTCCAGCCCCTCGCGCGATTGGCCAACCGATTCGGAAATCGGCTGGCCCGAATAGTCGATGCCGTAGGTGATCAACGGCCAGCCGTAATTCCTGCCCGGCTCGGGCAGGTTGATCTCGTCGCCGCCGCGCGGACCGTGTTCGCTCTCCCACAACTTGCCGCTGCGCGGGTCGAAGGCCAGGCCCTGCGAATTGCGATGGCCGTAACTCCAGATTTCCGGGCGGGCGTTGTCCTGCGCCACGAACGGGTTGTCCGCCGGGACGCTGCCATCCAGATTCAGGCGCACGAGCTTGCCCTGCAGCTTGTCCAGTTGCTGGGACATCATGCGCATCGTGCGCTCGCCCTGGCTGATGAAGACGTGGCCCTGTCCGTCGAACGCCAGCCGCGAACCGAAGTGGTTTTCTGCGTCCACCTTCGGGAGCTGGCGATAGATCACCTGCACGTCGTCGAGGCCGGCCTCGCCCAGTACGCCGCGCGCTACCGCGGTGCCGGCCAGCACGCCTTCGCCCGGTTCGGCGTAGCTCAGGTAGACGTGGCGGCTCTGGGCGAAATCCGGGGCGAGGGCGACGTCCAGCAGGCCGCCCTGGCCTCGCGCGTAGACGGTCGGCACGCCGGCCAGCGGTTCCGAGACGCTGCCGTCTGCGCCGATACGTCGCAGCGCGCCGCTGCGCTCGGTGACCAGGAACCCGCCATCGGGCAGCAAGGCCAAACCCCACGGATGGTCCAGGCCGGTGGCCAGTTCGCGCACCTGGATCTGCCCGGCCTGGCTCGGCAGCGGGCGTGGCGTGGCGACTTCGGCGCTGCGGGCGCTGGGCGTGGCGGGGGTATCGGCGTCCTGGCCGCCACAGCCGGCGAGCAGGGCCAGCGACAGGGCGAGCGGGAACAGGAGCGGGCGGGCGGCCTGGGTCATTGCGGGAAACCTCGGGTCGTCGGAAAGGCTCAACGATAGCCAGCGGCCTGCAGTTCGAACAGCTCCGCGTAGCGGCCGCCTTCGGCCATCAGCTGGTCGTGGGTGCCGGCGGCCTCGATGCGGCCGTTGGCCAGCACGAGGATGCGGTCGGCCATGCGCACGCTGGAAAAGCGATGGGAAATCAGCACCGCGGTGCGCTGCGAGGACAGTTCCTTGAAGCGCTGGAACACCTCGTACTCGGCGCGGGCATCGAGTGCGGCGGTGGGTTCGTCGAGGATCATCACCTGCGCATCGCGCAGGTAGGCGCGGGCGATGGCGATCTTCTGCCATTGCCCGCCAGAAAGGTCCACACCGCTCTTGAAGCGGCGGCCGATCAACTGTTCGTAACCGTGCGGCAGCGATTGGATCACCTCGTCGGCCAGCGCACGGCGCGCAGCCGCCTCGATGCGGGGGTGGTCATCCATCGCCTCGACCCGGCCGACGCCGATGTTTTCGCCCGCACTGAGGTGGTAGCGCACGAAGTCCTGGAAGATCACGCCCATGTTGGCGCGCAGGTCGTCCAGGTCGTAGTCGCGCAGGTCGCGCCCATCGAGCAGGATGCGGCCTTCGTCCGGGTCGTAGAGCCGCGCGAGCAGTTTCACCAGCGTGGTCTTGCCGGCGCCGTTCTCGCCCACCAGTGCCAGCACTTCGCCGGCACGCAGTTCGAAATCGAGATGGCGCACCGCCCACTGTTCGGCGTCCGGGTAGCGGAAGCCGACGTTCTCGAACACGAAGCCGCGGGTGATCGGCCTGGGGACGGGCACCGCATCCGGGCGCGAGGCGATCTCCGGTTCGATGGCGAAGAATGAGAACAGGTCGTCCAGGTAAAGGGCCTGCCCGGCGACCTGCGAAAAACCGATCAGCAAGCCTTCCAGCAGCTGGCGCAGGCGCAGGAAGCTGCCGGCCAGGAACGTCAGGTCGCCGATGCTGAAATCGCCGCGGATGGTCCGCCAGGCGATGTAGGCGTAGGCCACGTAGTAGCCCAGCGTGCCGAGCGCGGCCAACAGCGTGCCCCACAGGGCGCGACGGCGCGCCAGCGCCCGGTTGGCGCGGTAGTAGCGTTCGGCCAGTTGCCGGTAGCGCTCCACTAGGAAACGGTGGAGGTTGAAAATCTTCACTTCCTTGGCCGTCTCGACGCTGGCGCCGACCTGGCGCAGGTAATCGAGCTGGCGACGCTCCGGCGTCCATTGGTAATTGAGCGAATAGCCCAGCGCGTTGAAATGCGATTCCCCCACGAAGGCCGGCACCAGCGCCACGGCGAGCAGGGCGATCAACCAGGGCGCATACACGAGCAGGCCGACGGCGAAGCTGGCCACGGTGATGGCGTCCTGCACCTGGCCGAACAACTGGCTCATCAGGTTCATCCGCCCCATGCTCTGGCGCCGCGCGCGATCGAGGCGGTCCTGCAGCTCGGGGTCTTCGAAGTCCTCCAGGTCCAGCAGCGCGGCGTGCTCCATCAGACGCACACTGGTGGCGTTGTTGAACAACTCCGAGAGCAGGTTGTCGGCATAGGCCACGAGCCGGCCGAGCAGGTCCGAGCCGATCGCCAGCCCCAGCTCCAGTGCCAGCAGCGTGAGCAGGTGGTCGAGCCGGCCGCTGGACAGCGCCTCGCCGAGGTCGCGCAGGCCCGGCGTACCGCCGGCCAGGCGGATCGCCTCGTCGATGATCAGCTTGCCGATGTACAGCGTGGCCACCGGCATCAGCGCGCGCACCAGGCGCAGGCCGAGGCTGGCCAGGGTCAGGCCGGGGCTGGTCTGCCAGATCTGGCGCAGGAACGGCGGCAGGTTGCGCAGGGCATGGAAGCGTTCGCGCAGGCTGGGCTGGCGCGCCGGTGCGGCGGGGGGACTCATGCGGGAATTCTCGCCCCGGAGCGGGGCGAGCGGAACCGGGGCGCGACGATCAGCCGTCGTCCTCCAGGTCGAACTCGGCGGTCGACCCCGGGCCGCCCTGGTGGTCAGCGCCGCGGACCGCCTCGCCCGGCGGGCCGAACGAGGCGCTGCCGTCGTCCACGTTGAGCAGGTTGCGTACGCCGGCCACGCCGGGCAGCGTGGCGACCAGGCGTTCGGCGCGCTGCTTCATCGCGCGCTCGGGCACGTCGCCGCTGAGTACGACGTGGCCGTCCTGCACCTGGATGAGGATTTCGCCGGCGTCGATGTCGTCTTGGTCAGCAAGTGCACGGATGACGTCGTCGACCAGCAGCTGGTCGGGAATCGGAGCGTTTGAGGCGGACATGGATATCCCTGCTCGAAGCGAAGAACGCCATGCTGTGCCCGCCGCCGTGATGGCGGCGGCAAGGAACGCCTACTCGTCCAGCCGCAGGGTCAGGCACTTGGCCGCCCCGCCGGACTTGAGGAACTCGTCCAGCGGGGTCTGGATCGTGCGGTATCCCCAGGCGGCCAGTGCCTGGCGCAACCCCGCACTGGCGCGGTTGAGCACGAGGGCATCTTCCAGGTCCACGGCATTGCAGGCGAAGGCCAGGGCGTCGGCCTCTTCGACGGCGATGCGCATGTGCGGCGGGATGCGCGAGGCGATGCGCGACTGGGCGATTTCGTCGAAGGCGGCCGGGTAGTACAGCAGGCGACCGTCGCGCAGCGGGCAGAAGCAGGTGTCCAGGTGGTAGAAGCGCGCGTCGACCAGCCGCAGCGGCACCACGTCGACGTCGAGCATGCGCTCCAGTTCCGGGGCGACGGCCGCGTCGGAGCGGTGACCGTGGCCCATCCACAGCAGCCGGCGCTGGCCGCGATCGAACAGCGCATCACCGGCGCCTTCGAAGTGCAGCGGTTCGGGCAGCGGGCGGATGCGGTAGCCGGCGCGGCGGAACCAGTCGATGCACAGCGGCTCCTCGCCGCGGCGCTCGGCGTGGCGAAAGCGGCTGGGCACGAAGGTGTTGCCGCGCACCAGCCCGGCGTTGGCGGTGAAGACCAGGTCCGGCAGGCCGGGGGCCGGGGCGAGCAGGTCCAATTCGGCGCTTGCGGCCAGCTGCGCCCGCAGCGCCTGCCACTGGGTGGCCGCGCGCGCGTGGTCGGTGTCGTGGACGTGGCCGGCCATCCACGGGTTGATGACGTAATCCACCGCGAAGTGTTCCGGCGCGCACAGCAGCAGGCGGTGGCGCACCGGTGGGCTGTCGTCGTTGGCGGCCAGCGGCAGGGGGGCGTCGCCGGCGAACACCGGCAGGCCGTGCTTGTCGTCCATCGTGCAACTCCGCGGGGCAGGGTACGCAGACCGTAGCGGCGGCGTGTTGCACGCAGGTGTCCGGCACGGCCGCCGGCAGAGGGTTTACGGCAGCTCGGGCTGCAGGCCCACGCCCAGGCGGTTCCAGGCGTTGATCAGCGCCACCGCCATGGTCACCTCGGCGATTTCCTTTTCATCGAAATACGCCTGCAGCCCCGCGTAGAGCGCGTCGGCCGGCGCGCCGTCGGGCAGGCTGGTCAGCGCTTCGGCCCAGGCCAGTGCGGCGCGTTCGCGTGCGTCGAAGAAGCGGCTGTCTTGCCAGCCGGCGACGGTGTCGAGCTTGCGTTGTTCCACGCCGGCCTTGCGCAGGGCGGTGGAATGCATGTCCATGCAGTAGGCGCAGCCATTGATCTGCGACACGCGCAGGAACAGCAACTCGGCCAGTTCGGCGCCGATGCTGCCGGCATGCACCTGCATGCTGGCGGTGGACAGGCCCTTGAAGGCGGCGGGCAGGTGCTGGGTGTAGTCGACGCGATGGAAGTTCATGGATATCTCCGCAGGCAGCGGCCACGGTGGCCGCTTTCGATATCCAGGACGCGCCGGCGCAACGGCGCGTGACAGGTGCGCGGCATCAGGCCGGCGGAAGTTTGTCCGGGTTCATCAGCGTCAGCAGTTCGACGATGCGATCGCCGTCGATCACCGCCAGCGTGGCCGAATGCAGGCGGCCGTCCGGGTGGTGCCGCAGGATCGCCGGTTCGCCATTGACCGTGCCCAGCCTCGCCTGCAGCCCCAGCCCGCGCCGCGCCACCGCCCAGTACAAGCGGGCGATGCGTTCGGCGCCGAGTAGCGGGCGCAGCGTGGCGATGACCTTGCCGCCACCGTCGGAGACCAGGCGCGCATTGCTGTCCAGCAACGCGGTGATCGCCCCGGTGTCGCCGGATTGGGAGGCCTCCATGAAACGCGCCAGCAGTTCGCGATGCCGCGCGCGCGGCACCTCGAAGCGAGGGCGTTCGGCCTTCAGGCGGGTGCGCGCGCGGTGCACCCGCTGGCGGCAGTTGGCCTCGCTGTCGCCGAGCAACTCGCCGATGCGCGCATAGTCGTAGTCGAACACCTCTTTGAGCAGGAACGCGGCGCGCTCCTCCGGGCCGAGCCGTTCGAGCACGGCCAGCAGGGCGAGCGAGACCTGCTCGGCCTGCTCGCGGTGCTGGTCCGGGCCCGGCTCGTCGCTGATCTCCAGCGGCTCGGGCAGCCAGGGGCCGACATAGTGGCGGCGGGCGGTGCGCGCCGCCCGCAGGCGGTCCAGTCCGAGCCGGGTGGTGGCGGTCACCAGCCAGGCTTCCGGGTCCAGGATCTGGCCACGGTCGCTGCCATGCCAGCGCAGCCAGGCGTCCTGGATCACGTCCTCGGCCTCGGCGCGGGCGCCGAGCAGGCGGTAGGCCAGGCTGAACAGACGGGGGCGGTGCTGCTCGAAAACGGGATCGGCGTTCATGCTCACCAGGACGGAACAGGGTGTGCCGGCGTGACAGGGACGGGCGCCGGGCCACTTTGCCCTAAAATAGCCGGGTTTCCCCGCACGCCTTCAGAGCCAGCCGTGACCTCGATCAAGCAGGAAGACCTCATCCAGAGCGTCGCCGACGCGTTGCAGTACATCAGCTACTACCACCCGGTCGACTACATCAAGAACCTGTCCGCCGCCTACGAGCGCGAACAGTCGCCCGCGGCCAAGGACGCGATCGCGCAGATCCTGATCAACTCGCGCATGTGCGCCGAGGGCCACCGCCCGATCTGCCAGGACACCGGCAT
The DNA here is from genome assembly GCA_023386795.1 of Pseudomonadota bacterium. Taxonomy (GTDB): domain Bacteria; phylum Pseudomonadota; class Gammaproteobacteria; order Xanthomonadales; family Xanthomonadaceae; genus Stenotrophomonas_A. Next base: position 21,791 of record JAEWJB010000083.1, read on the forward strand.
CGTCACCGTGTTCCTTGAAATCGGCATGAACGTGCGCTGGGACGACGCCACGATGGGCGTGGAGGACATGGTCAACGAAGGCGTGCGCCGCGCCTACAACCACCCGGACAACAAGCTGCGCGCCAGCGTGCTGGCCGACCCGGCCGGCAAGCGCCAGAACACGAAGGACAACACCCCGGCGGTGGTCAACGTGAAGGTCGTGCCGGGCGACACGGTGGACGTGATCGTCGCGGCCAAGGGCGGTGGCTCGGAAGCCAAGAGCAAGTTCGCCATGCTCAACCCGTCCGATTCGATCGTGGACTGGGTGCTCAAGACCGTGCCGACCATGGGCGCCGGCTGGTGCCCGCCGGGCATGCTGGGCATCGGCATCGGCGGCACCGCCGAGAAGGCGATGCTGCTGGCCAAGGAAGCGCTGATGGAGCCGATCGACATCACCGAGCTGCAGCAGCGCGGCGCGTCCAATCGCGCCGAAGAGCTGCGGCTGGAGCTGTACGAGAAGGTCAACGCGCTGGGCATCGGCGCGCAGGGCCTGGGCGGCCTGACCACCGTGCTCGACATCAAGGTCAAGGATTACCCGACCCACGCGGCCAACCTGCCGGTGGCGCTGATCCCGAACTGCGCGGCCACCCGCCACGCGCACTTCACCCTGGACGGCAGTGGCGCGGTCGCGCTGGACCCGCCCTCGCTGGAGGACTGGCCCAAGCTCACCTACAACCCGCTCAACGCGCGCCGGGTGAACCTGGACACGATCACCCGCGAGGAAGTGGCGCAGTTCAAGCCGGGCGAGGTGCTGCTGCTCAACGGCAAGCTGCTGACCGGCCGCGACGCCGCGCACAAGCGCATGGTCGACATGCTCAACAAGGGCGAGAAGCTGCCGGTGGATTTCACCAACCGCTTCATCTACTACGTCGGCCCGGTGGACCCGGTGCGCGACGAAGTCGTCGGCCCGGCCGGCCCGACCACCGCCACGCGGATGGACAAGTTCACCCGCCAGATGCTGGAGCAGACCGGCCTGCTGGGCATGGTCGGCAAGTCCGAGCGCGGCGACGCGGCCATCGAGGCGATCCGCGACAACAAGGCGGTGTACCTGATGGCCGTCGGTGGCTCGGCCTACCTGGTATCCAAGGCGATCAAGGCCAGCCGCGTGCTGGCGTTCGAGGACCTGGGCATGGAAGCGATCTACGAGTTCGAGGTCAAGGACATGCCGGTGACCGTGGCGGTGGATTCGAGCGGCGAATCGGTGCACAAGACCGGGCCGCGCCAATGGCAGGCGAAGATTGGCAAGATTCCTGTGGTGGTCGAACCGGCGTAAGCGCCAGCGTCCTCGAAGCGAAGGGAAAGCCGGGGCATACTCCGGCTTTCTTCGTTTCACGGAGCAGGGAATGCGGATGCGCTGGATGCAGGGATGTGCGTGGATCGGCGTGGTATTGCTCGGCGGCTGCGCCTCGCCGCCCGGCAACGGCGAGCCGGCGTTCCTGCGCTCGCCCGAATACCGGCAGTACCAGTCGGCCGACCAATGCTTCCAGCGCTGCGCCAGCAGCTTCGAGCAGTGCCAGGCCACGCCGCACGACCTGCCTACCTGCACCCGCCAAGCCACGTCGGGCCAGCACGACAAGTGCGAGCAGATCAGCGACCCGGCCCGGCGCAACAACTGCCTGGCACAGGCGCTGGATTGCAGCGTGCGCGGACCGGTCGACACCTGTTCGGAGCGTCGCGCGCAGTGCCTTCAGGGCTGCGGCAACTGAAGCGCCGCGTACAATCGGCGGGCCCTTTCCGCCGGAGTCGTCGATGAGTGCCGTCCTGTACTACTCGCCCAGCACCGCCGCGCTGGTGGTCCATTGGCTGCTCATCGAACTGGACATCCCGCACGAACTGCGCGCACTGGATTTCGAGCGGCGCGAGCAGAAATCATCCGAATATCTCGCGCTCAACCCTGCGGGCGTGGTGCCCACGCTGGTGCTGGAGGGGCAGGTGCTTACCGAGGCGGCGGCGATCGTGATGCACCTGGCCGACCAGCACCCCGCGGCCGGACTGGCCCCGGCGCCCGGCAGCGCGGCGCGGGCGGAGTACTACCGCTGGATGTTCTGGTGCGCCAATACGCTGCAGCCGGCGTATCGGGCGTGGTTCTACCCGGACGAGCCGGCGGGGGAGGGGAACGAGCAGGCGGTACGCACGCAGGCGCGTGCGGTGATCGAGCGCGCGTGGGACCGGCTGGAGGCGCACGTGTCCGCCCACGGGCCGTACCTGCTTGGCGCGCAGCCAAGCGCTGCGGATTTCATGATGACCATGCTGTTGCGCTGGTCGCGCAACATGCCACGGCCCAGTGACGATTGGCCGGCCCTGCGCGCCTACGCGCGGCGGATGAAGGACCGGCCGGCGTTCGCGGAAACCTACCGGCGCGAAGGGATTACCGACTGGACCTGATGGGGGAAGGGGTCGCGGCTGAAGCCGCTCCTACAGGACCGGGTGCGGCGCGGAACCTTCCTT
>JAEWJB010000146.1 GCA_023386795.1 Pseudomonadota bacterium
CGCCTGCTGCTGGCCAACAAGGAATCGCTGGTGCTTGCCGGCGAACTGCTGATGCGCCACGCGCAGGCGGCCGGCGCGGAGATCATCCCGATCGACAGCGAGCACAGCGCGATCTTTCAGTGCCTGCGTTCGTGCGATGCCAGCCGCGGCGTACGCCGGGTGATCCTCACCGCGTCCGGCGGGCCATTCCGCGGGCGCAGCCGTGCCGAGCTGGCCGACGTCACCCCCGCGCAGGCGGTGGCGCATCCGAAGTGGTCGATGGGGCCGAAGATCTCGGTCGATTCGGCCACGCTGATGAACAAGGGCCTGGAGGTGATCGAGGCCCACCACCTGTTCGGGCTGAAAGCGGACCGCATCGGCGTGTGGGTGCATCCGCAGAGCCTGGTGCATTCGCTGGTGGAATTCGTCGACGGTTCCACCCTGGCGCAGATGGGCCTGCCGGACATGCGAACCACCCTGGCGGTGGGCCTGGCGTGGCCGGAACGGGTGGACTCGGGCGTCGCCGGCCTGGACCTGTTGCAGCAGGGCCGCCTGGATTTCGAGGCGCCGGACCTGGCGGCCTTCCCGTGCCTCGCCCTGGCCTGGGAGGCCATGCGCGCCGGCGGCACCGCCCCGGCCATTCTCAATGCCGCCAACGAAGTGGCCGTGGAGGCCTTTCTTGCCGGGAAGATCGCCTTTCTTGCCATTCCTGCACTGGTTCAGCACGCACTGTCTACGCTGCCGTCCACGAATGCGGATACGCTTGAGGCCCTGCTCGCGGCCGATGCCGACGCCCGTCGAATCACCGCAGCCGCCCTGACCCGCCAGACCGCACATGCCTGAGTCCCACCTGCCACCGCGCTGCTTCCATGGCTGATTTCCTCGGTTCCGTCTGGTGGATGATCGTCAGCCTCGGCGTGCTGGTGACCTTCCACGAATTCGGCCACTTCTGGGTGGCCCGGCGTTGCGGCGTGAAAGTGCTGCGGTTCTCCGTGGGTTTCGGTCGCCCGCTGTGGACGCGCCGCGACCGCCACGGCACGGAGTTCGTCATCGCCCTGCTGCCGCTGGGCGGCTACGTGCGCATGCTCGACGAGCGCGAGGGCAACGTGCACCCGGCCGAGCGCGCGCAGGCCTTCAACAACAAGCCGGTGCTGCAGCGCATCGCCATCGTGGCCGCCGGCCCGGTCGCCAACGTCATCCTGTGCCTGGCGCTGCTGTGGGCGATGTTCATGGTGGGCCGCGCGGACTATTCGGCCACGCTCGGCCCCGTGCAGGGCATGGCCGCCAGCGCCAACCTGCACGCCGGCGACCGCATCACCGACGTCGACGGCCGGCCAGTGCAGAGCTGGGCCGAGGCCAGCATCGCCCTGACCTTGGCGGCCATGGACAGGCGCGATGCGCGCGTGGACGTGCTCGGCGCCGAGGGCAACGACCGCCACGCCACCCTGCCGTTGGGGCAATTGCCGGCAGGATTCGCCGAACAACGCGTGCCCGAACTGGCCGGACTGAGCTGGGCCTTCCAGCAGCGGCAGGCCATCGTGGCCGAAGTATCCCCGGGCAGCCCCGCCGACGGCGTGCTGATGCCGGGCGACCGCATCCTCGCCGTGGACGGCCAGTCGGTCGACTCGGCCGACCAGGTCGAGCCACTGATCGCCGCCCTGGGCCGCCGCGGTGGCCCGGGCATGGTCGAGGTCCAGCGCGACGAGGACCGGCTGGCCCTGGAACTGGCACCGCGCCAGGACGCCTCGGCCCCGGGTGGCTGGCGCATCGGCGTGGCGATGAGCCCGGGCACGGCGCCCGCCTACGATGTTCGCGCCCAGTACGGCCCGCTCGCGGCGGTGTCGGCGGCGATCCGCGAGGCCGGCCGCATGACCGCCGATACCCTAGGCATGATGAAGCGCCTGGTCACCGGCAACGCCTCGCTGAAGAACGTCTCCGGCCCGGTGGGCATCGCCCGGGCGGCCAACGCCTCGGCCAAGCGCGGCGTCGACTGGTTCCTGTACTTCCTCGCCACCCTCTCGCTGGGCCTGGCGATCCTCAACTTCCTGCCCATCCCGATCTTGGACGGCGGACACCTGCTGTATTACCTTATTGAGTTGGTCAAGGGCAGCCCGCTCAGCGACCGCGTCATGATCGCCGGCCAGTACGTGGGCCTGGCACTCCTGGCCGGACTGATGGGGCTGGCGTTCTACAACGACATCCTGGGCCAGCTCCCACGATGACGGCCAGCAGAAAGACCGGCTCCTGTGAACTTATCCGCGCTGTCGTCGTCATACGCCGGCACCCCTGCATCAACGAACCGCTCAACCGGATGTGACATGACGAGATTTCCCACTCGCCGCCTGCTTGCCCTTGCCCTTGCCACCGGCCTGGGGATTCCCGCCCTCGCCGCGGCGGCCGAACCGTTCGTCGCCAGCGATATCCGCGTTGACGGCCTGCAGCGCATCTCCTCCGGCACCGTGTTCACCTACCTGCCGGTGAACCGCGGCGACACCGTCGACGATGCCAAGGTGGGCGATGCGATCCGCGCGCTGTACCGCACCGGCTTCTTCGAGGACGTTCAGCTGGACCGCCAGGGCAGCATCCTGGTGGTGACGGTGAAGGAGCGTCCGGCGATCAACAAGCTCACCGTGACCGGCAACAAGGACATCAAGTCCGAGGAACTGCTCAAGGGCCTGAGCGACATCGGCCTGACCGAGGGCGGCACTTTCGACCGCCTCAGCTTGGACCGCGTGACCCAGGAGCTGACCCGCCAGTACAACAACCGCGGCAAGTACAACGTGGAGATCACCCCGACGGTGAGCCCGCTGGACCGCAACCGCGTCGACGTGGCCATCGCGATCAAGGAAGGCAAGGCGGCCAAGATCCGCCACGTCAACCTGATCGGCACCGAGAAGTTCGACAACGAGGACATCCTCGCCGGCTGGGAATCCAAGGAGCACAACTGGGCTTCGTGGTACCGCCGCGACGACCAGTACTCCAAGGAAAAGATGTCCGGCGACCTGGAGAAGTTGAACTCTTGGTACCTGGACCGCGGCTACGTGGACTTCAGCATCGACTCCACCCAGGTGTCGATCAGCCCCGACAAGCGCGACATGTTCGTCACCGCCGGCGTCACCGAGGGCGAGCAGTACAAGATCTCCGACATCAAGGTCACCGGCGACACGGTGCTGCCGCAGGAAGAGATCGAGAAGTACGTCATCCCCAAGGCCGGCGATACCTTCTCGCGCGCGCTGCTGGAATTCAGCGCCGACGCGATCACCAACACGCTGAGCAACATCGGCTACGCCTTCGCCAAGGTGAACCCGATCCCGACCCCGAACCGCGAGGACCGCACCGTCGCGGTGAACCTGCAGGTCGTGCCGGGCCCGCGCGTGACGGTGCGCCGCATCCTGTTCAAGGGCAACAGCCGCACCTCCGACGAGGTCTTGCGCCGCGAAATGCGCCAGTTCGAGAACACCTGGTATTCGCAGGCCGCCATCGACCGCTCGAAGATCCGCCTGCAGCGCCTGGGCTACTTCGAGTCGGTCGACGTGGAGACCCCGCCGGTGCCGGGCAGCAACGACCAGGTGGACGTGGTCTACAACGTCAAGGAAACCACCTCGGGCAGCTTCGTCTTCGGCCTGGGTTACTCGCAAAGCTACGGCGTCACCACCTCGGTGCAGCTGTCGCAGAACAACTTCCTGGGCGGCGGCAACCGCGTGTCGGTCGAGGCCTCGCGCAGCAGCTACCTGCAGCGCTATGGCTTCAGCTACACCAACCCGTTCTTCACCGACGACGGCGTCTCGCTGGGCTACAACCTGTCCTGGCGCGAACTGGACTACTCCGACTACAACACCGCGCAGTACAACAGCACCAACGGCGCCGCGCAGATGATCTTCGGCGTGCCGATCACAGAGAACGACACCGTCTCGCTGATGTTCGGCATCGACAGCAACCAGATCACGACCTACACCGGCTTCACCCCGAAGTCGATCATCGACTACATCGACGCGATGGGCACGCGCACCTTCCACGCCTGGCGCACCGAGCTGGGCTGGGCACGCGATACCCGCAACGACTACTTCATGCCCACCCGCGGCATGTACCAGCGCGTGGGCCTGGAAACCACACTGCCGGGCTCCACCGCCGAGTACTACAAGCTCAACTACCAGATCTCCAAGTACTGGCCGATCATCCCCTCGCTGGTGATCAACACCCGCCTGGAGCTGGGCTACGGCGACAGCTACGGCAGCGACAAGAGCCGCGATATCTGCGGCGTGGACCAGACGCTGGATAATGGCGCCACCGTATTCGTGCCGCAGGACTGCACCGGCAGCAACCTCAAGCGCCACGTCGTCGCCTCGGGCCTGCCGTTCTACGAGAACTTCTACGCCGGCGGCACGAACTCGGTGCGCGGCTTCGAGGACAACACGCTGGGCCCGCGCTCGGAAGCCACCAGCTCGTATCCGAAGGGCCAGCCGCTGGGCGGCTCGGTGAAGACGGTCGGCTCGATCGAAGCTTACTTCCCGAAGCTGTTCGACAGCCCGTCGGCGCGCCTGTCGGCGTTCGTGGACTTCGGCAACGTGTTCAACGGCACCGACGAGTTCAAGGCCAACGAACTGCGCGTGTCCACCGGTGTGGCCCTGCTGTGGCGCGCCCCGGTCGGCCCGATCTCGATCAGCTACGCGTTCCCGCTGAAGAAGAAGGACGGCGATGAAATCGAACGCCTGCAGTTCACGTTCGGCGGCCAGTTCTGAGGCAGCTCGATCTCCTGCGACTACAGGTCAGCGAAACGCGTGATTGCCCGCCCAGACGTCACAGGCC
>JAEWJB010000180.1 GCA_023386795.1 Pseudomonadota bacterium
AAAAGATCCGGATTCGGCTGAAGGCGTTCGATCATCGTTTGATCGACCGTTCGGCCAGCGAGATCGTTGAGACGGCCAAGCGGACCGGCGCGCAAGTGCGTGGCCCGATCCCGCTGCCGACCAAGATCGAGCGTTACACCGTCCTCGTCTCGCCGCACGTCGACAAAGACGCGCGTGACCAGTACGAAACCCGCACGCACAAGCGCGTGCTCGATATCGTCGATCCCAACGACAAGACCGTGGACGCGCTGATGAAGCTCGAACTCGCGGCGGGCGTCGACGTGCAGATCAAGTTGACCTGAGGACTACGACCATGACGAAGAAGTATTCGTTGGGCTTCGTGGGCCGCAAGGCTGGCATGAGCCGCGTCTTCATGGAAGACGGCCGCTCGGTGCCGGTCACCCTGATTGAAGCCACCCCGAACCGTATCGCGCAGATCAAGACCGTCGAAACCGACGGCTACAGCGCCGTGCAGGTGACCGTCGGCAGCCGTCGCGCCGCCCTGGTCAACAAGCCTGCCGCTGGCCACTTCGCCAAGGCGAAGGTCGAAGCCGGTCGCGGCCTGTGGGAGTTCCGCGTTGAAGATGCCCAGCTCGGCGATTTCGCCGTCGGTGGCGAAGTCAAGGCCGACATCTTCGAGGTCGGCCAGATCGTCGACGTCCAGGGCGTCACGAAGGGCAAGGGCTTCCAGGGCACCATCAAGCGCCACAACTTCCGTATGGGCGATGCCACCCACGGTAACTCGCTGTCGCATCGCGCGCCGGGTTCACTGGGTCAGCGCCAGACCCCGGGTCGTGTTTTCCCGGGCAAGAAGATGTCCGGCCACATGGGTGCTGTGCAGCAGAGCACGCAGAACCTGGAAGTGGTCAAGGTTGACGTCGAGCGCGGCCTGATCGCCGTTCGCGGCGCCGTTCCCGGCGCGGCGGGTGGTGACGTGATCGTCCGCCCGGCGAGCAAGGCATAAGGAGAGATGACGATGGAACTCGCCATCACCGGTAGCAGCAACAAGGTCTCGGTCTCCGACGCCGTGTTCGGCCGCGAATTCAGCGAAGACCTGGTTCACCAGGTGGTCGTTGCCTATCGCAACGCTGGCCGCGCGGGCACCAAGGCCCAGAAGACCCGTTCGGAAGTGAACGGCACGACCAAGAAGTCGAAGAAGCAGAAGGGCGGCGGTGCGCGTCATGGCGCGCTGACGGCTCCGATCTTCGTCGGCGGCGGCGTCACCTTCGCGGCCAAGCCGCGCAGCTTCGCCCAGAAGGTCAACCGCAAGATGTACCGCGCGGCCATCGCCGCGATCTTCTCCGAGCTGGTTCGCCAGGATCGCCTGAAGGTCGTCGATGCGTTCGACGTCGAAGCGTCCAAGACCAAGGGTCTGGTCGAGAAGCTGAAGGGTCTGGAAGTGGGCAAGCGCCCGCTGATCGTGACCGAAGAGGCTTCCGAGCACCTGTACCTGTCGGCCCGCAACCTGCCGTACGTCGAAGTGCGTGACGTGCAGGGCCTGGATCCGGTCGCTCTGGTCGGCGCCGACACGGTCGTGATCACCGCTGACGCGGTCAAGAAGATCGAGGAGTGGCTGGCATGAGCAGCAACGAAAAAATCTTCAGCGTGCTGCGCGCTCCGCGAGTCTCCGAAAAGACCGCGCGCCTGCAGGAAGTCTCCAACCAGTACGTCTTCGAAGTTTCGAACGATGCCACCAAGGCCGATGTAAAGGCCGCAGTTGAGCAGCTGTTCGACGTCAAGGTCGAGGCGGTCAACGTGGTCAACGTGAAGGGCAAGAGCAAGTCCTTCCGTAACCGCGCGGGCACCCGCGGCAGCTGGCGCAAGGCGTACGTCCGCCTGGTCGATGGTCAGTCCATCGACGTTACGGCCAAGGCCTGAGGTAGATTCCCATGCCATTGATGAAGTTTAAGCCCACCTCCGCCGGCCGCCGTTCCGCCGTGCGCGTGGTCACCCCCGATCTCCACAAGGGTGCCCCGCACGCCGCGCTGCTCGAGCCGCAGAGCAAGTCGGGTGGTCGCAACCACCACGGCCGCATCACCACCCGTCACGTCGGTGGTGGTCACAAGCAGCACTACCGTCTGATCGACTTCAAGCGCAACAAGGAAGGCATCCCGGCGCGCGTGGAGCGGATCGAATACGATCCGAACCGCACCGCCCACATCGCCCTGCTGTGCTACGTCGACGGCGAGCGCCGCTACATCATCGCCCCGAAGGGCCTGAAGGCGGGTGACCAGGTCATCGCCGGCGCCAACGCGCCGATCAAGACCGGCAACACCCTGCCGCTGCGCAACATCCCGGTCGGTACGACCGTGCACGGCATCGAGCTGAAGCCGGGCAAGGGTGCGCAGATCGCCCGTGCTGCCGGTGCCGCCGTGCAGCTGGTGGCCCGCGAAGGCATTTACGCCACCCTGCGCCTGCGCTCGGGTGAAATGCGCAAGGTGTCGGCCGAGTGCCGCGCGACCATCGGCGAAGTCGGCAACGACGAGCACAACCTGGAGAAGCTGGGCAAGGCTGGCGCCAAGCGCTGGCGCGGTGTCCGCCCGACCGTTCGCGGTGCGGCCATGAACCCGGTTGACCACCCGCACGGTGGTGGTGAGGCGAAGGCCGGTCAGGGTAATCCGCATCCGGTCACCCCGTGGGGTGTCCCGACCAAGGGTTACAAGACGCGCAAGAACAAGCGCACTCAGCAGTTCATCGTCCGCGATCGTAGGGGCTAATCGACCATGGCACGTTCACTCAAGAAGGGCCCGTTCGTCGATCACCACCTCGTCAAGAAGGTGGAGGCCGCTGCGGGCAGCAAGAAGCCGATCAAGACCTGGTCGCGCCGTTCGATGATCCTGCCGGAAATGGTGGGCATCACCATCGCCGTGCATAACGGCAAGAACCACGTTCCGGTGCTCGTCAACGAGAACATGGTCGGCCACAAGCTTGGCGAATTTGCCGTCACCCGGACCTTCAAGGGTCACGGTGGCGACAAGAAGTCGGGCAAGTAAGGAGAGATGACGATGGAAGCGAAAGCAATCCTGCGCACCGCGCGCATCTCCCCGCAGAAGGCTCGCCTGGTCGCTGACCAGGTGCGTGGCCTGTCCGCCGAGCGTGCGGTCAACCTGCTGAAGTTCTCGGACAAGAAGGCTGCCCACCTGATCAAGAAGGTGGTGGAGTCGGCGATCGCCAATGCCGAGAACAACCAGGGCGCCGATGTCGACGAGCTGAAGGTCAAGACCATCATGGTTGATGAAGGTCCGACCCTGAAGCGCTTCATGGCGCGGGCGAAGGGCCGTGGTACGCGCATTCTCAAGCGCACCAGCCACATCACCGTGGTCGTGGGCGAGGGCAAATAACGATGGGACACAAAGTACATCCGGTTGGTATCCGCCTGGGCATTGCCAAGGACTGGAACTCCAAGTGGTACGCCAACAAGGCCGAGTTCGCCAGCTACCTGGCGGCTGACCTCAAGGTCCGCGAAATGCTGCGCAAGAAGCTCGCGCAGGCTGGCATCAGCAAGATCCTGATCGAGCGTCCGGCCAAGACCGCGCGCGTGACGATCCACACCGCCCGCCCGGGCGTGGTGATCGGCAAGCGTGGTGAGGACATCGAGAAGCTGCGCAAGCAGGTCAGCGAGATGATGGGCGTCCCGGCGCACATCAACGTGACCGAAGTGCGCAAGCCGGAGCTGGATGCGCAGCTGGTCGCCGAGTCGATCGCGCAGCAGCTGGAGCGCCGCATCATGTTCCGCCGCGCGATGAAGCGCTCGGTCGGCAACGCGATGCGCCTGGGTGCCCTGGGCATCAAGGTCAACGTGGCTGGCCGCCTCAACGGTGCTGAAATCGCCCGTTCGGAGTGGTACCGCGAAGGCCGCGTGCCGCTGCACACGCTGCGTGCCGACATCGACTATGGCTTCGCTGAGGCCAAGACGACCTACGGCATCATCGGCATCAAGGTCTGGATCTATAAGGGCGAGGTTTTCGACTTCTCCCAGGTTGGCCAGGAAAAGCAGGACGACAGCCCGCGCAACGATCGCAATGATCGTGGCGACCGCGGCGACCGTCCGTCGCGCCCGGCTCGTGAAGCGAGGTAACGGCAATGTTGCAACCCAAGCGAACCAAATACCGCAAGATGCACAAGGGCCGTAATGACGGCCTGGCGTGGAGCGGCAATGCTGTCAGCTTTGGCGAGTACGGCCTGAAGGCCACCGCTCACGGCCAGCTGACCGCCCGTCAGATCGAAGCGGCTCGCCGCTCGATCAGCCGCTATGTCAAGCGCGGCGGCAAGATGTGGATCCGCGTGTTCCCGGACAAGCCGATCACCAAGAAGCCGATCGAAGTCCGAATGGGCTCCGGTAAGGGTAACGTGGAGTACTGGGTCGCCCAGATCCAGCCCGGTCGCATGATCTATGAAATCGAAGGCGTTGCCGAAGACGTGGCCCGCGAGGCGTTCCGCCTGGCTGCCGCCAAGCTTTCGGTCACCACCACTTTCGTGACCCGGACGGTGCGCTGATGGACATCAAACAACTCCGCGAGAAGTCGGCTGACGAACTCAAGGCCCACCTGACCGACCTGCGTAAGGAGCAGTTCTCGCTCCGCATGCAGCAGGTCACCGGCCAGCTGCCGAAGACCCACGAAACCCGCCGGGTGCGCCGCGAGATTGCTCGCGTCAAGCACCTGCTCGGCAGCAGCACCAAGTAAGGGACGCCGCGATGAGCGACAACAACGAAAAGAAGACGCTGCGCACGGTCGAAGGCCGTGTCGTCAGCAACAAGATGGACAAGACGGTGACCGTTCTGGTCGAGCGTCAGGTCAAGCACGCCCTGTACGGCAAGTACATCAAGCGCTCGACCAAGCTGCACGCTCACGACGCCGACAACGCCTGCAACGAAGGCGATGTCGTGCGCGTCACCGAGATTGCGCCGATGTCCAAGACCAAGAACTGGCGGGTGGTGGAAATCGTCACCCGCGCGGCCGAATAAGGGAGATCTGAATCATGATCCAGATGCAGAGCTACCTCGACGTCGCCGACAACTCCGGTGCCAAGGAAGTGATGTGCATCAAGGTGCTCGGCGGCTCCAAGCGCCGTTACGCGCACATTGGCGACATCATCAAGGTCACCGTCAAGGACGCGATTCCGCGCGGCAAGGTCAAGAAGGGCGAAGTGTATGACGCCGTCGTCGTGCGTACCCGTAAGGGCGTGCGTCGTCCGGACGGTTCGCTGATCCGCTTCGATGGCAACGCCGCCGTCCTGCTGAACAACAAGCAGGAGCCGATCGGTACCCGTATCTTCGGGCCGGTGACCCGCGAGCTGCGTTCCGAGAAGTTCATGAAGATCGTCTCGCTCGCTCCCGAAGTGCTGTGAGCTGAGGACATAGACATGGCTAACCGTATCAAGAAGGGCGACCAGGTCGTCATCAACACCGGCAAGGACAAGGGTAAGCAGGGCGAAGTGATTCGCGTCGATGGTGACCGCGTGGTCGTCTCGAACGTGAACGTCGTCAAGCGCCACACCAAGCCGAACCCGCAGGCGGGTGTCGCCGGCGGCGTGGTCGAGCGTGAAGCTTCGATCCATATCTCCAACGTGGCGATCGTCAACCCGGCAACGGGCAAGGGTGAGCGCGTTGGCTTCAAGGTGCTGGAGGATGGACGCAAACTGCGTGTGTTCCGCTCCAGCGGTGAGGCGCTCGACGCCTGAGGAATGAGGTCATGACTTCTCGTCTCGAAAAGTATTACAAGGAAGAAGTGGTGCCGGCCCTGATGAAGGAATTCGGCTACACCAATCCGATGGAAGTGCCGAAGCTGGTCAAGGTCACGCTGAACATGGGCGTGGGCGAAGCGGCCACCAACAAGAAGATCCTGGAAAACGCCGTCGCCGACATGGCCAAGATCTCCGGCCAGAAGCCGGTGGTCACCAAGTCGCGCATCTCGGTGGCGTCCTTCAAGATCCGTGATGGCTGGCCGATCGGCTGCAAGACCACGCTGCGTCGCGCCAAGATGTTCGAGTTCCTGGACCGCCTGATCAACATCTCGCTGCCGCGCGTGCGTGACTTCCGCGGCATCTCGGGTCGTTCGTTCGACGGTCGCGGCAACTTCAACATGGGTGTGAAGGAACAGATCATCTTCCCGGAAATCGACTTCGACGCCGTCGACGCGATCCGCGGCATGGATATCGCCATCACCACCACGGCCAAGACCGACGCGGAAGCGAAGGCGCTGCTCGCAGCGTTCAAGTTCCCGTTCCGTAACTGATTCGCGAGGAAAACCGAAATGGCAAAGACCTCCATGGTCAACCGCGACATCAAGCGGGAAAAGCTGGCCAAGAAGTTCGCCGACAAGCGCGCTGCCCTGAAGAAGGTGATCTCGAGCCAGGACGCGTCCTACGAGGACAAGATCAAGGCCGTTGAATCCCTGCAGAAGCTGCCGCGCGACTCGTCGCCGAGCCGCCAGCGCAATCGTTGCGAGCTGTCGGGCCGTCCGCGCGGCGTGTACCGCAAGTTCGGCCTGGGCCGCAACAAGCTGCGCGAAGCCACCATGCGTGGCGACGTGCCGGGCCTGCGCAAGGCCAGCTGGTAACGGCTGAAAGTCCACCGGCCGTTCAGCGGCCGGCCCGGGCGGAGAGGGAACCTTCCGCCCGGCGAAAGAGTCCGACGCAAGTCGGGCTCTTTTGTCGTATACTCCCGCTTCTGTCTCCCAGGCGGGGGCGGGTTCAGGGTCCTGGCCCATCCCAGGAAAACACGAGATTTTCGCGAAAGCGGATATCGGTGCACTCAAAGGTACTCACATGAGCATGACTGATCCCATCGCCGACCTGCTGGTCCGCATCAAGAATGCGGCTGCGGTTGGCAAGCCGACGGTGAAGGCGCCGTCTTCCAAGATCAAGGTGGCGATCGCCCAGGTCCTGAAGGACGAGGGCTACATCGCCGACCTGCGCGTCCTCCCGGCCGAGAACAACAAGTCCGAGCTGGAAATCGTCCTGAAGTATTTCGAAGGCCGCCCGGTCATCGAGACCCTGAAGCGTGTTTCGCGCTCGGGTCTGCGTCAGTACCGCGGCAAGGACGAACTGCCGAAGGTCCTCGGTGGCCTCGGTGTCGCCATCATTTCCACGTCGAAGGGCATCATGACCGATGCGCAGGCCCGTCAGGCCGGCGTCGGTGGCGAAGTCCTGTGCTTCGTGGCCTAAGGGAAGGAGCAGAACATGTCCCGCGTAGCCAAGAAGCCCGTCACCCTCCCGAAGGGTGTTGAACTGAACGTCCAGCCGGAGCTGGTCAGCGTCAAGGGCCCGAAGGGCACCTTGAGCCTGCCGAAGCCGACCGGTGTCGAAATCGCCGTTGACGGCGGCGTGGCCACCCTGTCGGCCAACGACCCGTCGCAGATCGCCATCACCGGCACCGTGCGCGCCATCCTGGCCAACATGGTCAAGGGCGTGTCCGAAGGCTTCGAGCGCAAGCTCGAGCTGGTCGGCGTCGGCTACCGTGCCGCCATGCAGGGCAAGGATCTGAGCCTGTCGCTCGGTTTCTCGCACCCGCTGGTGTTCGTGGCGCCGGAAGGCATCACGCTGTCGACTCCGTCGCAGACCGAAATCTTGGTCGTCGGTGCCGACAAGCAGCGTGTCGGCGAAGTCGCCGCCAAGATCCGCGGCTTCCGTCCGCCGGAGCCCTACAAGGGCAAGGGTGTGAAGTACGCCGGTGAAGTCATCATTCGCAAGGAAGCCAAGAAGGCGTAATGCGGGTTGAACCCCGTACAAGCCGATCCGCTTCCCAAGGAACCAGAAAATGAACAAGAACATCGCTCGTCTGCGCCGCGCCAAGTCGACCCGTGCGCACATCCGCGAGCTGGGCGTCGCCCGCCTGTCGGTGCTGCGCACCGGCCAGCACCTGTACGCCCAGGTCTTCACCGCCGACGGCTCCAAGGTCATCGCTGCCGCCAACACGCTGCAGGCTGACGTCAAGGAAGGCCTGAAGAACGGCAAGAACAGCGACGCCGCCGCCAAGGTGGGCAAGCTGATCGCCGAGCGCGCCAAGGCTGCGGGCATCGAGAAGGTCGCTTTCGACCGTTCGGGCTACCGCTACCACGGCCGTATCAAGGCACTGGCCGAAGCGGCCCGCGAGGGCGGCCTGCAGTTCTAAGCAGTACGCGGGCGCGCCTCAGGGCGTGCCCGCAACCCGCCGGCGTGGGGAACGCCGGGCCGTGCCGCTCTTGTGCAGCGTCCACGGAAGCATGGTGGTTATCCAACAACGATAAGCGGCCTCGAGCCGTACATATTCGTCCAATCCAAGGAAATCAAAATGGCAGAAGAGCGTCAGCCGCGGGGTCGCGATCGCGACCGTAACCGCGAAGAGAAGATCGACGACGGCATGATCGAGAAGCTGGTCGCGGTCAACCGCGTCAGCAAGACCGTCAAGGGTGGTCGCCAGTTCACCTTCACCGCCCTGACCGTGGTCGGCGACGGCGAAGGCAAGGTCGGCTTCGGTTATGGCAAGGCGCGCGAAGTGCCGGTCGCCATCCAGAAGTCGATGGAATACGCCCGCAAGAACATGGCCAACATCGACCTGAACAACGGCACCCTGTGGCACCCGCTGAAGTCGGGCCACGGCGCTGCTCGCGTGTTCATGCAGCCGGCCTCTGAAGGTACGGGCGTCATCGCCGGCGGTGCCATGCGCGCCGTGCTGGAAGCGGTGGGCGTGAAGAACGTGCTGGCCAAGGCCACCGGTTCGCGTAACCCGATCAACCTGGTGCGCGCCACCGTGCGTGGCCTGACCGAGATGCAGTCGCCTGCCCGTATCGCTGCCAAGCGCGGCAAGAAGGTGGAGGATCTCAACAATGGCTAATGACACCCAGAAGACCGTCAAGGTGCGCCTGGTGCGCGGCCTGCGTGGTACCCAGTCGCGTCACCGCCTGTCGGTTCGCGCCCTGGGCCTGAACAAGCTCAACGATGTGCGTGAACTCAAGGACAGCCCGCAGGTTCGCGGCCTGATCAACAAGGTTCATTACCTCGTCCAGGTTGAGGAGTAATCGACCATGACCATGCGTCTCAATGATCTGAGCCCGGCACCGGGCGCCCGCACCGAGCGCACCCGCGTCGGCCGCGGTATCGGTTCGGGCCTGGGCAAGACTGCCGGCCGCGGCCACAAGGGTTCGTTTGCCCGCAAGGGTGGCGGCAAGATCAAGGCTGGCTTCGAAGGCGGCCAGACCCCGATGCAGCGCCGTCTGCCGAAGATCGGCTTCCGCTCGAAGATCGCCAAGGACACCGCCGAAGTGCTGTCCTACCAGCTGGACAAGCTGGAAGCCGGTGAGATCGACTTTGCCGCGCTGCGTGCGGCCAAGCTGGTCCCGTCGACCGCCAAGAAGGCCAAGATCGTCATGAAGGGCGAGCTGACCAAGAAGTTCGTGTTGAAGGGCGTGGCGGCCACCGCGGGCGCCAAGGCCGCGATCGAAGCTGCCGGCGGCAGCGTACAGGAGTAACTCGCAGATGGCGCAGGCTGGCATCGGAAACCTCGGCGGCGGGCTCGGCAAGTTCACGGAACTTCGCCAGCGTCTGCTGTTCGTACTCGGCGCATTGATCGTGTACCGCATCGGCTGCTACGTGCCGGTGCCGGGGGTCAATCCCGATGCCATGCTTTCGTTGATGCAGGCGCAGGGTGGCGGCATCGTGGACATGTTCAACATGTTCTCGGGCGGCGCCCTGCACCGTTTCAGCATCTTCGCGCTCAACGTGATGCCGTACATCTCGGCATCGATCGTGATCCAGCTGGCGACCCACATCTTCCCCGCGCTCAAGGCGATGCAGAAGGAAGGTGAGTCGGGCCGTCGCAAGATCACCCAGTATTCGCGCATCGGCGCCGTGCTGCTGGCGGTGGTGCAGGGCGGCAGCATCGCGCTGGCGTTGCAGAACCAGACCGCGCCGGGTGGCGCGCCGGTCGTCTACGCGCCGGGCATGGGCTTCGTGCTCACCGCGGTGATCGCATTGACCGCCGGCACCATCTTCCTGATGTGGGTGGGCGAGCAGGTGACCGAGCGCGGCATCGGCAACGGTGTCTCGCTGATCATCTTCGCGGGTATTGTCGCCGGCCTGCCGGCGGCGGCCATCCAGACCGTCGAGGCGTTCCGCAACGACACCCTGAGCTTCATCTCGCTGCTGCTCATCGTCATCACGATCCTGGCGTTCACCTGGTTCGTGGTGTTCGTCGAGCGCGGCCAGCGGCGAATCACGGTCAACTACGCACGCCGCCAGGGCGGTCGCAACGCGTACATGAACCAGACTTCGTTCCTGCCGCTCAAGCTCAACATGGCGGGCGTGATTCCGCCGATCTTCGCCTCCTCGATTCTGGCCTTCCCGGCCACGCTGTCGATGTGGTCGGGCCAGGCCACTTCGGCCACTTGGCTCCAGAAGATCGCCAACGCGCTGGGCCCGGGTGAGCCGGTGCACATGCTGGTGTTCGCCGGGCTGATCATCGGCTTCGCGTTTTTCTACACCGCGCTGGTGTTCAACTCGCAGGAAACGGCCGACAACCTGAAGAAGTCGGGCGCGCTGATTCCGGGCATCCGCCCGGGCAAGGCGACCGCGGACTACATCGATGGCGTGCTGACCCGCCTGACCGGCGCCGGCGCCGTGTACCTGGTGATCGTCTGCCTGCTGCCGGAAATCATGCGCGCGCAGTTCGGCACCTCGTTCCACTTCGGCGGCACCTCGCTGCTGATCGCGGTGGTGGTGGTGATGGACTTCATTGCCCAGATCCAGGCCCACCTGATGTCGCATCAGTATGAGAGCCTGTTGAAGAAGGCCAACCTGAAGGGTGGCTCGCGCGGCGGTTTCGCCCGCGGTTAACTGCTATACTTTGTTCTTCCTTGCGTGAAGGCGCGGCCGGTTCCCGGCCCGGACCTTCCGATCTGAAGGGCGGTCCCCGCGGCGTCTCGCGCGGGGGTGTGACGAGGTGGTCCCGTGCGGGAGTAGCACGGGCGGTTCAGGGGCTGCATCACCTGGGCCAGCGTCGTCCGGCGCCGGAGCATGGGCACACTCCCCATGCCGGGTTCGTGGATCGCGGTTTGGTTCCACGGGCTTCCAAAGTAACCCGAGACCTTGCTAGAATTATCAGTTCACTCTGATCCATCCTGCCGGATGGCGCCGTGGGGCGCCGTCGGGCCATCACTCAGTTGGAGAATCGCGTCATGGCGCGTATTGCAGGCGTCAACCTGCCAGCCCAGAAGCACGTCTGGGTCGGGTTGCAAAGCATCTACGGCATCGGCCGTACCCGTTCGAAGAAGGTCTGCGATGCCGCAGGCGTGACCTCGACCACCAAGATCCGCGACCTGTCGGAGCCGGAAATCGAGCGCCTGCGCGCCGAAGTCGGCAAGTACATCGTGGAAGGCGATCTGCGCCGTGAAGTCGGCATCGCGATCAAGCGCCTGATGGACCTGGGCTGCTACCGCGGCCTGCGTCACCGCCGCGGCCTGCCGCTGCGTGGCCAGCGCACCCGTACCAACGCCCGCACCCGCAAGGGTCCGCGCAAGGCGATCAGGAAGTAAGGGACCTAGAACATGGCTAAGCCCTCCGCTGTCAAGACCAAGAAGAAGATCAAGCGCGTCGTCACCGACGGCGTCGCCCACGTCCACGCTTCTTTCAACAACACCATCGTCACCATCACCGACCGCCAGGGCAACGCCCTGTCGTGGGCGACCTCCGGTGGCGCCGGTTTCCGTGGCTCGCGCAAGTCGACTCCGTTCGCTGCCCAGGTCGCCGCCGAAAAGGCCGGCCGTGCCGCGCTGGATTACGGCGTGAAGTCGCTGGAAGTCCGCATCAAGGGCCCGGGTCCGGGCCGCGAGTCTGCCGTTCGTTCGTTGAACAACGTCGGCTACAAGATCACCAACATCATCGACGTGACGCCTATCCCGCACAACGGGTGCCGTCCGCCGAAGAAGCGCCGCGTCTGAGGAGCTGAAGAGAAATGGCTCGTTATATTGGTCCCACCTGTAAGCTCGCCCGTCGCGAAGGCGCCGATCTCGGCCTGAAGAGCGCGGCCCGCGCCCTGGACTCCAAGTGCAAGCTGGAGCAGAAGCCCGGCCAGCACGGCGCTACCGCCCGCAAGGGCAAGCTGTCCGACTACGCCACCCAGCTGCGTGAAAAGCAGAAGGTCAAGCGTATCTACGGCCTGCTGGAGCGTCAGTTCCGCAACTACTACAAGAAGGCCTCGACCAAGAAGG
>JAEWJB010000029.1 GCA_023386795.1 Pseudomonadota bacterium
ACATCTCCGCACCGGTCTGCATGGCGCGGTAGCGCGTGCTCTGCAGGTTCTCGATGGTGATGCCCTGGCGGTCGAAGAAATCGGCCAGCTGGAACAGGATGCCCGGCTTGTCGGCGGCGATCACTTCCACGATGTACGGCAGCAGGTTGGACTGCGCCTGCTTCGGGCCGGTGCGGTACCACACCAGTTTCAGGCCTTCCTCGCGCTCGAGCCGGCCCAGCATGGCTTCCAGCTTGGCGACCGCGTCCCACGAGCCGGTAGCCAGCGCGGTGACCGAGACGTCGCGGCCCACGGTGGACAGGCGCGCATCGACCAGGTTGCAGCCGCTGTCGGCAATGCGACGGGTGACCGGCAGCAGTGGGGACTCCGGATGCGTCGTATAGGCGTTGATCAGGAGGTGGTTTTCGGTCGGCGAAGGCCGGGGCGCGGTATCGGTCAAAGGGGGTTCCGGCATTGCGAACAGGCTGAATGGCGTCGGGACGGGCCGCGACGCAGCGCGCAGCATACTTGCCCGTGCTTTCGCGCCGCAAGTAACATTCGGAATGCCCTTGCGTCCGCCCGCCGGCGGGGCCTTCCGGGCACATGCCTCTTTTCCGTCCTCCAGCAGAGTCCACACCGCCTTGTCCCTCTCCGGCATCATCACCGCACTGGCCACCCCCTTCGCCGCCAACGGCGATCTCGATCTCGATGCCTGGCAGCGCCTGCTGGACAAACAGATCGAAGGCGGCGTCCAGGGCGTGGTCGTGGCCGGTTCGACCGGCGAGGCCTCGACGCTGGCCGACGAGGAATACGACGAGATCCTGCGCCGTGCGGTGGCCCGCATCGGCGGGCGCGTGCCCGTGCTGGCCGGCACCGGCCTGTCGGGCACCGCGCGCACCGTGGCACTGACCCGCCGCGCCGCCCGCCAGGGCGCGCAGTTCGCGCTGGTGGTCACGCCCGCCTACGTGCGCCCGACTCAGGAAGGCCTGAAGGCCCACTTCCTGGCCGTGGCCGAGGAGGGTGGCTTGCCGGTGGTGCTGTACAACGTGCCCGGCCGCACCGGCTGCGACCTGCTGCCGGACACCGTCGCCGCGCTCGCCGGCCATCCGAACATCGTCGGCATCAAGGAGGCGCGTGGCGAACCCGAGCGCATGGCCGCCCTGCTGCCGCTGCGCGGGCCGGGCTTCGCCGTGCTCAGCGGCGATGACGGCACCGCCGCGCGCGCCATGCTCGCCGGCGCCGATGGCGTGATCTCGGTCGGCTCCAACGTGCTGCCGGCCGGCTACCGCCGCCTGTGCGACCTCGCCCGCGGCGGCCAGCAGGACGCCGCCACGACATGGGACGCGCGCCTGGCGCCGTACCACGCGTTCTGCGGCGTGGAATCCAATCCGATCCCGGTCAAGGCGCTGCTGCAGCGCCAAGGCCTGGGGCATGGCCTGCGCCTGCCGTTGACGACGCTGTCGGCACCCCATCATGCCGAGGCCGACCGCCTTGCCGCCGACGCGTCCGCGTTGGAAGCACTTTCCAGCCGCGAAGCAATCGCGGCCTGACCCAGGAGATTTACCGATGCGTCATCCCGTTCGTTCCGCCCGCGTGCTGCCGTTGATCGCGCTGGTGGTTGCTGCCAGTGGTTGCAGCTGGTTCCACAAGGATGCCCGCGGCGACTACGCGCTGCCGGCGGAGAGCCGTCCGCTGGAAGTGCCGCCGGACCTGAACCTGCCCGACACCTCCGGCGCGATGAAGGTGCCGACCCTGGCCTCGGCCACCCAGCCGGCCAACGCCCCGTCGGCGGCCGCGCAGCAGGCCGCGACCAAGAGCGGCTTCGTCATCAAGGGTGACCGCGACGCGGTGTTCTCTGCCGTGGGTGATGCGCTGGCCGACGTGCCGGGCCTGACCATTGCCAGCCGCGCGCAGTTGCTGGGTTCCTACGACGTCAGCTACGAGGGCAGCAACTTCCTGGTGCGCGTGGTGCCGACCGAAGGGGGCACCTACGTCTCGGCGGTCGACCCGCGCGGCCTGCCGGCCGTGGCCGACGCCCCGGTCAAGCTGATCGCCACGCTGAAGGCGAAGCTGGGCGGTTGAGTTTGCCGCTGCCGCAGAAAGCAAACGGGCGCCGCGAGGCGCCCGTTTTCGTTGGTCGCAAAGCGCTCCCGGCTCAGCGCTGCAGCAATGGCAGCTTGTCCGGCTTGCCATCCCATTCGGCGGCGTCGGCGGCCGGCTCCTTGCGCACCGTGAGCACCGGCCAGGCCTTGGCCAGCTCGGCATTGAGGGCGACGAACTGTTCCTGCCCGGCGGGCACGTCATCCTCGGGATAGATCGCGTTGGCCGGGCACTCCGGCTCGCACAGCGTGCAGTCGATGCACTCGTCTGGATCGATCACCAGGAAGTTCGGGCCTTCATGGAAGCAATCGACCGGGCAGACTTCCACGCAGTCGGTGTATTTGCACTTGATGCAGTTTTCGGTGACGACGAAAGGCATGTTGGAATCCGGCGATAAGCCGCGCAATTCTAGAACAGTCGGGCAGGGGACGGGTGAGGGCGCAGCCCGCCGGCCCCGGCGAGATCAAGCCGGCGCGATGCCCCGCGCGGACGCCATCGCATGCAGGCCGCGCGCGGCCAGGTCTTCGCCGTGCGCGTGCGCGCCGATGCCCAGCAGCGCCAGCGCGTGCGCGTAGCGCGCGCCCAGGTCGGCGCTGCCGACCAGGTGCACGTCGCGTGGCACCGGTGTGCGGTGGCGGATCTCGTGCCCGATCAGCAGGCCGGACAGGTACGAGGCCAGTGCTTCGCCCGGCAGCCGCTCGAACAGCGCCAGCGTGCGGGTGCCGAACAGCTGGTGGGCCAGCCCGCCGTCCTCGCCGCTGCGTGCCACGCCCTGCGCGAAGGCGTCCTCGTCGAAGGCGTGGCCGTCGTCGGTCATGAGGCGGCCGAGCAGGCTGTGCTGGCGCAGCACCGCGTACAGCTCGCCGGTCATCACGGTGGCGAAATCGACGACATGCCCGTCCTCCAGCCAGGCCCATTTGCTGTGCGTGCCCGGCAGGCAGACCAGGTGGCGGCCGCCGCCCAGCGCGGCCGCCAGGCCGACCAGCTGGGTTTCCTCGCCGCGCATCACGTCCGGCACGCCGGCCTCGGCGCGGCAGTCCAGCCCCGGCACGAACCACAACGTACGGCCCGGCAGCCGCGCATCGACGTGCGCGTGCATCGCCGCGGCCAGTGCGCCGGCGTCGGCCGGGCAGGGCAGGTAGGGTAGTTCGATCCAGCCGTTGCGGCTGCCGATCATGCCGCACAGCACGATCTCGCCCGGCCATTCGCCGACCAGCTCGGCCAGCACCTCGGCAAAGCGCCCGTCGCAGGCCAGGATGCCGCGCGGATCGCGGCGCTGTTCGAGGATGCTGCCGTCGTCCGCAAGCCGGTAGGCACGCAGGCTGCTGGTTCCCCAATCAACCGCGATCATGCCGAGGCCACGCGACCTTCCTGCAAGCCGGCCACGCCCGGCGCGCACACGAACAGGCCGCCGGCCTGCGGGGTGTTCCGCAGTTCGTCGTCGGTGTGGTCCAGGCGCGAGCTGATGATGTAGAGGTGGTCCAGCGCCGGGCCGCCGAAGGCCACGCAGGTCGGGTTTTTCACTGGCACCGCCACGCTGCGCTCCACCGTGCCGTCGGCGCGGTAGCGCTGCACGCGCCAGGCACGCCATTGCGCGTTCCACAGCAGGCCCTCGGCATCGATGCCCGATCCGTCGGGCTCGGCATCGGTGCGATCCAGGCACGCGAACTCGCGCACGTTGGCGGCCTGGGCGGTGGCGGCGTCGTAGTCGCAGCACAGGATGCGCGGGCTCACCGAGTCGCACCAGTACATCGTGCGGCCGTCGTGGCTGAAGCAGATCGAATTGGGGATGGACACGCCCGGCAACGGCAAGCGTCGCAGGCCATGGCGCAGGGAGAACTGGTAGAAGCTGCCGCGCGCGGCCTTCTGCTCGTGTTCGTCCATGGTGCCGAACACCAGGTTTCCGTCGCGGTCCACGCGGCCATCGTTGCTGCGCGTGTGCGGCTGGTCGGCCTCGACGTCGGCCAGATGCGTGAAAGCCAGATCGTCGGCGTCCAGGTCCGGCGTCACCACGCCGATGGCCTTGGCCAGCACGACCAGCAGCCGGCCATCCTCGACCAGCCCCAGGCAGCCGGGACGGTCGGGCAGCGCCCAGTCACGGCTGCGACCGCTGGCGGGCGCATGCGCCCATAGCCGGCGGCCACTGATGTCGATCCAGAACAACGCCTGGCGGCGCTCGTCCCAGATCACCCCTTCGCCGTGCTCGCAGCGGCTGTCCACCGCGAGCGTGGCCTGCAGCGCGGCTGGGGTCACCATTCGGCGATGCTGCCGTCGGCGTGTCGCCACACCGGGTTGCGCCAGTCCGGCGGGTTCTGGTTTGCGCGCACGAGCATCTCCTCGTCGATCTCCACGCCCAGGCCAGGCTTGGGCAACGCGGCAATACTGCCATCGATGCAGCGGAAATCGTCCTTGTTGATGACGTAGTCGAGCAGGTCGGCGCCTTCGTTGTAGTGGATGCCGATGCTCTGTTCCTGCAGCACCGCGTTGTGCGAGACCAGGTCCACCTGCAGGCAGGCGGCCAGCGCCACCGGTCCCAGCGGGCAGTGCGGGGCCAGCGCCACGTCGTAGGCCTCGGCCATCGCGGCGATCTTCACGCACTCGGTGATGCCGCCGGCGTGCGAGAGGTCCGGCTGCAGCATCGACAGGCCACCGGCGGCCAGCACGTGCTTGAACTCGAAGCGCGAATACA
Source organism: Pseudomonadota bacterium (assembly GCA_023386795.1). GTDB lineage: Bacteria > Pseudomonadota > Gammaproteobacteria > Xanthomonadales > Xanthomonadaceae > Stenotrophomonas_A. Next base: position 4,769 of record JAEWJB010000029.1, read on the forward strand.
TCCGCTCGCCGGCCGCCAGCGGGATCGGGCTGGCGGCGGCCAGGCGCGGGTAGTACTCGGCCAGTTCCGGCAGCACCGGTTCCTCGACGAACAGCGGCTTGAACGGCTCCAGCTCGCGCAGCAGCACCTTGGCCATCGGCGCACCGACGCGGCCGTGGAAGTCGATGCCGAAATCGATTTCGTTGCCGAACGCGGCGCGGATTTCGGCCACCTTGGCTACCGCTGCATCGACCGCGCGCGGGCTGTCGATCAGCTTCATTTCCTCGGTGCCATTGAACTTGAAGGTGTCAAAGCCCAGCGCGCGGTAGCCGCGCATCTGGTCGATGATGTCCGAAGGACGGTCGCCGCCGACCCAGCGGTAGGTCTTCATGCGGTCGCGCACCAGACCACCGAGCAGTTCGTACACCGGCTTGCCCAGCGCCTTGCCCTTGATGTCCCACAGCGCCTGGTCGATGCCGGCGATGGCGCTCATCAGGATCGCGCCGCCGCGGTAGAAACCGGCGCGGTACATCGTCTGCCACAGGTCGTTGATGCGCGCGGGGTCCTTGCCGACCACGTAGCCGGACAGCTCGTGCACGGCGGCCTCCACGCTGCGCGCGCGGCCTTCGATGACCGGTTCGCCCCAGCCGGTGATGCCCTCGTCGGTCTCGACCTTGAGGAACAGCCAGCGCGGTGCGGCGTGGTAGGTGGTGAGGCGGGTGATCTTCATCCCTGGGTTTCCTGGAAGGCGCGCACGAATTCGGCGGCCTGGGTCTGGGTGGTTTCGAGGGGCTGGCCGGGGCGGTACAGCTCGCCCCCGATGCCGGCGCCGGCGGCGCCCTGGGAGAGGAATCCGCCCAAGGTGGACGGACTGACGCCGCCGACGACGTACACCGGCACGTGCGGCGGCAGCACCGAACGCAGTGCACGGACATGCCCGGCGCCGTAAGTGGCGGCGGGGAACAGCTTGAGGACCTGCGCGCCGGCATCGATCGCGTCGAACGCCTCGCTGGCGGTGGCAAAGCCAGCCACGACCAGCAGGCCGCGCTCGACCGCATGGCGGATCAGCGAGGGCCGCGTGTTGGGGGTGACGATGAAGCGCGCGCCGAGACCGGCCAGCGTGTCGACGTCTTCGTTGCGCAGCACGGTGCCGGCGCCGATCCACGCGCGATCCCCGTACTGGCGCTGCGCCAGGGCGATGCTTTCGGCCCAGCGCGGCGAGTTGAGTGGAATCTCGATGGCGTCGAAACCCGCCTCCACGAGCGCGCCGACATGGGCCGGGGTGTCTTCCGGCGTGATGCCGCGCAGGATGGCGACCAGCGGCAGCTTGAACGGGCTGGCATGGGGAGCGTTCGGCGAAGTCATGGGCTTACTCGTGGTAGAGCTGCGAACGGCCGCCATCGACGAGGATGTCGGTGGCGTTGATGAAACGCGCTTCGTCGCTGGCCAGGAACAGGGCGGTGTAGGCCACTTCCTCCGGCGTGCCGATGCGCTTGGGGGGCAGCAGGTTTTCCTGCTCGCGGCGCTTGGCTTCCGGGTCCGGGCTGCCGGCGAACCACGCTTCGATGCGCGGCACCAGGATCAGGCCCGGGGAAATGGAGTTCACGCGCACGCCCTGCGCGGCGTACTCGATGCCCAGCGCGCGGGTCAGGCCGATCAGGCCGTGCTTGGCCACCGGGTACGGGAACGCGTGCGGGATGATCTTGTGGCCATGCACTGAGGCGATGTTCACGATGCTGCCGGCCTGCTGGGCGAGCATCGCCGGCAGGACCGCGCGGCACAGGTTCCAGGCGCCCTTGAGGTTGAGGTCCAGGCAGCGCTGCCACTCGCTGTCCGGCAGTTCGAGCGGGTCGGCGAACACGTCGGCGCCGGCGTTGTTGACCAGCGCGTCGATGCGGCCGGTGCGCTCGCGCACGGCGGCGACGGCGGCCTCGATGCCGGCCACGTCGGTGATGTCGACCTGGTGGTATCTCACGCGCGGATCAGCCTGGGCTGGCGCGTTGCGATCGAAACCGGCGACCTGGGCGCCGTGTTCGGCGAACAGCTGCGCGGTCGCCGCGCCGATGCCGCTGGCGGCGCCGGTGACGATGACGGACTTGCCCTGCAGGCGGCCGGCGCTCATGCGCAAGCCTCCGGCTGGCGCGGATGGCGGCCGCGGCGCGGCACGGGGTAGCTCCCCATCTGGTTCCTCCTCACTTTCCTGGCGTCGGCGCGTTGCCACCCCGTCGTGGGGGAGGGGTGGGTCGCGCCTGTTATGGCCGCCGATCCGGAGGTGGGGGTCTCCTGATTCAGCGTCCGATAGCCTCGCGCGCCCGAGATATGTGCGGCAAATGAAATTTTCGGCATATTCTATTCCCCTGGCGAATACGGCTGTCCATCAAACTAGAGTCCTCCATGGCATCTTCCAGCACCCCCTGGTTCAACGCATCGCGCCTCAAGACCCGCCAGCTGCTCCTGCTGCTGCATCTGTACGAACAGCGCTCGGTGCTGCGCGCGGCCGAAGCGGCCAGCATGACCCAGCCGGCGGCCTCCAAGCTGCTGGCGGAAATGGAGGACCTACTCGGGGTCAAGCTGTTCGAGCGCCATGCGCGCGGCGTGGAGCCGACCTGGTACGGCCAGGTGCTGGTGCGCCGCGCGCGCGCGGCGATGTCGGAGATTGGCCGGGCGCAGGAGGAAATCGCCGCGTTGCGCAGCGGGCGTATGGGCCAGGCCTCGATCGGTACCGTGGTCAATCCCGGCACCACGCTGGTGCCGCAGGCCATCGCCGAGGTCAAGCGCGAGTTTCCGGACATCCTGGTCCGCGTGGAGATGGACTACAGCCGCCACCTGGTGGCCAAGCTGCTGGATGGCCAGCTGGACATCGTGATCGGCCGCATCATGGGCCCGGAGGGCGCCGGCGAGCTGGATTTCGAGCCGCTGGCAGACGAACCGCATTCGGTCATCGCCCGCGCCGGCCACCCGCTGTCCAGCCGCGGCACGCTGCAGCACGCCGACCTGGTGCGCTACGGCTGGATCCTGCCGCCGGCCGACAGCGTGCTGCGCGCGCGCCTGGATTCGATGTTCCTCGAACACGGCGTGCAGGCGCCGATGAACGTCATCGAGACCTCCTCGCTGCCGGTCACCACCAACCTGCTGCGCGGCAGTGACCTGCTCACCGCGCTGCCGGTGGATTCGGTGGCGCCGTTGATCCAGGCCAAGCTGCTCACCGTGCTGCCCATCGAGCTGGGCGTGCGCATGGAATCGTTCGGCATCATCCTGCGCCGCGACTACGTGTTGCCGCCCGGCGCCGACCGCATCCTGCAGGCGTTGCGCAGCACTGCGCGCCGCCTGTACCCGAACCAGAAGCCGTGACCCGGTAAACGTTTTCCCGCCCGGGTAAATCGCAGCCATTCCGTGACGGCATAGCGCGCGCCAATTTTTTCATTGGTGCGCATCCTCGCGCCGCCCGTATACGTCGCCTCGGGAGCGTGCCGAAGCGACGTGAAAGTCGGGCACCGGTCCACCGCCACAGGGGGCCTGCCGCAAGGCAGGAATGGGGCGGGCGCGACCTCGGCTTCCGCCACCACAACTCAAATGTTTCATCGTTCGTCCTGGGAGGGAACTGCGATGTCGATCGTATTGAGCCGTACGCCGGCAGGGCCGCGCGTGCGTCGGAACCACTTGGCCTTTTCGTCGCGCAGCCTGCTGGCTGCGGCCATCGCACTGCACCTGGCGGTGCCGGCCTGGGCGCAGGACGCCACCGCGCAGGACGACACGGCCAAGACCGACACCCACAGCAGCAAGGGCACCGGCAAGGACGGCAAGCGCCAGGCCGTGGACCTGGATACCGTGGAGGTGCGCGGCGTGCGGGCGAGCCTGATCGCCTCGCAGGTGATCAAGCGCGATTCCGAGCAGATCGTCGATTCGGTCAGCGCCGAGGACATCGGCGCGCTGCCCGACCGCAGCGTCACCGAGACACTGCAGCGCGTCTCCGGCGTGACCATCGACCATTTCATGGCGCGCAACGACCCGGACCATTTCTCCGCCGAAGGGTCGGGCGTGATGATCCGCGGCCTCACGCAGGTGCGCGGCGAGCTCAACGGACGGGACATCTTCAGCGCGGCCAGCGGGCGCGGGCTGAGCTTCGAGGACGTGCCGGCCGAGCTGATGGCCGGGGTGGATGTGTACAAGAACCCCTCGGCCGAGATCATCGAAGGGGGCCTGGGTGGCACGGTGAACCTGCGCACGCGCAAGCCGTTCGACCAGCCAGGCCAGCTGATCGGCGGTACCGCCGACATCAACTACGGCGACTTCAGCAAGGAATACAAGCCCTCGGCCTCGTTCCTGTATTCCAACCGCTGGCAGACCGGGCTGGGCGAGATGGGGTTCCTGATCGACGTGGCGCATTCGGAACTGGCCACGCGCTCGGACGGCATCCAGGTCGAGCCATTCGTGCGCCGCACCGATGATGCGGTGCGCGCCGGCACCGATTTCGACCAGGTGTACGTGCCTGGTGGCATCAACTGGCGCGAGCTGGATTTCCACCGCAAGCGCGACGGCATCGGCGCCGCGTTCCAGTGGCGCCCGAGCGATGCCACCGAAGTCTACGTGCAATACCTGCGGTCGAAATACGACATGGACTGGCAGGAGCGCGCGGCGTTCTTCAACGACAGCAACGATGCCATCGTGCCGGCGGCCGGCACCACGTTCCAGTACGACGACGATGGCGTATTCGTCAGCGGCTCGCCGATCTCCAGTTCGTGGCGCGGCAACCTCACCACCGATGGCGTGCGCTTCAACACTGACAACCGCTATGCCGAGCAGCAGACGACCACTTCGGACCTGTCGGCCGGTTTCAGCCATTACCTCAACGACAACCTGGTGCTGAAGGGCGACATGCAGCTGGTGCAGTCGGAGAGCGACAGCCTCGACTTCACCGTCTTCACCGCCACCTACCTGCCGGGCCTGAGCTACGACCTGTCGGGCAAGTACCCGAGCGTGAGCATCGATGACCCGGCGTACGCGGCCGATCCGTCCAACTACTTCTGGGCGGCGGCGATGGACCACCTGGCCAAGAACCGCGGCCGCCAGCTTTCCACCCGCGTGGACCTGGAATACACCTTCCAGGACAGCAGCTGGCTGCGCTTTGCCCGCTTCGGCCTGCGCGCCACCGACCGCACGCAGACCAACAAGAATTCCGGCTACAACTGGGGCGTGCTGACCGACAACTGGGCCACCATCCCGACCACGGCCAGCGGCCTGGCGACGCTCGACGCCTACCTGGGCGGCTCGGCGCACCTGTACACGTTCCCGAACTTCTTCCGCGGCAAGGTCAACCTGCCGGGCAACCTGCAGTTCCCGATGGATTCGCTGCCCAGGAACTACGCGGCGACCTCGGAGATGTTCCAGCAGTTCTACGACCTGCGGGGCTGGGGCTGGGCGCCGGACCAGTACAACCTGCAGGACACCAATCGCCAGTTCGAGCGCACCGAGGCGGCGTACGCCATGGTGTACTTCGGCAACGACGAGGCGCTGGGCATTCCGGTGGACGGCAACGTCGGCGTGCGCATCGTGCAGACCAAGACGCAGGCCGACGGCTACGGCATCTATCCCGACCTCTCGGCGACGGCGGCCTCCGATGCGCTGAAGGCGCTGTATCACGGGCAATACTTCAGCGCCAACTCGCGCGGCCAGTACACCGACGTGCTGCCCAGCCTCAACGTGCGGTTCAAGCTGCGCGAGGACCTGCAATGGCGCGTGGCGGCTTCCCGCGCGATGGCACGGCCGGACTTCACGCAGCTGCAGGCCTACCTGCAGCTGGCGGCGACGACCGAGGACGACGGCACGGTATCGGAGTGGACCGGCACGGCGGGCAACCCGGACCTCAAGCCGATGACGGCCAGCCAGTTCGACATGGCGCTGGAGTGGTACTTCGACAACAGCGACCTGCTGTACGCGACGTTGTTCTACAAGGACGTAAAAAACTACTTCTCCACGCAGACGCGCACGGAGACCTATGGCGGCCAGGACTGGCTGGTGACGCGGCCGTACAACATGGACAAGGGCGTGATCCAGGGTTTCGAGCTGGGCTACACGCAGTTCTTCGACTCACTGCCAGGCTGGCTGAGCGGGTTCGGCGTCACCGGCAACTTCACCTTCGTGGACAGCTCCGGTGGCGTGAACACGGCGACCGACCCGTACAGCAATACGACGGTGACGGGGGTGAAGCTGCCGCTGGAGGGTCTGTCGCGGCGCAGCTACAACGTGGCGGGCATCTACGAGAAAGGGCCGTGGTCGATCCGCCTGGCCTACAACTGGCGCTCGCGTTACCTGCTGACGACCAGCGATGCGGCGACGCACCTGCCGACCTGGGCGGACGACTACGGGCAGCTCGACGGCTCGGCGTTCTATCGCTTCGACGACCACTGGCAGCTGGGCATCCAGGCCAACAACCTCACCGATTCGACGACCAAGGTGCTGATGGGGCCGACGTCGTATGCGGATGGCGAGGTGGATACGCGGCTCTACACGCGCGGGTGGTTCCTCAATGACCGGCGTTATTCGCTGGTGCTTCGGGCCAACTGGTAATCGGGGGTAGGGTTGGGGTCGCTTCGCGGCCCCTTCTTTTTTGCCCGCGTTCGCGGGGCTTTTGCCTTGCTTGTCACCCTGTAGGAGCGGCTTCAGCCGCGACCGCAGGTATCAGGTCGTTCGTCACTTCCGAAAGCACGGCTCGCATGGTTCATCGCTCGGCGCCCGGTGGCGGCGCCTTGCCGGGACACGCCGTAAATCCATCCATGGAGGCTCGTAGGCGACATCCATGTCGCCTACGGTCCCGAAAGGGCCCTGCCCCCGAAGGCCCCAGGCATCATCGTGATAGGATGAAGGCGAGCCGCTTCTTCCCGCCGTAA
>JAEWJB010000067.1 GCA_023386795.1 Pseudomonadota bacterium
CTGTTCGACTCGCCGCACGCGGGCCATCCATGGCCCGCTGACGCCCATACCCGCCAGGTCGGCGCAAGGCGGTTCAACTTTCACGCTTCGATCTGAAGCACGCCGCGAGGGATAAGCATGCGAGCCGAACAGGACCCGCCGGCGCAGAAACGAAAAAGGGCGGCCGCAGGCTGCCCCATCAAAGACCCGTCACCCCTGTGCAGGCGCGGGATGCACCGTCCCGCACTGCGGGCAGGTCCGCCGCTCAAGCGATCCATAGAACCGCTCGAACACCAGGGGTAGATCCTCCTCGATACTCCCCAGCGCGAAGAACTCTTCGTAAAGCAGGTGGTTGCACTGCGGGCAATACCACATCAGCCCATCGCGCTCATGCGGCAACCGGCGCCGTTCGACCACCAGTCCCACCGAGCCGGCCATCCGCCGCGGGGAATGCCTCACCTTCGGCGGCAACAGGAACATCTCGCCCGCGCGGATCGGGATGTCGCGCACCTGGCCTTCGTCCTGCACCTTGAGCACCATCTCGCCTTCGAGCTGGTAGAACCACTCCGGCCCCTCGTCGTAGTGGAAGTCGGTGCGCACGTTTGGCCCACCCACCACCATCACGATGAAATCGCCGTCGTAGATGCACTTGTTGCCCACCGGCGGCTTGAGCAGGTGACGATTCTCCTCGATCCACGCCTGCAGGTTGAGCGGTGCGGCCAGCATGGTGGACTCAGCGCTCCTGCCGGTCGGCCTGGATCTTCGCCAGCGCCGCCGCGTAGCGCGCATCGAGCTGGTCGTTGGCGCCCACGTCCAGGCCCAGGTCGTGTACCAGGCCATCGCGCAGGCTGTACACCCAGCCGTGCACCGTCAGTTCCTGCCCGCGATTCCATGCGTCCTGCACCACCGTCGTGCGCACCACGTGCACCACCTGTTCCAGCACGTTGAGCTCGCACAGGCGCGCGTGCTGCAGCGGCAGCGTCGCCACGTCGTGCAGGCAGCCTTCGTGCTTGTCGGCCACGTCGGTTACATGCCGGATCCAGTTGTCCACCAGGCCCAGGCGCGCCTGCGTCAGGCTGGCCAGCACGCCGCCGCAACCGTAGTGGCCCACCACCAGGATGTGGCGCACCTTCAGCACGTCCACCGCGAACTGGATCGTGGACAGGCAATTGAGGTCGGTATGCACCACCACGTTGGCGACGTTGCGATGGACGAATACCTCGCCCGGCGCCATGTCGATGATCTGGTTGGCCGGCACGCGCGAGTCCGAACACCCGATCCACAGGTATTCCGGGTTCTGCTGCTTGGAGAGACGGGCGAAGAATTCCGGGTCCTCCTCGTTGATGCGGTCGGACCAGGCGCGGTTCTTTTCGAGTAGATCGGTGAGCGAATTCATGTCGGTCATTATCCTTCAGCCCTCTGTACAGTCGCTGCCGTACGGTCGCGCATCAGCGCCGCCGTCGCGCTTGCTTGGTCATTGCCCTGGCGCTCGAGCGCGGTGATGACCGCCGCCACGTTCGCCGCCGGATGATTCTGGCTCAGCTTGAATTTCATCTCGATGCGCTCGGCCACGAAGCGGAAGCCGACGATGCCACGCAGCTGCGAGCGCTCGCGCGGATTGTCGACGTCGAAGCGCCAGTCACCGCCCGCGCGTGCTTCGAAGTGATCACTGAGCCGCCCAACGAGATCGGCCAGCGCGGCCTCGTCATGGAAAGGCTCCAGCCGGCCGTGCAGGTGTGCCGCGGCGTAGTTCCAGGTCGGCACGCGCGCCGCCTCGGCCTTGTCCGGATACCAGGACGCCGATACGTACGCGTGCGGCCCCTGCACGATCACCAGTGCCTGGCCACCGGCCACCTGCGGATTCGGGCGGGCCCAATGGCCCTCGAATAGCACCCGCTCGCCCTCGCGCCGGTAGAGCACCGGCAGGTGGCTGGCTTCGGGAATGCCGTCGGCGAACGTGACCACGGTGACGAACGGGTCATGGGCGATCAGCCCATCGAGCGCGGCCAGGTCGGTTTCGACGAAGGCGCGCGGGGTATGCATCAGGCGCGTCCGCCCAGGTGCTGGGTCATGCGCGGGACCAGCTCGTCGCCTTCGCCACGCGGCGGTTGCACTTCGGACAGCGAGAAGCCACGCGCCAACGCGTCTTCCTCGTCCAGTCCGTCGAAAGCCACGAACTCGGCGTCGAACAGCGCGGCGCGCGCGCTGTCCTCGCTGTCGTAGGCCAGCGTGTTGCCGTCGCTGTCCAGGACCTCGGCGGTGCCGGCTTCCTTGACCCGCAGGCGGGCCCACACCAGCAGCCGGCCCAGGCTGGCCAGCCACCATTGTTCGAAGGTGTATTCGTCGTTCATTTGATTACCGTGGAAAGCAGGCCGAGCAGGGCGGCCATGCCCAGGCCGGTGAGGAGGGTGAGCAGCGCCAGCCAGGCCGGTGTGGCCAGGCCGGAGAGCGCGCGGTCGCCGGTGTCGCGGTAGCGGCGCACCAGCAACCATTGCAATGCCGCCGGCTTGAGAAAGGCGCCCGGGCCAAGCGCCGCGGCGAGCGCCTGGTGGCGATCGCGCAGGTGCACCAGCGTCAGCGGCCAGAAGATCACGAAGGCACAGAAGCCGGCGACTGCCACGCCGACGAAGCACAAGGCGAAGAACAGGGTCATCCGTGGATCGCTCCCATCAGGCGCGGCGCCAGTGCGCCGACGATCAGCGCGCCCACCACCCACCACAGCGGGCGTACCGCATGTGCCACCGCCGCGCGCGCTTCGGCACTCTGCCACCACTCCGGGCGGCCACCGTGACGCGAAGCCTGGCGTTGCAAGCCGACGGCCCGCGCGATGCAGAAGCACGCCGCCACGATGGCCACGCCGTACAGCGAGAGCTGTACCGTCAGTGCCAGCTGCAGCGGCGCCACCTCAGAACTCCGCGCTGCCCGGCGCGCGCGGGTAGGGGATCGCGTCGCGGATATTGCCCAGCCCGCACACGTAGACCACCAGGCGCTCGAAGCCCAGGCCGAAGCCGGCGTGCGGCACCGTGCCGTAGCGGCGGAAATCGCGGTACCAGCCGTAATGCTCGGCATCCAGCCCGAACTGCGCCATGCGCGCGTCGAGCACGTCCAGGCGCTCCTCGCGCTGGCTGCCACCGATGATCTCGCCGATGCCCGGGGCCAGCACGTCCATGGCCGCGACGGTCTTGCCGTCATCGTTCAGGCGCATGTAGAAGGCCTTGATGTGCTCGGGGTAGTTGGTCACCACCACCGGGCGGCCGACGTGTTCTTCGGTCAGCCAGCGCTCGTGCTCGGTCTGCAGGTCCAGGCCCCATTCGACCGGGAAGTCGAACTTCTTGCCCGAAGCCTGCAGCAGGCGGATCGCGTCGGTGTACTCGATGCGCTCGAACGGCGCGTTGACGAAGGCTTCCAGCTTGGTGATTGCGTTCTTGTCCACGCGCTCGGCGATGAAGGCCATGTCGTCGCCACGCTCGGCCAGTACCGCGCGGAACAGGTACTTCAGGAACTCCTCGGCCACCCGGGCGTCCTCGGCCAGGTCGGCGAAGGCGATCTCCGGTTCGATCATCCAGAACTCGGCCAGGTGGCGGGTGGTGTTGGAGTTCTCCGCGCGGAAGGTCGGGCCGAAGGTGTAGACCTTGCTCAGTGCCAGGCAGTAGGCCTCCACGTTGAGCTGGCCGGACACGGTGAGGAAGGTTTCCTTGCCGAAGAAGTCGCGGCCGAAATCCACCTCGCCGGCGGCGTTGCGCGGCAGGTTGGCCATGTCCAGCGTGGAGACGCGGAACATCTGCCCGGCGCCTTCGGCGTCGGAGGTGGTGATGATCGGGGTGCTGATCCAGTTGAAGCCGTTTTCGTGGAAGAAGCGGTGCGCCGCCTGGGCCAGGCAGTTGCGGATGCGGGTGACCGCGCCGAACAGGTTGGTGCGCGGGCGCAGGTGGGCGACCTCGCGCAGGAACTCCGGGGTCATCGGCTTGGGCTGGATCGGGTAGGTGAGCGGGTCTTCGACCCAGCCGACGATCTCGATCGCGCTGGCCTGGATCTCGAACGCCTGGCCCTTGCCCTGGGATTTCACCAGCGTGCCGGTGGCCACCAGCGAGCAGCCCGGGGTCAGGCGCTTGATGTCCTCGAAATTGGCCAGCGTGTCGGTGGCCACGACCTGGATCGGGGCGAAGCAGGAGCCATCGGTGACATTGACGAAGGCCAGGTTGGCGGACCCGCGCACCGTGCGCACCCAGCCCCGTACCGTCGCCTCGCCGCCTTCCGGGATCTTCCCGGCAAGCGCATGTTCAACGCTGACCACCGTCATGATGTTTCTTCCTCGCCGCAGCGAACTGTCCAATGAGCCGGGAAGTGTAAATGCGGCAAGGCCTACTGGCGAGGCAAGCGCGGGCGTGGTGGTGCTTGCGATGCGCTGCCGCGGCCCTCATCTGCTCCGGGCGGGGTGCAAGACGCAGTGTCACGCCGCCCGCGCTGGCCGGTTCATGGCCACGGCCTATAATTGTCCCGTTCTTCCGGAGTTTCCCCCCATGGCAGTCAGCCTCACCCCCATCGCCCTGGAGCGCGTGCAGCGCTTCGTGCAGCAGACTCCCGGCGCGCTGGGTCTGCGCTTCGGCGTGACCCGTACCGGCTGTTCGGGCTGGGGCCATGTCACCGAGCTGGCCCGCGACCAGCGCGAGGGCGATGCCGTGTTCGAGCAGGAGGGCGTGAGGATCTACGTGGACGCCCAGAGCCTGCCGCTGGTGGACGGCACGCGGATCGACTTCGGCAAGCACGGGCTGAGCGAGACGTTCACGTTCTCCAATCCCAATGCCGCCGCTGAATGCGGCTGCGGGGAGAGCTTCACCACCGAGGCCGACAAGGCCTGACGGCGGACAGGCGGGGGCCGGAGCTCCCGCAGGGCGCCGTCAGCGGTGGCGGAAAGCCCGCCTGGCCCCGTTCCGGCGCCGCCGTTGCGCCTAAGTCCCTGAACTGCCATAATTTCCTGCTTCCTGCCCGGCTCCCGGGCGGAACCCTTGCCCCACTGGCATCCGCCGGGGGGCTGTCCGGCCCTCCGGGGCCACATCCGAAAGGTATGAAAACATGAGTCGTCATTACGAAGTCGTGTTCCTGGTCCACCCGGACCAGAGCGAACAGGTCCCCGCCATGATCGAGCGCTACAAGTCGCTCGTGGAGAATGGCAACGGCAAGATCCACCGCCTGGAAGACTGGGGCCGCCGCCAGCTGGCGTACCCGATCCAGAACCTGGTGAAGGCCCACTACGTGCTGATCAACATCGAGGCCGACCAGGCCGTGCTGAACGAGCTGGTCGAGAGCTTCCGCTTCAACGACGCGGTGCTGCGCAACCTGGTCATCAAGCGCGATGGCCCGGATACCGAGCAGTCGCTGATCATGAAGAGCAAGGACGAGAAGGGCGACAAGCCCGAGCGTGGCGAGCGTCGTCGTCGTGACGACGATGAGAACGAGGGCGGCAACAACGCCTCGAACGACAACGACGGCGACAACGCCGAAGCCGCCTAAGGAGCACTGACATGTCCAAGTTCTTCCGTCGTCGCAAGTTCTGCAAGTTCACCGCCGAGGGCGTCAAGGAGATCGACTACAAGGATCTCAACACCCTGCGCCAGTACCTGACCGAGAACGGCAAGATCGTGCCGAGCCGCGTCACCGGCACCAAGTCGAAGTACCAGCGCCAGCTGGCCACGGCCGTCAAGCGCGCCCGTTTCCTGGCCCTGATTCCGTACACCGACAACCACGACGTTTAATCCGGCGTCTTATCCCGTCCTATTCGGACAGCCACCGTTGCGGGGGCGCCTGCCCTCGCTAACGAATAACGGAGCAATACGATGGAACTGATTCTGCTGCAGAAGGTCACCAACCTGGGTGGTCTGGGTGACAAGGTCAACGTGAAGCCGGGCTACGGCCGCAACTTCCTGGTCCCGCAGGGCAAGGCCGTGCCGGCCACCGAGGCCAACCTGGCCGCGTTCGACGCCAAGCGCGCCGAGTACGAAGCCAAGGCCAAGGGCCAGCTGGACGAGGCACAGGCCCGCGCCGCCAAGTTCGAAGGCGCCAGCGTGACCGTGGCGGCCCATGCTTCGACCGAAGGCAAGCTGTACGGCTCGGTCGGCCCGCGCGACATCGCCGAGGCGTTCACCGCCGCCGGCCTGCCGCTGGAAAAGAGCGAAGTGATCCTGGGCGAAGGCGCGTTCCGCAACATCGGCGAGTACGACGTCCTGGTGCACCTGCACGCCGACGTCGAAGTGACCGTCAAGGTCATCGTCGAGTCCGACGCTGCCTGATCCCGGCCTTGCCGTGATCCCGCAACGGGCGCCCCAGGGCGCCCGTTGTTTTTTCCGCCCCCCGTAGCGCGCCAGCCGCCGTCCCGTCCGCTTCCCGCCGGCCGCGACGCGCCCGCTATACTCGGGGTCCACTGCCGCGCCCGCCTGCCCGGAGCTGAGCCAGATCAAGGGCTTGGACGCGGAAATCCTCGAAAAACCTGCTGGCGACGCCCCGCGCGGCGCCCGGAACCCGACGCCACATGCGCCTTTCCACCATCAAGCTGTCCGGCTTCAAGTCCTTCGTCGACCCGACCACGCTGCACCTGCCGACCAACATGACCGGCGTCGTGGGTCCGAACGGCTGCGGCAAGTCGAACATCATCGACGCGGTGCGCTGGGTGATGGGCGAGAGCTCGGCCAGCCGCCTGCGCGGCGATTCGCTGACCGACGTCATCTTCTCCGGCTCCTCGGCGCGCAAGCCGGTCTCGCAAGCGACGGTCGAGCTGATCTTCGACAACGCCGACCATGCCATCAGCGGCGAGTACGCGGCGTTCAACGAAATCTCGGTCAAGCGCACGGTGAGCCGCGATGGCTCCAGCGCGTATTACCTCAACGGCACCAAGTGCCGCCGCCGCGACATCACCGACCTGTTCCTGGGTACCGGCCTGGGCCCGCGCAGCTACTCGATCATCGAGCAGGGCATGATCAGCCAGATCATCGAGGCACGCCCGGAAGACCTGCGTGTCTACCTCGAAGAGGCCGCCGGCATCTCCAAGTACAAGGAGCGCCGCAAGGAGACCGAGACCCGCATCCGCCACACGCGCGAGAACCTGGACCGCCTCAACGACCTGCGCGAGGAAATCACCAAGCAGCTCGAGCACCTCAAGCGGCAGGCCCGCCAGGCCGAGCAGTACCAGGCGCTGCAGGAAGAGCGCCGGGTCAAGGACGCAGAATGGAAGGCGCTGGAATACCGGGGCCTGGATGGCCGGGTGCAGGGCCTGCGCGAGGCGCTGTCGCGCGAGGAGACCAAACTGCAGCAGCTGATCTCCGAACAGCGCGAGGCCGAAGCGCGCATCGAGACAGGACGCGTGCGCCGCGAGGAGGCCGCCGAGACGCTGGCCAAGGCGCAGGCCGACGTCTATCAGGTCGGCAGCACGCTGGCGCGCATCGAGCAGCAGATCCACCACCAGCGCGAACTATCCCAGCGCCTGCACAAGGCACGCGACGAGGCGCAAAGCCAGCTGCAGGAACTGACCCAGCACATCACCGGCGACGCGGCCAAGCTGGCCGTGCTGCGCGAGGCGGTGGAAGCGGCCGAGCCGCAGCTGGAGCAGCTGCGCGAAGAAAACGAATTCAAGCAGGAGGCCCTGCGCGAAGCCGAGGCCAAGCTCGCCGACTGGCAGCAGCGCTGGGAGCACCACACCCGCGATACCGGGGAAGCCTCGCGCGCCGGCGAAGTGGAGCGCACCCGTGTCGATTATCTCGACCGCCAGGCGCTGGAAGCCGACCGCCGCCGCGAAGCGCTGGTGAGCGAGCGCGCCGGGCTGGACCTGGACGCGCTGTCGGAGGCGTTCGAACAGGCCCAGCTGCAGCACGAGACCCAGAAGGCCGCGCTGGACGGCCTCAACGAGCAGGTCGAGGCGCGCAAGCAGTCGGTGGCCGCCTTGCAGGAACAGCAGCGGGGCAGCCAGGCCGAACTGGCCGAAGTACGCAAGCAGGCGCAGGCCGCGCGTGGCCGCCTGTCCTCGCTTGAAACCCTGCAGCAGGCCGCACTGGGCCAGGAGCAGGGCGCCGCGGTGGCGTGGCTGAAGTCGCGCGGGCTGGATTCGGCCGCGCGCGTCGGTGAGCGCATCACGGTGGATGCCGGCTGGGAGAACGCGGTCGAAAGCGCGCTGGGCCAGCTGATCGAAGGCGTGCTGGTGGACGACCCGGCCGCGCTGGTCGATGCGCTGGGCGAACTCGGTGAAGGGCGCATCGCACTTGTGTCCGACGCCACGGGCGAGGGCGAATTCGCGCCGACCTCGCTGGCGGCGAAGGTGCGCGGTCCGCTGGCGATCCGTCGCCTGCTCGCCCGCCTGCATGGCGCCGACGACCTCGCCGCCGCGCGCCAGCTGCAACAGCGGCTGGGCGACCAGGATTCGGTGATCACCCGCAACGGTGAGCGCCTGGGCGAGGGCTGGGTGCGCGTGTCGCGCTCCGGCGCCGCCAAGCAAGGTGCGCTGTTGCGCGAGCGCGAGATCCAGGCGCTGCGCACGCAGATCGAGACCCTGGGCGAGCGCGAGGCCGAACTCGAACATCGCCTGGCCGGCTTCCGCGACCAGCTGCTCGCCGCCGAGCAGCAGCGCGAGGACGCGCAGCGCCAGCTGTACATGGCCCACCGCAGCGTTTCCGAACTGGCTGGCCAACTGCAGAGCCAACAGGGGAAGGTGGACACCGCGCGGCTGCGCATCGAGCGCATCGAGAGCGAACTGGCGCAGCTGGTCGAGACGCTGGACAACAGCCGCGAACAGGCCCGCGAAGCGCGCGCCAAGCTCGAGGACGCGGTGGGCCGCATGGGCGACCTGGAGGCCAGCCGCCAGGCACTGGAAACCGAGCGCCGGCAGCTCACCGAAGCGCGCGACCTCGCCCGCGACGCCGCACGCAGCGTACGCGATGCCTCGCACGCCCTGGCGTTGACGCTGGAGTCCCAGCGCACCCAGATGACGTCGCTCAGCCAGACGCTGGAGCGCATGGGCAACCAGCGCGGCCAGCTCGACACCCGCTTGGAAGACCTGATCGCGCAGCTCAGCGAAGGCGACTCGCCGGTCGAGACGCTGGAGCAGGAACACCAGGCCGCTCTGAGCGAGCGCGTGCGCACCGAGCGCGTGCTGGCCGAAGCACGTACCCAGCTCGACGGCATCGACCACGAACTGCGCGCGCTGGAGCAGACCCGCCACCAGCGCGACGAGCAGGCGCTGGCGCAGCGCGAGCGCATTTCGCAGCGCAAGCTCGACCAGCAGGCGCTGGTGTTGAGCGCAGAGCAGCTGTCGGCCGCGGTGGTGAAGGCGGGCTTCGTGCTGGAAGATGTCATCAACACGCTGCCCGAGGACGCGCGCGTGGCCGACTGGGAGCAGACCGTGCACCAGATCGATGGACGCATGCGCCGCCTGGAGCCGGTCAACCTGGCCGCGATCCACGAATACGGCGAAGCCGCCCAGCGCGCCGAGTACCTCGAAGCGCAGAACGTCGACCTGACCACCGCGCTGGAAACGCTTGAGGACGCCATCCGCAAAATCGACCGCGAGACCCGCGGCCGCTTCAAGGACACCTTCGACCGCGTCAATGCCGGCGTGCAGGCGCTGTACCCGCGCCTGTTCGGCGGCGGCCATGCCTACCTGGAACTGACCGGCGAGGACCTGCTGGATACCGGCGTGGCGATCATGGCGCGCCCGCCGGGCAAGCGCGTGTCGAGCATCTCGCTGCTGTCCGGCGGCGAGAAGGCGATGACCGCGGTGGCCCTGGTGTTCGCCATCTTCCAGCTCAACCCGGCCCCGTTCTGCCTGCTGGACGAGGTGGACGCGCCGCTGGACGAGGCCAACGTCGGTCGCCTGGCCAACATGGTCAAGGAGATGAGCGAGAAGGTGCAGTTCCTGTTCGTGAGCCACAACAAGGCGACGATGGAGGCCGCGCACCAGCTTTCCGGCGTGACCATGCGCGAGCCGGGCGTGAGCCGCCTGGTCAGCGTGGACCTGGAGGAGGCTGCACGGCTGGCGGGTGCGGCCTGAGGCCGCGGTTGCGCCGCAGCATGGACTCCGCATCCCGCACAGGGTTTCAATTTCGCCGCTTAACTGACAGGCTTACGGGAATCCCATTGACGAACCATTGCCGGAGACGCTGCTGATGTCCGACATGGCCATGATGCGAATTGGCATCCTGATCGTTGGCCTGCTGCTGGTCGCGGCCATTTTCCTGTTTGGCCGGCCGAAGAAGCCGCCGCAGGGACGTCGCGTAGACAGCGAGCCGGCGCCGCAGCCCGGTGCCCGCGAGCGCCGGGAGCCGGTGATCGGCGAGGATGCCGCCGCCGCGGCCGCCGGAGACTACAGCGGTGATGCCGTGTCCCAGCCGGAACTGGGCCTGGGCGCGGAAGAGGGCGCGGCCAGCGAACTGGGCAAGCGCCCGTCGCAGGACTTCGACAAGATCGTCTCGCTGTTCGTCGCCGCCAAGGCGGGGCAGGTGCTGCGGGGCGAGGACATCGTGGTGGCGGCCGAGAAGACCGGCTTGACCTTCGGCCACATGAACGTCTTCCACCGCCTGGTGGAAGGGCACCCGGAGCGCGGCCCGATCTTCAGCATGGCCAGCATCCTCAAGCCGGGCAGTTTCGACATGGCCAACATCCGCGCCATGGAAACCCCGGCGATCGCCTTCTTCCTGACCCTGCCGGCGCCGATGACCGCGCTGGATGCATGGGAGAAGATGCTGCCGACCGTGCAGCGCATGGCCGAGCTGCTGGAAGGCGTGGTGCTGGACGACAGCCGCAACGCGCTGGGCCGCCAGCGCATTGCCCACATCCGCGACGAACTGCGCGCCTACGACCGCCAGCATCAGGCGCCGCCTTTGACTAAGGCCCCGCGCTGGTGAGCGCGGGGCCTTAGTCAAAGGC
>JAEWJB010000050.1 GCA_023386795.1 Pseudomonadota bacterium
GCAACGATAAGGGAAGCGAAATCGGCTGCCGCTCCATCAGAAGTCATGGCATGGGCCAGGGGGTAACAGCCCGTATCAACCGGTATCAGCAGCGCCGGGGCCATGGCAGGATTTATTCCTGCCTTTGCCGCCAGAGCTCCCACTCCCCCTGACAACCACCGGGCCAGCAGGGGGGACAGGCTTGTAAGCCCTGCCATTGTTAAGGCCAGGGGACCCAGGGCATGGAAGCCGTTTTCAAATTCTTCCCCAAGGCCCAAACGGTTGCCTGCGATTTTATCCAGACCGCCTGCAAGCAGAAACAAGGCCATAAGAAGTACAATTCCCTTTGAAATGATCATGAACTACACCCCGACACTGACACTTTCCGGCAAAGTGCTTCCCCCATCAATGACCGTCTGGGTGCCAGTCAGATAGCTGGATTCATCCGATGCTAAAAATGCCGCAAGTTCTCCAACCTCTATAGGAGCCGCCAGCCGTCTCATGGGGATTGCTTTTGCCATCTCTGTCAGCACAGACTCCGGATCAGTGGGATTCGACTGCTGTGCAATGCTCTCTGCCATAGGTGTACGCACATATCCAGGACATATGGCATTGACACGGATGCCGGATCCGGCAGATTCTACTGCAAGGGATTTTGTGAACCCTACCAGGGCTGCCTTTGACAGTGCATACGCTGTTTCACCAGGGTCAGCTACCATATCCCCTGTTACGGAGGACATGATGACGATCCGTCCATCCTTTCGTTCCACCATTTCCGGAAGCACGGTCTGGGTTACGTTCCATACACCCTTTATGTTGATATCAATATGGAAATCCCGGTCTTCCTCGCTCATATCCAGGAAATTTCCCAGTCTGCATATTCCTGCATTATTCACCAGGATATCAATATCTCCCATTTGACGCTTGCCTTCTGCAACCGCAGCCTCAACTGCCTTAAGATCCCGGACATCCGCCCGTACCGCCACACAGGAAGCTCCCTCTGCCTTTAGCTCCTCTGTCAGTCTGTCTACATCATTAGAAATATCCAGAAGGATCAGCTTTGCACCATGTTTTGCAAACGCCTTTGCAATTCCCTCCCCAATGCCTCGTGAAGCACCTGTAATCAATGCGGTCTTACCTGTAAGTTTTCCCATTGTTTTCATTCCTCCTTATTAATCGGATATTCGCAATCCGCGGCGCTGCTTGCTCATAACCTCATAGCTGATATCCCAACTTACCTGATGAGGTTAAAAAAGCTTTAGGCTGTTGCAAAACTATGATATATGCGCTTTCTTGCAATCGTATTACTTCTTATATACAATATCAGGCATATTCAGTTTATTTTGCAACAGCCTCTCATCAGCTTTTAATCAATTGTTGACATATCAATATCGTGTCCCATTGCAATCACTTCCTCGATGATCTTAATTGCATTGCTTAAGCCGATACCGAATCTGCATGCTCCCCTCTTATACATTCTAAGAAGTGTGTCTAAATCCCTGACTCCGCCTGCTACCTTAATCTTTGCACGGTCGCCTACGGTTGTCTTAATCAGTTCTACGTGATGAAGGGTCGTAGGATTCTGGGAGAATCCGGTTCCTGTCTTGACATAATCTGCGCCGCCTTCGATACAAAGCTCACTGGCTTTTATGATTTCTTCATCCGTTAAGAGCATTGCTTCAATGATTACCTTTAAAGAAGTACCCTTAGTAGCTTCACGAACTGCCTTGATATCCTCAAGTACCAGGTCATAAAGTCCTGCTTTCAGCCAGCCTACATTCATTACCATATCATTTTCCACCGGATCCAGCTTCATAAACTCATGAGCCAGGTATACTTTTGTTTCTGTGGTTTCCTGACCGGAAGGGAATGCAAGGGAGGTACCGAAAGCAGTGTTTGTTCCCTTTAACAGTTCCACCAGCTCAGGGTAATAGCATGGCCAGCAGAAGCAAGAGCCAAAATCATACTTTTTACATGCTTCTACCATGGCTTCCACATCTTTGATTGACGTATCCAATTTCAGTACACTTGGGTCCATCATGTAAGCAATATCCTTTGCTGTCAATACGTCTTTTCTTAATTCTTTCATTTTCTTTGCCTTTCTTTGTATGTAAATTTTTTAGATAAACGGAATCATGGATCAGCCGGATTCTTTGGGAATTCCGGGATCCCATATAACTGTCAGACATCAGGTATGCAGCTCTGTCAGTTTTCCCATGGTCTTTCGAATGTCCACAAACCGCTGGGTGTAAGGTTTATTAAATGCCACACAGCCCACCGGCTGCTGACGTATCATCAGCTCTTCACAGTTCATGCACTGGGTACAATACTTGATCTCATGTTCCCGGCCCTCCTTAAGCTTTAAGGGAGTAAGCGGGTCTGCAAAGGACTGGCGCCCTAAACCTACCATATCCATCATGCCGTCCTCAATGCATCTGGCTCCCATTGCAAACAGGGAGGATTTCTCCGGTTCAATGGACAGAAGCTTGTTCTTTCCTCCGCGGAAGGATGAAAAATGGGAACCGATTACAACTGTTTCCGGCTTCAGCGCTTTCTTCATTAAATCTGAAAAATAAATATGCAGATAAGAGAAGTAAGGATCATTGGTGGCTGCTTCCATAAAGCTCATGCTGCAGTGGACGTTGCCTAAGGATTCCACAAAATAGGAGGCTCCCATTTTCTCCAGCCCCTGAATTAAATCGATGGGCTCTGTCATATCCATCAGCGGAGAGTCCGGACCTGCGGAACCGAAGCCTCCGGGGAAGCCTTCCCACATGGACATTTTGGAACCAATCAGGAAGTTTTTATCAAAATTTACCGCTTTCTGGATCCGCTCCATGAGATCATATGCAAAAGCGGAACGCCGCTCCCAGGAGCCGCCGTATTTCCAGTCCCTGTCATTATAAGGGCGGATAATCTGGGAACCTAAGTATCCATGGCACAGCTTCATATCTACGCCGTCTGCACCCACATTCTGACAGATCTTTGATGCCAGGGCAAACTGGTCCATGATATTTTCTACTTCTTCCTCTGTCAGGATGTCACCGCCAAGCCCGTACATCGGTTTCACACAGACCCTTCTGGAAAACTCCGGCACGCTGATCTCTCCTGAGTGGGTCAGCTGGAATACAATCAGTGCATCGGGATTTACTTCTTTCAGTCTGCGGATAAATTTTTCCAGGGCTTTTTCATTACGGGGCATGATCTCCAGCTGGGTCTTTCTGGCGCGGCTTTCATTGGTTACCGTGATCGCCTCTAAATCCACCAGGCCAAACTGGCCCTTATACAGGTTTTCATACCGTTCATAGGTCAGGTCCGTTGGATTTCCCTCTGCATCAGAATCCACGCATTCCATGGGCTGTGCGAAGAACCGGTTTTTACACTCTCTGCTGCCGATCATGACCGGCTGAAATAATGTCTCTTTGTATCCCATAAGTCAACTCTCCTTTTTCCGTTTTTCGCCGCTGGCAAGCTTCATAATATTTTCTTCCGTATAATCTTCATGAGTAATTTCCCCTGTCACAGTCCCCTCGTGCATTACGATCATGCGGTCTGATACTGCCATGATCTCCGGCATTTCGGAAGAAATCATGATGATACTGACTCCCGCATTGGCCAGCTGGTCCATCAGTAAGTAAATTTCAAACTTTGCCCCTACATCGATTCCTCTTGTGGGTTCATCAAGGATCAATATCCTGCATTCCGATGCCAGCCATTTGGACAGCACCACCTTTTGCTGGTTTCCTCCGGAGAGGAATTTACAGACCTTATGAATATCCGGCGCAGCAATTTTTAACTCCTTCATATACTGGTTTGCAAGCTTTACTTCTTCTTTTCCGCTTACAAAGCCTTTGGTAGAAACCCGCTTTGGGGATGCGATTGCGATATTGTCCTTAATTGTCTGGTTTAGGAAAAGCCCCTGTGCTTTCCGGTCCTCCGTGGCAAATCCCATGCCACGTTCCACCGCCTGACAGGGGTGGGTCATATGCACCGTCTGACCAAAAAGCTTCATTTCTCCGGAGCAGATTTTGTCCGCCCCGAATATGGCACGCATAACCTCCGTTCTTCCTGCGCCCACCAGGCCAGAAAATCCCAGGATCTCCCCTTTATGAAGCCGGAAGGATACATTTTGGAACCGTTCCCCGCATAAATTGCTGGTCTCAAGCACCACTTCCTCTGAATGGACCCGGCGTCTGGGCGGAAAGGTATCTTTTAGGTCCCGGCCAATCATCTTTCCGATGAGCCAGTCCTTATTTACATCCGCAATATTTGCGCAGTCCACATAAGCACCGTCCCGAAGTACCGTGATCCGGTCACAGATTTCAAACAGCTCCTCCAGCCTGTGGGATATGTAAATCACCGTGATTCCATCCTGCTTAAGCTTTCTCACAATCTGAAACAGCACATCAATTTCTTTCTGTGTCAGACTGTCCGTAGGCTCATCCATAATAATGATTTTGGCATGATAGGATACTGCTTTTGCGATGTCGATCATCTGCTGCTGTGCAACGCTTAGGCAGCGGACCGGAGTGTGATAATCCGGGATGGTCCCGGCACTCACATAATCCAGCCATTTTTTCGCAAACTCTTCTTCCTCTTTTTTCTTTATAAAATGGTTCTTATGAATCTCATGACCCAGCATCAGATTCTCGACCGCATTTAAATCAGGGACAAGGCTTAACTCCTGATAGATGATGGCAATTCCCTTATCAATGGCATCCTGTGGGTTATGAAAATGCATTTCTTCCCCAAAAATGCGCACAGTCCCACAATCTGCCTGGTAAACACCGGACAGAACCTTCATAAGGGTAGATTTTCCTGCACCATTTTCTCCGATGAGAGCGTGTATCTCTCCTTCCTTTACCTTTAAGTCCACATGATTTAAAGCGGTCACTTTGGAAAATGTTTTGGTCACGTCAAGCATTTCCAATGCGTATTCGCTCATATGCTCACCTCTGTTTTCTCATAGCAGTCCTGCATTATTTGTTTTTCTTCTGAATCAGTACCGCCACCAGTATAATCAGACCTTTAATCACGATTTGAAGGTAAGGATTTACGCCCAAAAGATTCAGTATGTTGTTCATTACCGCCATGATCAGCACGCCTGCCAGGGTACAGATTAGGGACCCCCGTCCTCCTGACATGGAGGTTCCGCCGATGACCACCGCCGCAATGGCGTCCATATCATAGCCGGTACTGCCGTTTGGCTCTCCTACCCGGACTCTGGCTGCCAGCATGACGCCGGCGATGGATGCGGTCAGGCCGCAAAGACCGTATGCCATAATTTTATGGAATTTCACCTTTACGCCGGAGAGTCTGGCCGCCTCCGAATTGCTGCCTATGGCATAGATATGGCGCCCGAATACCGTCTTATGAAGCAGCACCATGAAAATGATCATAAGGACCGCATACAGCACCACAGCATAGGGGATGATCCCTCCCAGGGACTTGGAACCAAAGTTGGACCAGAACTGGGAAACCGAGCCTCCCGGCGCTCCATTGGTATATATGTAATTAAGTCCCCGCAGCACCTGCCCCGTGCCAAGGGTGATGATGAAAGCCTCTACCCCCCTGCACACAATGATACTGCCGTTAATCAGGCCGATGATAAAGCCGAATAACATCACCAGAAGCACCGGTCCTAAATAGATGCCGGTACCGCCGGCCTGCACATAGGGCTCTGACATTCTTGCCATCACACAGGCTGCAATCGCCATAATACTGGTGACGGAAAGGTCAATTCCTCCTATGAGCAGTACCATTGTCATGCCAATGCTGACCACGCCCACAATGGATGCCTGCCGTAGGATGTTTGTAATATTTTTAAATGTGGGAAAAATCGGTGAAATCATGCTGGCAATCAGCAGCAGGATGATCAGCGCAAGATAGGGGCCGCTGATGGGATTGTTTAATATTTTTTTCACCATTCCCGAAGCACTTTTTTGTTTCATGACTGAAATGTCCCCCTTATCGGTTTACTGATACAGTACAACCCGCTCTTTGGCCTCTGGGCTTACTAAAACCTTGACCAATTTCGGATTTCTGCGAATTTCATTGACAGCGTCTTCCAGTTCCTCAAGGGGAACAATCATAGAGATCAGAGGGGTAGGATCTACCCGGTTATATTTGAGAAGGGTCAGAACGTCGCCCCAGTCGTATCCAATGCCGGCGCAGCTTCCGCTGACCTTTTTCTCCTCCAGTACGAACTTCACCGGAGGAAGACTGGCGTAATCGTCATCTGCACAGATTCCGAAAGCCTCTACCTTTCCGCCTTTTCTCACCATCTGGAATGCCTGTTCATAGGTCTTTGAGCTGCCTACGGCTTCCAGAACAAAATCGGCGCCTATGCCGTTTGTCAGCTTCATGACCTCAGCTATTACGTCAGGTGTCTCCTTGAAGTTGATTACATAGTCTGCCACCATGTCCTTAGCCATGGCAAGCCTGTCCTCATTGCCGTCAATGATGATCACCGGCGCAGCGCCTCTAAGCTTTGCAAGACAGGCATGGAGGATTCCAAGCCCGGCGCCGATTACTACCACGCTTCTTCCCATGACGCAGTCCATTTTCCTTGAAGCATTAATGCAGGCGGTCAAAGGCTCTACAAAAGCCGCTTTCTCATCGGATACTTCATCCGGCACCACATATACATTTTTCCACGGTACCTTTACATACTCTGCAAACCCGCCGTTTACATGGATCCCGATCTGTTTGAATTCCGTACACAGAAGCGGCTCTCCGATGCGGCAATGATAGCAGGTACCGCATGGCTTGCAGATATCGCAGGTAACACGGTCTCCTAACTTTAATCCCTGTGCATTGGCACCCAGTTCTTCAATGGTTCCATAGAACTCGTGGCCTGTAATTAACGGCAGGCAAGCCACCTCATCCGCATACTTTCCCGTATAGGAACCCCAGTCAGAACCGCAGATTCCGCAATATTTGATCTTAATCAGGACTTCATCCTCGGTAATCTCCGGTACCGGAACTTCTGAAAGTTCATAGTGATACGGCTGGGTCAGCACTTGTGCTCTCATTTTTCTCATATATTTTCTCCTTTGCTCTGTAAATGTCTGATTTTATTTTGTAAACAGCGCATCACTGCGTCCTTCATAGGGAGCGTCGATCATCAGGGGGCGCAGGAATTCTATGGTTTTTTTTACTCCGTCTGCCCTGCTCATGATTACATCTTCATGTTCGTAATTGAATACGCCGTCATATCCGGTGAGGAACAGCTCGCTGATCAAACGCTTCCAATCCACGTCGCCCCAGCCGGGAATCCGGAAGCGGAAGGAGCGGTCCAAACGGCCCCAGCCATCCTGCATGTACATATTTAACCCGCCCTTTGCCAGGTTGTGATGGACGATTTCACAGTCCTTTGCATGAACCAGCGCGATCCTTCCCCTCAGTTCATCCACAAAGGTCTGGATGTTCACACCGGAGAACAGGATATTTGCCGGATCTAAATTGATGGCAAAGGCCGGATGATGATCCACCACCTCCAAAAGCCTTAGTGCGGACTGAGTATCATACACCACATTGTTGGGATGCGGTTCAAACGCCACCTTTACGCCGTATTCCTTGTATTTATCAAGCACTCTGCCCCATTTTAGTGCAAACTGCTCTTCTTCATATTTCCAGCCGTTTGGCTCCGGCCAATCGTTGATGTGTCCGTAATTTTCCATGCCGGAAAAGGCCACTACAGCAGGTACAGAAAGC
>JAEWJB010000169.1 GCA_023386795.1 Pseudomonadota bacterium
GTGGCGGCCACCGGCGGCGCGGGCTCGGAGGACTGCGTGGGCGGTGCCGGTGACGGCGGCAGCGCCTCGGTTTCGCGGATGATGCGGTTCTCGGCACTGGCGGCCGGCGCCTCGATCATCGGCTCGGCAATCGCCGCGGCAGTGTTCGGTGCATCGACCAGCGCGGAGTATTCGCGCACCAGCCTGCCCTGCCCCCAATCCACTTCGATCAGGAACGACAACGCCTTCTGCGAAACCGGCGAGGCACTGGTGACGCGGATGACGGCGCGGCCACCGGCATCCTGGGTGAACTGGAACTGGAGTTCGTTGACCAGGCCCTGCGGCGGCTCCAGGCCGACGCGGGCGAACGTCGCCGGCGAGGCGAGCGCGACGTGCGCGTTCTCCAGCTCGCCCGGCTCGTTGGAGATGACCGGAATCTCGGCCACCAGCGGCTGCCCCGGACGCGACAGCACGCGGATGTCGCCCAGCCCGAGCGCCATCGCAGCACCGCTGCACAGCGTCAGGACCAGCGCGCCGATACCTTGTAGGGGGCGCTTGGCGCCCATTCCCCTGCGTTTCATGGGCGCCAATATAACGTCGCGCCGGAAGACTGGATACGGGCAGGTGAAGGACGCCGCGAGCCAAGGCCGGCGTCCTTCCCGCATCGCAGCAGGCTCAACCCTGCTCGGCGGCGACCAGTTCGGCCAGTTGCACCGCGTTGAGCGCAGCGCCCTTGCGGATGTTGTCCGAGACGATCCACAGGTTCAGGCCACGGGGGTGCGAGAAGTCCTCGCGGATACGGCCGACGTACACCGCATCATGGCCCGAGGCGTGCGTCACCGGCGTCGGGTAGCCACCCGCCTTGCGCTCGTCCACCACTTCCACGCCCGGCGAACGCGAGAGCAGTTCGCGCGCCGCTTCCACGGTGATCTTCTCGCGGGTCTCGATGGCCACCGCCTCGGAGTGTCCATAGAACACCGGCACGCGCACCGCGGTGGGGTTCACCTTGATGTTGGCGTCGCCGAGGATCTTCTGCGTCTCCCACACCAGCTTCATTTCCTCCTTGGTGTAGCCGTTGTCCTGGAAGTCGTCGATGTGCGGGATCAGGTTGAAGGCGATCTGCACCGGGAAACGCTGCGGGTCGATCTCCTGGAAGTTCAGCAGCTGGCCGGTCTGCTTGCCCAGTTCCTCCAGCGCCGAACGGCCGCCGCCGGACACCGACTGGTAGGTCGCCACGTTGATGCGCTCGATGCCGTACTGGCGGTGGATCGGGCCCAGCGCCACCAGCATCTGCATGGTCGAGCAGTTCGGATTGGCGATGATGCCGCGCGGGCGGTCCTTCAGTGCTTCCGGGTTCACCTCCGACACCACCAGCGGCACGTCGTCGTCGTAACGGAAGGCCGAGGAGTTGTCGATCACCACCGCACCGGCGGCGGCGAACTTCGGCGCGTATTCCTTCGAGACGCTGCCGCCGGCGGAGAACAGCGCGATGTCCACGCCCTTCGGGTCGAAGGTGGCCAGGTCCTGCACGGCGATCTTCTCGCCCTTGTACTCGACCGTGCCGCCTGCCGAGCGCTCGGACGCGAGGGCATGCAGCGTGCCGATGGGGAAATCGCGCTCGGCGAGGATGTTGAGCATGGTCTCGCCGACCGCGCCGGTGGCGCCGACGACGGCAACATTGAAACGACGGGTGTTCTGGTTCATGGGTGTTGGCTCGGTGATTCGATAAGGAAAGGAATTCGGCGCAGCATCGCTGGGTTCGGGGAACCTCCGGGACAGCGGACGCGGAGGTTCCCTATCGTTTTTCGGCGCCGATTTTGCCCGCGCCCACGGCCTTGCCGCCGGTTTTGCCGGCGTCGATCTGGCCCAGGTTCAGCGCGCTCGGCGGGCGGCCGGCGTCCGGCCCCTGCCCCAGCGCGGCGATCAGGTTGTCCACCGCCAGCGCGACCATGCCGCGGCGGGTCTGCAGGCTGGCGCTGCCGATATGCGGGGTCAGCACCACGTTGCGCAGCGCCAGAAGCTCCGGGCGCACGCTCGGCTCGCCCTCGTACACGTCCAGCCCCGCGGCAGCCAGGCGGCCATTGGCCAGCGCATCCGCCAGCGCGATTTCGTCGACCAGCCCGCCGCGGGCGATGTTCACCAGCGTGGCGGTGGGCTTCATCTTCGCCAGCGCGGCGGCATCGACCAAATGATGCGCGGCCGGGGTATACGGCAACACCAGCACAAGGTGGTCGGATTGCGCGAGCAGGTCATCGAAGCCGACATGGCGCGCGCCGGTCTGCGCTTCCACCGCCTCCGGCAGCCGGCTGCGGTTGTGGTACAGCACCTTCATGCCGAAGCCGAGCGCGCCACGGCGGGCGATGCCCTGGCCGATGCGGCCCATGCCCAGGATGCCCAGCGTGCTGCCGTGGATGTCATGGCCGAGCATGGTCTTGAACGACCACTGCCGCCACTGGCCCTCGCGCAGCCAGCGCTCGGATTCGGTGATGCGCCGCGCGGCGGCCATCAGCAGGGCGAAGCCGAGGTCGGCCGTGGTCTCGGTGAGCACGTCCGGGGTGTTGCTGGCGATGATCCCGGCCGCGCTCAGCGCGTCGAGATCGAGATTGTTGTAGCCGACGCCGACGTTGGCGACCGCCCGCAGGCTGTCGGCGCCGGCCACTTCGGCCGCGCCCACGCGCTCGTTGAGGGTGATCAGCGCGCCGTCCACGCCCGCCAGGCGCGCGGCGACATCGCCGGCCGAATGGTTCGTGACTTTCGCCGTGGCCTGCACGTCGAAATACTGCCCGAGCCGTTCGATTTCCTCGTCGAACAGCGGCTGGCTGACCCACACGCGTGGCCGCGCGTCAGCCATCGAGCGTTCCGGGAATGCGCGGGGACACGTCGCCGACGTCGCCACACTGCGCACGATGTCTCAGCGCCTGGTCCATCAGCACCAGCGCCATCATGGCCTCGGCGATCGGCGTGGCGCGAATGCCCACGCACGGGTCGTGGCGGCCGGTGGTGACCACCTCGATCGGCTGGCCGTCCACGTCCACGCTCTCGCCGGGCAGGCGCAGGCTGGAGGTGGGCTTGAGCGCGATCGACGCCACGACCTGCTGGCCGGTGGAAATGCCGCCGAGGATGCCGCCGGCATGGTTGCTGTGGAAACCCTGCGCGGAGATCAGGTCGCGATGCTCGGTGCCCTTCTGCGCGACGACGTCGAAGCCGTCACCGATCTCCACGCCCTTGACCGCGTTGATGCTCATCAGCGCGGCGGCCAGTTCGCCGTCGAGCTTGCCGTAGATGGGTTCGCCCCAACCCGGCGGTACGCCGTCGGCGACGACGGTGACGCGCGCGCCGACCGAGTCGCCGGACTTGCGCAGCGCATCCATGTAGCTTTCCAGTTCGTCCACCTGGGCGGCATGCGGCCAGAAGAACGGATTTTCCTCCACCGCGTTCCAGTCGAAGCCCTGCGGCACGATCGGCCCGAGCTGCGAAAGCCAGCCGCGCACGGTCACGCCGAAACGCTGCGCCAGCCACTTCTTGGCGATCACGCCGGCGGCCACGCGCATGGTGGTTTCGCGCGCGGAAGACCGCCCGCCACCGCGCGGGTCGCGGATGCCGTACTTCTGCCAGTAGCTGTAATCGGCGTGGCCCGGACGGAACTGCCGGGCGATGTTCGCGTAATCCTTGCTGCGCTGGTCGGTGTTGCGGACCAGCAGCGCGATCGGCGTGCCGGTGGTGACGCCTTCGTACACCCCGGAGAGGATCTCCACCTCATCGGCCTCGCGGCGCGCGGACGTGTGCCGGCTCTTGCCGGTGGCGCGGCGCTGCAGGTCGTGGGTGAATTCCTCGGCGCTGATTTCCAGCCCGGGCGGGCAGCCATCGACCACGCAGCCGATCGCCGGCCCGTGCGATTCGCCGAAGGTGGTGACCGTCAGCAGCTTGCCGAAGGCGTTGGAGCTCACGGCCGCGATGCCGCCAGCTCGGTGATGCGGGCGCTGTGCGCGATCAGCTCGCGGCATTCGACCGCGAAGATACCCATCTGCCCGACCTTGAACTCGACCCAGGCGAAATCCACTTCCGGCAGCAGCTTCACCAGGTGCTGTTCGGATTCGCCGACCTCGCAGATCAGCAGGCCGTCTTCGGAAAGATGGATCGGCGCATCGCGCAGGATCTTCAGCACCAGGTCCAGGCCGTCGTCGCCCGCGCGCAGGCCCAGTTCCGGCTCGTAGGAGTACTCCTGCGGCAGCGCGTCGGTTTCCTCGTTGGTGACGTAGGGCGGGTTGGTCACGATCAGGTCGTAGTGCCGGCCGGTCAGCCCGGTGAACAGGTCCGACTTGAGCAGGGTGACGTTGTCGGCGTGCAGGCGCGCCTTGTTCTCGGCCGCCAGCGCGAGCGCATCGTCGCTGATGTCCACGCCGTCCACCTGCCAGTTCGGGTTGTAGTGGCCCATCGCGATGGCGATGCAGCCCGAGCCGGTGCACAGGTCCAGCGCGCGAGACACCTCGCGCCCGGCCAGCCACGGCTCGAAGCCGGCTTCGATCAGCTCGGCGATCGGCGAACGCGGCACCAGCGCGCGCGCATCGCTCTTGAAGCTCAGGCCGGCGAACCAGGCCTCGCCGGTCAGGTAGGCGGCCGGCACGCGTTCGTCGATGCGGCGCTGGAACAGCGCCAACACCTGCTCGCGCTCGGCACGCGTCAGGCGCGCGGCACCATAGGCCGGGCCAAGGTCGTGCGGCAGATGCAGGGTGTGCAGGACCAGCTGGGTCGCCTCGTCCAGCGCGTTATCGTAGCTGTGGCCGAAGGTCAGGCCGGCTTCGTTGAAACGGCTGGTGCCGTAGCGGATCAGGTCGATGATCGTGGACAGTTCGTCGGCCGCGGCGGCAGTCATGGCAAAAGCAGGTGGGGAAAGGCCCCCGATTATAGGCGCGCGGCCGCTATCATGAGCGTCTGTTGCAGGGGAAACTTCGGCGCGCGGGCCGCGCCGGCCCCGGGCGACGCCCGCCGGCGGCCTGACCCGCCGACCCGCGCCGGTCCGCCGGCGCCCTGGAACGAGGTGGCTGGCCGCATGACCCTACGTACAACCGGCATCGTGATTGCCGCTGCCCTGGCCGCCGGCTTGGGCCTGATCGTCGCGCAGAAGGTGTTCACCGACCGCTCCTCTGCCACGACCACCGAGACCGTGGTGATGTACCCGCAATCGCGCGCCCTGCCCGATTTCAACCTGCGCCAGTCCGACGGCACCTCGCTGGTGCCCGGCGAGCTCAAGGGGCACTGGACGCTGGTGTTCATCGGCTTTTTGTCCTGCCCGGACGTGTGCCCGACCACGCTGGCCGACCTGGCCCGCGCCCAGCAGCAGTGGGCGACGATTCCCGAAGGCCTGCGCCCGCGCGTGCTGTTCGTGTCCATCGACCCGGAACGCGACAGCCCTGCGCGCGTGGGCGAGTACGCCCACGCCTTCCACAAGGACACCCTGGCCGCCACGGCCGACGTGCCGGAACTGGAACGCTTCGCCACCGCGCTGGGCTTCGTGTTCCAGAAGGTGCCGGGCAAGCACATGGACGAGAACCCGAACGACTACAGCATGGACCACTCCGCCGGCATCGCCGTGCTCGATCCGCAGGGCCGCCTCGCCGGCCTGATCCGCCCGCCCTTCCAGCCGCAGGCCATCGCCGCGGACTTCACCCGGCTGACCCAGGCTACCGCCCCATGAACCTCACCACCGCCCTCACCTACGTGCTGCCGCACCGCGCCCTGTCCTCGCTGGCGCGACGGCTCGCCTATTCGACGAACCCGCGCGTGAAGCAGTGGCTGATCGACACGGTGACCGAGAAATTCAACGTCAACCTCGCCGAAGCCGCGCAGCCGGACCCGACCGCGTATCCCTCGTTCAATGCATTCTTCACCCGTGCGCTGAAGGAAGGCGCGCGCCGTGCCGATGCGGACCCGCGCACGCTGGTGATGCCGGCCGATGGCCGCATCAGCCAGCTCGGCGCGATCGTCGACGGCCGCATCTTCCAGGCCAAGGGGCAGTCGTTCACCGCTGCGGAACTGCTCGGCGACGAAGCCTCGGCGCTGCCGTTCCGCGAAGGCCTGTTTGCCACCGTGTACCTGTCCCCGCGCGACTACCACCGCGTGCACATGCCGTGGACCGGCACGTTGCGCGAGACCGTGCATGTGCCGGGTCGCCTGTTCAGCGTAGGTCCGGCGGCGGTGGCCGGCGTGCCGCGGCTGTTCGCGCGCAACGAGCGGCTGGTGTGCCATTTCGACACCGACTTTGGCCCGATGGCCTCGGTGATGGTCGGCGCGCTGCTGGTCTCCGGCGTGGAGACGGTATGGAGCGGCGAGGAAATTCCCGCCTACGGCGACCGCATCACCTGCAAGGACTATCGCGGCCAGGGCATCACGCTGGAGCGCTTCGCGGAGATGGCGCGCTTCAACTATGGCTCGACGGTGATCGTGCTGCTGCCGCCGGGCGTGGCCGAGTTCGCGCCGCAGCTGCGGGCCGAATCGCCGGTGAAGCTGGGCGAGGCGCTGGCGACGCTGCGCTGAGGGATATGGCGCGCGGCGCACCAAGGCTGCCGCGCACCGCCTCCCCGGTTACTGCGCTCCCCTTCTGTAGGAGCGGCTTCAGCCGCGACCGAGGGATCGTGCAGTCGCGGCAAAGCTCAAGGACCAACATCCGCCAGGCAAGGCACCCGGCCGAGCGCCGCTACCTGTCGCACCCCACCAACTGGATCACCTGCCCCGGCTTCAACGCATACGCCGGCGCGCGCAGCTTGTTCGCCTTCGCCAGTTCCTTCAGCTCGCACTGGTGCTTGTCGGCAATGCGCCCCAGGGTGTCACCCTTGGCCACCTTGTAGCTGCGCACCTGCTTGGCCTTCGGCTTGGCCGGCGCCGGCTGGCCGGTGGCCACGGTGGTCGCCACGCCGGCCATCGGCGTCGCACTGCCCACTGCCACGCTGCCGGTGAACGACTGCGGCGAAGGCCGCACGATGGCCTGGTTGAGGTCGGCGCTGATCAGGGTGCGCGCCAGGTCCGCGCGCGGTCCTTTCACGCAGTAGCGGTTGTACAGCCCGACGATGCGCGTGGTGGCGTTGATCGTCGTGCCGCCGGGAATCCAGCCATCCGGCTCGTAGCGCGGGTTGAGGTTGCGCAGCGCGCGCATGTAGCCGTCGCGCGTGCCGGCGCTGCCCAGGCAGATGGTCAGCTCATAGATCGTCGTCGAACGCGCCAGCGTCAGCGTGGCCGGCACCGCGTTGACCTTCGGCAACTCCAGGCCGTACTGCTGGGGGTGCAGGAACAGCCACGCCGCGGCGATCACCATCGGCACGTAGTCCTTGGTCTCGGCCGGGAACTGGTCGTACACCGACTGGTCCCAGAAGCTGCGGCCGCCGGTAGCACCGTACACGCGTGCCGCGCGGCCCTCGCCGCCGTTGTAGGCGGCCAGCGCCAGCTCGATGTTGCGGTTGAGCTCGCCCATGCGCTCATTGAGATAGGCCGCGCTGGCCATCGCCGCGCTGCGCGGATCGAAGCGGCTGTCGAAGCCCGTGTCGTCCACGCCCAGGCCGAAGCGGCGGCCGGTAGCCGGCATGAACTGCATCAGGCCGGCGGCGCCGGCGCGCGAGCTGGCATGGACGCGGCCATTGGATTCCTTGGCCATGATGCCGAACAGCAGCGCCTCGGGCAGGCCGCGTCGCTGCCATTCCGGCCACATGATGCCGCGCAGGTTCTCGTAGTTCTCGTAGCTGGTCAGCAGCTGCGGGCGCAGGTCGGTCAGCCAGCGGCGGATGCCGGCCTGCACGGCGGCGTTGTATTCGACCATGGTGTCGAATTCGTGGCGGCGGTCGTTGAGCAGGGCCGCGGCGCGCGCCGCCTCCGGCACGTCGGCCGCCAGCGGGCCGACATGGTCCGGGTCGGCTTCGAGCAGGCCATCGTCCGCGCCGTCGGCGTCGTCCTGCTGCTGGGCGTCGGTGTTGGCCTTCAGCAGGCGCTTGTAGGTCGCCAGCATCGTGCCCATCTCGCAGCCGCGCTGCTGGGTGCAAGCGGTGATGACGTCTTCCATGTCCTCCAGCGCGGCGTCGCTTTCGGCCTGGCCCTTGGGGTCGGCATTGCCCACCAGCACCTGGGCGTCGCGGTAGCGCTTCTCGGCGGCGGCCATCCGCCCCTGGAGCGCCTCCACGCGGGCCTCGTCGCGCTTGGAAAGCGCCTGGGCGGAAGGAACGACCGACAGCAGCGCCACGGCGGCCAGCACGGACCACGGGCGCGGAACAGGGAACGGAAGCGGCATCTTTCGGTACGGCGGCGAAGAGGTCTGGCAGGGTAGCCGCCGGTCGCGCGCCGGGGCAAGGCGCGCTGCAGGACGGGTACAGTGCAACGTCAGCCAGCGCCGTAGAATCGGCGCAACTTGAATGCGAGGCATGCCATGGATCCGATCCTGCTGGGCAAGGGCGTCACCGACGACATCGCCGTGGTCCTCCAGCCCCGGCTGGGCAACCGCCACGGGCTGGTGGCCGGCGCCACGGGCACCGGCAAGACGGTGACCCTGATGACGCTGGCCGAAGGCTTCTCGCGGATCGGCGTCCCCGTGTTCCTGGCAGACGTGAAGGGCGACGTGGCCGGCCTGGCGGTGGCGGGCGATGGCAACGACAAGCTGCGCCAGCGCGCCGCGGACATCGGCGTGGCCGACTACGCGCCGGCCGCCAGCCCGGTGGTGTTCTGGGACCTCTATGGCCAGCTCGGCCACCCGGTGCGCACCACCGTCAGCGAGATGGGCCCGACCCTGCTCGCCCGCATCCTCGAACTCAACGACACCCAGGCCGGCGTGCTGGACATCGTGTTCAAGCTGGCCGACGACCGCGGCCTGCTGCTGCTCGACCTGGACGACCTGCGTGCCCTGCTCAACCTGGTGGTGGAAGACCGCAAGGAAATTTCCACCGAGTACGGGCTGGTCAGCGCGCCCTCGGTGGCGGCGATCCAGCGCGCGCTGCTGCGGCTGGCGCAGGATGGCGGCGAAGGCTTCTTCGGCGAGCCGGCGTTGGCGCTGGAGGACCTGATGCGCACCACCCCCGACGGACGCGGGGTGATCGGCATCCTGGCCGCCGCGCAGCTGGTGCTCAAGCCGCGGCTGTACTCGACGTTCCTGCTGTGGCTGTTGTCCGAGCTGTTCGAGCGGTTGCCGGAAGTCGGCGACCTGGACAAGCCCAAGCTGGTGTTCGTGTTCGACGAAGCGCACCTGCTGTTCGACGACGCGCCGCCGGCGCTGGTGCAGCGCATCGAGCAGGTGGTGCGGCTGATCCGCTCCAAGGGGGTGGGCGTGTACTTCTGCTCGCAGTTCCCCGACGACGTGCCGCCCAACATCCTCGGCCAGCTCGGCAACCGCGTGCAGCACGCGCTGCGTGCGTATACCCCGCGCGACCAGAAGGCGGTCAAGACCGCCGCCGAGACATTTGTCGCCAATCCCAAGCTCGATGTCGCCAGCGCGATCTCCAGCCTGGGCACCGGCGAGGCATTGGTCTCCACGCTGCAGGACAAGGGCGTGCCGATGCCGGTGGAACAGACGCTGATCGCCCCGCCGCGTTGCCGCATGGGCGCGATCACCGACGCCGAACGCGCGCAGGTGCGCGCGGGCAGCCCGGTCGGCGGCAAGTACGACACCGCGGTGAATC
Organism: Pseudomonadota bacterium; assembly: GCA_023386795.1. Lineage (GTDB taxonomy): Bacteria > Pseudomonadota > Gammaproteobacteria > Xanthomonadales > Xanthomonadaceae > Stenotrophomonas_A. The sequence goes on from JAEWJB010000169.1 coordinate 9,630, forward strand.
GCGAATCGGCGGCGGAAATGCTCGCCAGGCGGGCGCAGGAACAGGTCGCCAAGACCGACGCGCCGCCTGCGCGTGGCCCGGAGCACGACGCCGCCGCCGGCAACGACTGGGGCCAGGCGGTGAAGGACGCGGTGTTCGGCACCAAGCGCCGCCAAGGCCTGCTGGAGACGATGGCCAAGCAGACCACGCGCACGGTGGGCAGCAAGCTGGGCCAGCAGATCGTGCGCGGCATCCTGGGCGGCATCTTCGGTGGCGGCAAGCGCTGAGGCATTGCCCGGCACCATTGCGCGCGCCGGGCGCGAGCCAGCACAATCGAATGTACAACGACCGCTCAGGGGGAGCGTCATGGAAGATCGTCGTAGGCAGGGGCATGCGCAGCCCGAACCGTTCTGGTCGCGTGTGCGCGCCATTACCTTCTATCCGCTGCAGGGCGCGGCCTTCTGGTCGCTGCTCGCGCTGACGCTTTGCACCTTGCTCGGTGTAGTCCCCGGGGTCGGCTGGATACTCAGCCTGGTGACTTGGCTGGCGGTTTACCGCTATGCCTTCGAGATTCTTCGCCACACGGCCAATGGCCACCCCGGCGCGCCCGAGTATGCTCTGGAGCTGGGCGATGGTGCGGTGATACGGCTGTTCGCGCTGTCGCTGCTGGTGATCGCCGGGCTGATCGCGGTGGCCATACTGACGCGCAGCGTGGGGATGCTGCTGCTGACCATCGGGGTGATCGCGCTCATGCAACCGGGCATGGTGATCTCCCTTGCCTTGGACGGCAGCTTGCGCAGGGCGCTGAATCCACTGGTCCCGCTGGATCTGGCGCTACGGATCGGCTGGCCGTATCTGGCAGCGTTCTGCCTGCTGTTCGTGATCCAGATCAGCACGATGTTGGCCGGCAAGTGGCTGCGAGCCTACCTGCCCCCGGAGGTCAGCAGCCTGGCCTTCAACTTCGTGGCGATCTGGGGCCTGTTCTCGACCTTCCATCTCCTCGGCTATCTGGTCTACCAGTACCATGAGGTCCTGGGCTTCGAACCGGAAGCGCTGCAGGACACGCGCCGCGCCGATCCCGACCAGCGCCTGCTCGACGAAGCCGAGGGCCACGTGCGCGACGGCCATCCGCGCGAGGCGCGCGAGGTACTGCGCGGGGCGATCAAGGGCCGCGCGGTGTCGCTGGGCGTGCATGAGCTGTACCAGCGCCTGCTGCGCCAGGAAGGCGCCTCGCCGGAGCTGCACGACCACGCGCAGCTGTACATCAGCCGGCTCGTCGCCGAGAAACAGGAACGCCGCGCGCTGGCGATCCTGCGCGAGATGCTGGAAATCGAACCGGACTTCACGCCGGCGCATGTGGAACAGGCGATGTCGCTGGTGGATCGCGCGCGCCTGGGCGGCCAGCACCAGCTCACCGTGGATGCCCTGCGGGCGATGGTGCGCAAGTGGCCGCGGCGCGAGGAATCGGCGCAGTGGTCGCTCGATGCCGCGCTGCTGCTGGCCGAACGCTATGGCCGCGACGACGAGGCGCGCGCACTGCTGGAGGCCGCGCTGATCAGCTGCGAGAACGAGGAAGTGCGAGGCCGCCTGCAGACCGCGCTGGCGGCCATCACCTCCACCGCCTCGCCGACGGCCTGACCTTCAGAGGTTGTCCAGCAGGAAGCGCGCCTTGGTCGCCTGCGGCTGGTCCGGGAAGGCCTGCAGCAGGTGGGCCAGCAGGCGCTGCTGATCGCCGGACTGGCGCGCGCCGTGCGCGAGCGCCAGCTTCAGCCACAGCTGGGCCTGGGCATCCCGCGGCCCGCCCTCGCCTTCCAACGACAACAACCGCTCGGCCTCCTGCAGGTGGCCCAGGGCGATCCACTGCGAAGCCAGCACGCTGCGCACATCGGCCGGCAGCGCGACGCCGTCGCCCGGCAGCGTCTGTGCCAGCCCCCACTGCGCCTGCACCTGCGCGGCGTTCGTCGCGGGCAGCCGCAGCAGGGTGAGCGCGCGCTCGCGCAGGAACTGTGTCTGGCCCGCGTTGCGCGCGAGCCGGCAGCGCGCCAGCGCCACCTCGAAACTGTGCGGCTGCTCGGCGGCCAGCTCCGCCAGCAGTGATTCGGCCTCGACGTTCTCCATCCGCCCCAGGTGCCGCTGCGCGCGTTCCCAGCGGTCGTCCACCGCCGTGGCGGGCGCATCGTGGAGGAATGCCGGCCGCGTTTGCCGCGTCCACACCAGCAAGGCGCCCATCAGCGCACCGGTGACCAGCCCGCCCGCATGCGCCTCGAAAGCGACGCGCGCATCGTCCTGCGAGAGCAGGTTGAACACTTCCCAGCCCAGCCACAGCGGGAACAACGCGATGGCCGGCGCGCGCACGTAGTCGAACACCACCCAGAACCAGTAGAAGAAGCGCACTGGCTGGCGACCCCAGACCGCGCAGAACGCCCCCATCATCGCCGCGATGGCACCCGAGGCACCCAGCCCACCGCCGTATTCGCCCCATCGCCACAGCACGCTCGCCGCAGCGGAGCCGTAAGCACCCACCACGTAGACGCCCAGCAGCCACCGCGGACCGATGGCGCCTTCCAACAGCAGGCCGAGCGCGACCAGAAAGAGCATGTTGCCGACCAGGTGCATGGGATCGGCATGCAGGAACGCGGCCGTGAGCATGCGGTGCGGCGACCACTCCGAGCCGCGCTGCATGTGGCGCAAGGTAAAGATGGCGTCCAGGCGACGGTCGAACTCGGCCCGCAGCGGGCGCCAGCGCGCCTGGGCGTCCTCGTCCTCGCCGGGCGCGCGTTGCCTCAGGCGTGCGCGAAAGCCCAGGTCATTCACCGCCGCCCCGGCGAGCTGGCCCCACTGCTCGCCTTCGTCCTGTTCGTCCAACGCCCGCAACTCGTCGCCGCGGCCGGTGTCGATCAGGTACTGGCGATAGGCCGGCATCTCCTTCTCGGCCAGGCCGGATTGCAGGTAGTAGCGCTGGGCCTGCGTCATCGCCTCGGTGTCGCCGGCCTGCGCGCCGAAGAATACGATCACGTTGACCAGCAGCAGCAAGCTGGTCATCCAGGGCCAGGTCGCCCAGGTGAGCGGCTTGTGCAAAGGCAGGATCAACATCGGCAACATCCCCTGTCGGCGCGAAGCGCGCAGCTTCGACGATCGGCCGGGCGACATGCAAGCCGCGCCGCGCTAGCATCCCCTCCCCCGCTTCGATTGCTGCTTCCGCATGACCCGTTGGCGTCCTCCCGCAGAGAAAAGCACCGCGCTGATCACCGCCGCCGGCCACGCACGGCTCAAGACCGAGCTGGACGACTTGTGGCGCGTGCGCCGGCCGGAAGTGGTCAAGGCGCTGGCTGCCGCGGCGGCAGAGGGCGATCGCTCGGAGAACGCCGAATACACCTATCGCAAGAAGCAGCTGGGCGAGATCGACCGCCGCGTACGCTACCTGAGCAAGCGGCTGGAAGCGTTGCGGGTGGTGGACACACGGCCGAGCGACCCGCAGGCGGTGTTCTTCGGAGCGCGCGTAGAGTTGGAGCGGGTGAGCGACGGGGAACTGCTGCGCTATCGCATCGTCGGGCCGGACGAAACCGACACTGCGCAGGGCTGGATCAGCATCGATTCGCCCATGGCACGGGCGCTGCTGAAGAAGCGCGTGGACGATGAGTTCGAGGTGATGCTGCCGGGCGGGATGACCCGGTTCGTGATCGTGGAAGTCGATTACGAATGAGGGGGCGCCGCGACCGGTGATGTGCGGTCGCGGCTGAAGCCGCTCCTACAGCGAAGGCGCGCGGCGGCCTTACACCATTGCGAGCGGCAGCGGCTTGCGCGCCGGTTCCAGCGCATCGCCGAACAGGTCGTGCTCGTCGCTCTCGGTGATTTCCACCTGCACGAAATCGCCCGGGCGCAGGCCCATCTCCTCGCCGTTCTGGATGTGCACCAGGCCGTCGATCTCCGGCGCGTCGGCGCGCGAACGCGCCACCGCGATGCCATCCTCCAGGCCATCGACCAGACACTGTTGCACGGTGCCGACCTTCGCTTCCAGCCGCGCGGCGGAAATGGCCGCCTGGCGCTCCATGAAGCGCGCCAGCCGCTCCTGCTTCACTTCCTCCGGCACCGGGTCGGGCAGCGCGTTGGCGCTGGCGCCTTCCACCGGCGAGTAGGCGAACGCACCGACGCGATCCAGCTGCGCCTGGTCGAGGAAATCCAGCAGCGCCTCGAACTCGGCCTCGGTCTCGCCGGGGAACCCGACGATGAAGGTGGAGCGCAAGGTGATCTCCGGGCAGATCTCGCGCCAGCGCAACACGCGCTCCAGCGTCTTGTCGACCGCGCCGGGGCGCTTCATCAGCTTGAGGATGCGCGGGCTGGCGTGCTGGAACGGGATATCCAGGTACGGAAGGATCTTTCCTTCGGCCATCAGCGGCACCACGTCGTCCACGTGCGGGTATGGATAGACGTAGTGCAGCCGCGTCCAGACATTCAGCTCGGACAACCCTTCGCACAGCGCCTTCATGCGCGTGGCGTACTGGCGGCCCTGCCAGGTCTTCTCGGCGTACTTGAGGTCCACGCCGTAGGCCGAGGTGTCCTGCGAAACCACCAGCAGCTCCTTGACCCCGCCACGCACCAGCCGCTCGGCCTCGCGCAGCACGTCATCGACCGGGCGCGAGACCAGGTCGCCGCGCATGGACGGAATGATGCAGAAGCTGCAGCGATGGTTGCAGCCTTCGGAAATCTTCAGGTACGCGTAGTGGCGCGGGGTGAGCTTGATGCCGTAGTCCGGCACCAGGTCCACGAACGGGTTGTGCTGCGGCGGCAGGGCGGCGTGCACCGCCTCCATCACCGTGGCGTAATCCTGCGGACCGGAGACGGAGAGCACGTCCGGATACTGCTCGCGGATCAGCGCCGAATTCTTGCCCAGGCAGCCGGTGACGATGACCTTGCCGTTCTCGTTCATCGCCTCGCCGATGGCGTCGAGCGATTCGGCCACGGCCGAGTCGATGAAGCCACAGGTGTTGACCACCACCACATCGGCGGCGTCGTAGCTGGGGACGATGTCATAGCCCTCGACCCGCAGCTGGGTGAGGATGCGTTCGGAATCGACGAGCGCTTTCGGGCAGCCAAGGCTGACGAAGCCGACTTTGGGGTTCGACTGGGACATGCGGGGAATCTGGGGGCCTGGGTGAGGAACGGCCTGGGGCCTGGGCGGCGGAATTATAGCCGGCCCGGCCAGGCCGCCCTGAACGCCCCGCGTGCCAGCAGCCAGATTCCATCACCCCGCGCGCCCGGCCGGGCTCCCATAATGAAAGGCCCATTCATTGCCGAGGATGTCCCCATGGGCCATTGGACCACGCTCGATACCCCCCACGGACAGGTCGCCGCCTGGCACGTCAAACCGGTCGGCCAGCCGCGCGGCGGCCTGGTGGTGATCCAGGAGATCTTCGGCGTCAACGAGCACATGCGGCAGGTGGGCGAGGATTTCGCCAGCGCCGGCTACGAGGTGCTGGTACCGGCATTCTTCGACCTGGTGGAGAAGGACACGCAACTGCCCTACGACTCCGCCGGCACGCAGCGGGGCCTGGACATGGTCAAGGCGCTAGGCATGGAGCGCGCCGTCGAGGTCGTGCGGGCTGCGGCCACCGTGCTGGCGCCGGCCGGCAAGATCGGCACCGTCGGCTACTGCTGGGGCGGCACCGTCGCCCTGCTCTCGGCCATCCGCCTGGGCCTGCCCTCGGTGAGCTACTACGGCGCGCGCAATACGCAGTACCTCGATGAACCGCTGAAGGCGCCGGTGATCTTCCACTTCGGCGAGCAGGACAAGAGCATTCCGCCGGAAGCCGTACAGGCGCATCGCGAGAAGCTGCCGCAGATGCGGGTGTACGTGTATCCGGCCGACCACGCGTTCAACCGCGACGTCGGTCCGCACTACGCACCGGAGAGCGCGAAGCTGGCACGCGAGCGCACGCTGGCCTTCTTTGCCGACAACCTGTGAGCGCCTTCCAGCTCGACCCACGCCTGGCCGCCGACAGCGTGTTCGTCGCCGACGGGCCGCTTTCGCAGGTGCGGCTGATGGACGACGCGCGATTCCCGTGGCTGGTGCTCGTGCCGCGTGTGGACGATGCCAGCGAATGGATCGACCTCGACGGCGGCCAGCAACGCCTGTTGCTGGCCGAGATCAACCAGGTCTCGCGCCTGTTGCAGGCCGAGCCGGGAGTGCAGAAGCTCAACGTCGGCGCGCTGGGCAATATCGTGCGCCAGCTGCACGTGCACCTCGTCGGCCGGCACCCGGGCGATGCCGCGTGGCCGGGCCCGGTCTGGGGCAGCGGGCCGGCGCAGCGGTTTGCGCCGGACGAACTGCAGCGGCGTGTCGAAGACTGGACGCACCGGCTACGATAGGCGCCCGTCCAAGCCACCCGACCCCGACCGCATGAAATCCCACGTCGTTGCCGCGCTGATCCTCATCCTCGTCGGCCTGCTGTTCCTGGCCAACAACCTGGGCTGGACGCACCTGAGCATCGGGCGGCTGATCAGCACCTGGTGGCCGGCCCTGCTGGTGGCCGTGGGCATCGGCATGCTCTTCGGCCGCGGCAAGTAACCGCGCGATGCAATGAAAAACGGCGCCGAAGGGCGCCGTTTTTGTTCGCATGGCCGCGCCGCTCAGGTCCGCGGCAGGGTCACGCCGGTCTGACCCTGGTACTTGCCCCCGCGGTCGCGGTAGCTGGTTTCGCACACCTCGTCGGACTGGAAGAACAGCATCTGCGCCACGCCCTCGTTGGCGTAGATGCGCGCGGGCAGCGGCGTGGTGTTGCTGAACTCCAGGGTCACGTGGCCTTCCCACTCCGGCTCCAGCGGGGTCACGTTGACGATGATGCCGCAGCGCGCGTAGGTGCTCTTGCCCAGGCACACCACCAACGTGTCGCGCGGGATGCGGAAATACTCCACCGTGCGCGCCAGCGCGAAGCTGTTGGGCGGGATGATGCACACGTCCGATTCCACATCCACAAAGCTGCCGCTGTCGAAGTGCTTGGGATCGACGATCGTCGAGTTGATGTTGGTGAACACCTTGAACTCGCGCGAGCAGCGCACGTCGTAGCCGTAGCTCGACGTGCCGTAGCTGACGATGCGCTGCCCCTGGGCGTCCTGCTTGATCTGGCCCGGCTCGAACGGCTCGATCATGCCGTGCTGTTCGGCCATGCGCTTGATCCAGCGGGCGCTCTTGATGCTCATTCGGTCTTCCTGTGGTGGAGGGGCGGCGCGCGCCGCCTGCGGATTCTAGGCACTGCGGCCGCGCGTGTCGCGGCCGCCCGGAGCGCTCAACCGAACGAGGTGGCGATCGGGATGGCCGCGCGCGGGCGCTTGGCCAACTCCTCGGCCAGGCGCGCGGCGGCGGCGGCGTAGGCCTGCGCGGCCGGCGAATCCGGCGCGGCGGCGACGATCGGCGTGCCGGCATCGCCCTGCTCGCGGATGGCGATCTCCAGGGGAAGCGAACCCAGCAGCGGTACGCCGTACTGCGCGGCCATGCGCTGGCCGCCGCCTTCGCCGAACAGGTGCTCGGTATGCCCGCAGTTCGAGCAGGTGTGCACGGCCATGTTTTCGACGATGCCCAGCACCGGCACCTCGACCTTCTCGAACATCTTCAGCGCCTTGCGCGCGTCGAGCGTGGCGATCTCCTGCGGCGTGGTGACGATCACGGCCCCCGCCACCGGAATCTTCTGCGACAGGGTCAGCTGGATGTCGCCGGTGCCCGGCGGCAGGTCGACCAGCAGGTAGTCCAGGTCGTCCCAGAGGGTGTCGTTGAACAGCTGGGTGAGCGCCGAGGTGGCCATCGGGCCGCGCCAGATCATGGGGGTATCGGTGTCGATCAGCAGCCCGATGGACATGGCTTCCACGCCGAAAGCGCGCAGCGGCTCGATCGACTTGTTGTCCGGGCTGTCTGGCCGGCCAGCCAGGCCCAGCATGGCCGGCACGCTGGGGCCGTAGATGTCGGCGTCGAGCAAGCCGACCCGGGCACCCTGGCGCTGCAGGGCCAGGGCGAGGTTGACCGCAGTGGTGGACTTGCCCACCCCGCCCTTGCCCGAGGCAATGGCAAGGACGTTGCGGATGCGGGGATGGGGGGACAGGCCGCCCTGCGGCTTATGCGCTGGAATCTTCATGTGCCTATTGTCGGCGAGGCCGGGGGAGCACTGCCAACAACGTGTCGGAAGTCACCCTTAAAACGTTTTCTCATCACATTAGTGTGATATTCGTCACATTTTTTCGCTAATTTTCCGTTCACGAACCGATGAACCCCGTGTTAACGTCGGGTCAGGGGTGATGCCAATGACATGTGCCGGACATTTTTGTCTGGGCCCGCGGCCATTGCTCCGACGAACAGCCACACAGCACAAGGGGATACGCCAAGATGTCGTCCAACCAAGCTTCCCGCCTCAAGCGGCACCGCCTGACCGCGGCCGTTTTCGCCGCCATCGTCCTGCCGGCCACCGGTTCGGTGATGGCCCAGGAACAGCCCAAGGAGCTCGATCGCGTCACCGTGACCGGCTCGCTGATTCCGCAGACCGAGATCGAGACCGTTACCCCGGTCACCGTCATTACGGCTGAAGACATCCATACCCGCGGTTTCACCAGCGTGGCCGATGTCCTGAAGGCGTCCAGCTTCGCCAGCGGTGGCGTGCAAGGCGCGGAAACGTCCGCCTCCTTTACCCAGGGCGCCGAAACCGTCAGCATGTTTGGGCTGGATCCGGGATACACGAAGTACCTGATCAACGGCCGCCCGATGTCGAACTATCCGGCGCTGTACAACGGCAGCGATACGTTCAACAACATCAGCGGCATTCCGATCGACGCGGTGGAGCGCATCGAGATCCTGCCGGGCGGCTCCTCGTCGCTGTACGGCTCGGACGCGTTGGCCGGCGTGGTCAACTTCATTCTGAAGAAGAACTACGAAGGGACCACCGTGCGCGTGCGCGGCGGCACCTATACCGAAGGCGGCGGCAACAGCTTCCGCTTCAGCCTGACCAATGGCTTCAGCGCGCTCGATGACCGGCTGAATACCGTCACCTCGGTACAGTACGAAACCCGCAACCCGATCTGGGGTTATCAGCGCGACGTTACCGATTCGGTCAACCAGGACGGCTATACCGCGCCGGTCGCCTCGCGCGATTACCTGGTGTACGGCTACCGCACCATGGGCACTTCGGGCCTGCGCAATTTCGGCTACCAGCTGCCCACGGGCCAGGACTGCTCCAATGTCACCTCGCAGTTCGGCGGTACCGAAGACCTGCGCTTCCGTCCCGGCTCGGGCTACTACTGCGGCTCGTTCTATTCGCCGGGCTACAAGACCATCCGCAACGGCAAGGACAGCTTCCAGCTGTATAACCGCACCACCTTCGCGGTGAACGACAACCTCGAGCTGTACGGCGAGGTGCTCTACAACCACGACGAAACCCGTTATGCCGCGGGCAGCAACTACATGTGGTGGGGCACCGGCGCCAAGTACGGCTACTACTACGACCCGGATTACGACGCCCTGCTCAACCTGCAGCGCGCCTTCAGCCCCGAGGACATCGGTGGCGGTGGCTATCGCGACATCATGGACAAGGACACCAACGAGTCCTACACCATCACCCTGGGCGGCAGCGGCCACTTCGGCGAAGCGTGGGATTACGAGGTCAGCTTCACCCGCAATGAAAGCAAGCTGGACAAGCGCAACTTCGTGCGCTGGAACGATCCCATCAACGACTATTTCGACGAGCATGTGCTCGGACCGCAGGATGGTTGGGACCCCTACTACGGCGCTTACCCTGTCTTCCACCCGAATTATGACGCGTTCTACTCGGTGATCCCGCCGCAGGACTTCGCCAGCTTCACCGGCTACGGCACCGCCAAAGCCAAGACCTGGGAAGACCTCTTCCGCGCGCAGCTGGTCAATGCCGACCTGTTCTCGCTGCCGGGCGGCTCGGCCGGCCTGGCAATGGCCGTCGAAGCCGGCAATGAGGGTTGGGACTACACCCCGATCCCGGGCATCATGGATGGCGAGATCTGGGGCCAGACCGACGTGGGCGGTGCCGGCCACCGCACCAAGTACGCGGCGATGGCAGAACTGCGCCTGCCCGTCGTCTCGATGTTGACCGCCACGCTGTCGGGCCGTTATGACGCATTCGACGCCTACGGCGAAACCGTCGACAAGCCGACCTGGAGTGCTGGCCTTGAGTTCCGCCCGATCGACAGCTTGCTGTTCCGTGGCAAGTACGGTACCGCATTCAAGGCGCCGACCCTCTCGGACCTGTTCCAGGGCCTGAGCGGCTATTACACCAGCGACACCGACTACTACCGTTGCGGACTGGAAGGCTACACCCCGGCCGACACCACCGGCTGCCGTTACAACAGCTCGCAGTACTACGGCACCCAGGCGGGCAACGCTGACCTGAAGCCGATCAAGGCGGACACCTGGAACGCGGGCATCGTGTGGGCGCCGGTTGCCAACGCCTCGTTGAGCGTCGACTACTTCAAGTGGGACATCAAGGACGAGGTGGACCAGCTGTCCGGCGACCAGATCCTGCTGCAGGAGTATTACTGCCGCCTCGGCCAGACCGGCCCGGGCTTCACCTCCTGCGACAACGTTGATGCGTGGATCACCCGCGACCCGACCACCGGTGCACTGGAAACCGTGTTCACCCCGAAGGTCAACATCGCCAGCCAGAAGCTGGAAGTGCTGACGGTCTCGGGCCGCTACCTGCAGGACATCGGCTCGTGGGGCAAGCTGAACTTCTCCGCCAATTACACCACGGTCCTCAAGCATGACCTGAAGACTGACCCGAGCCAGGAATACATCGACCTGATCAATTCGCCGCAGGCGAACTGGGTCTACGATGCCGGCCCGAAGTGGAAGGCCGATGGGGCGATTGGCTGGGAAATCGGCCGTTGGACCACCACGCTGTACGCCAACCTGATCGGCCCCACGCCGAACTACCTGGCTTACGTGGGGGATTCGTATGACTACGAATTGCCGCAGTACGGCGTGACCGCCGGCAAGTGGGGCACGTGGACGACCTTCAACCTGGGCGTGGACTACCAGGCGATGGACAACCTGCGCTTCACGGTCCAGGCGACCAACATCGGCAACAAGCTGCCGGACGACCAGGCCCACAATTATCCGGGCACCAGCAGCACGCCGTACAACAATTACGTGTACAGCGCTTACGGTCGTGCGATCTATGCGGAAGTGAAGTACGACTTCGGCAACTGATCCAGGTCCTTGCATCAGCAGAAACCCCGCTTCGGCGGGGTTTCTTTTTGAGTAATTCAATCTGCGCGAATGCCCTGCGAGCGAAGGTATTCCCGCAGCGGTCCAAGCTGGTGTTCATAGCGGCGCCAGCGCGCCAGGTACCCACGCTGCATGGGCTCGCGAACCTGCACCACGCTGGCCGTGGCCGTGGGTGCCTGGTTCTCCTCGAACCGCATGCACGCCTCGTCCCACGCCAAGCCGCAGTGCGCAAGGAGTGCACGCGTGGTGGATTCCTGCGAAAGAACCAGGTCCTCATAGGACAGTTCAAGGATCCGGCCGGGAAACACCTGCATCCAGTGCCTCATCAGACGTTCGAATTGCGCGTAGTAATGCCCGGTATCGAGCAGATCGAACGAATAACGGGTGAAAGGCGAGCCCAGCGCGAAAAGCTGGCGAAAGTTGCTCAGGCAGCTATCCAGCGGATGCCTCCGCATCAGTACCACGCGCGCATTCGGCAGCGCGTGCAGGATATGGCCGATGTAGAGGAAGTTGTGCGGCAGCTTGTCGACGAAGCGCGGCGTGGCCCCGGTGATCGGACGGGTCGAGTCCACGTAGGCCTTGCCGAGCGAGGCCCAGTCCATGGTGCTGGTGCGCGACAATGTATCGAGGTCGAGCGGTGCGCGCGTCTGGCTTCCAGAAGCACGCTTGACCGCGATCGACAGATGATGGAGCTCGCCCGCCGACGTCACCTGCGGGTGCGAACCCAGGATGCGGTCCACCAGCGTGGTGCCCGACCGCGGCATGCCGACCACGAAGATCGGCTCGTCGCTGCCGTGTCCCGGGTGGCTCCCGAGGGGCCCCGGAAAGGCATCGATGATCGCGGAGAAGAGCGCTTCTTCCTGTTCGCGCTGGTAGGGACGGCCTTCCCCGCCAGCGGCTTTGCCCCGGCTGTAATGACCAAAGGCCTGCGTGGTGTCGCCGAGGTCTTCATGCTCCTTCGCCAGCGCCAAGTGCAGGTACAGCCGGGCAAGAGGGTTGGCTTGGTGGCGATGCAACACGGCTTCCCACCGCGCCAGATGGTTGGCTTTCGGATTCTGCCTTCTGAGGTTGGATAAGGCCGTATACGCCTTCCACTGCTGCTCGTCGGTTTGCAGGCATGCCTCGTACTCGCGTTCCGCCTCGTCGATGCGGCCCGCGTAGAGCAGCGCCGTGGCGTGGTTGAAACGGCTATTTGCACGCTCCGGCGCACGCGCGACGACAAGCGCGAACGCTTCCGCCGCCGCAACATGCAGACCCGCCTCGGTAAAGACGACGCCCAATGTGTCCAGCAGAAGCGCGTCGGCTGGCTGCAAAGCCATGGCGCGCCTGGCTTCGACTGCCGCACCCTGGAAATCGCCGGACAGCGCAAGTGCCTTGGCCAGATAGGTCAGGTAGTCCGCGCGCTGTGCGTTCATGGCCACCGCGCGCGTGAGGTGCAGGCGGGCCGGCTTGAGTTGACGCGATTCCAGTGCCGCGACCCCGGCGATGAAATGCACGCCAGGATGCTCGCCGAAGGTCCGCAGCATGGTCTGCGCGATACGCCATGCCTGCGTCCATTGCGCACGATTGAGCGCCTGGATCGCCTCGTTGTATTGCCGTTCGACAGGAGAGGGAGGAGGTGCGCTCATGCGACTGCTTGGAAGATGCGGACTTCCATGATGACCCAGTGGCATCCGCGGCATCCAGTCACGCCTCACCCCGCCAACACCACCCGCGCCGCATTGTGCCCCGGCGCACCGGTCACCCCGCCACCGGGATGCGTACCCGAGCCGCACAGGAACAGCCCCTCGATCGCCCCGCGATAGCCCGCCTGCCCCAGCATCGGCCGTGCGCTGAACAACTGGTTGAGGCTCAGCGCGCCATGGAAGATGTCGCCGCCGACGAGCCCGAACGTGCGCTCCAGGTCCAGGGGCGTCAGCACCTGCCGCCCCAGCACCGAGGCGGCGAAACCCGGCGCATGCCGTTCCACCGTGGCGATCATCAGGTCGGCCACTTCCTCGCGATGATCGTCCCAGCTGCGCCCCCCGGGCAGATGCGGCGCCACGTGCTGGCAGAACAGGCTCGCCACGTGATGGCCCGGCGGGGCCAGCGAATCGTCCAGGGTGCTGGGAATCAGCATTTCCACCACTGGCTCGCGCGACCAGCCGAAGTCGTGGGCATCGCGCCAGGCGCGGTCCATGTAATCCAGGCTCGGCGCGATGATGATGCCCGCGGTGAGGTGATCGCCCTCGCCCGGCAGCACGCTGAAGTCCGGCAGCCGCGACAGCGCCACGTTCATGCGCAGCGTGCCCGAACCGCAGCGCCAGTTCGCCATGCGTTCGCGCGTGGGCTCGGGCACGTGGGCCGGATCAATCAGGCGCTCGTACAGCAGCTTGGGATTGACGTTGGCCACTACCGCGCGTGCGTGGATCTGCTCGCCTTGCTCGGTGACCACGCCCACCGCGCGGCCGTCGCGCACGAGCACCTCGCGCACGCCGTCACCCGTGCGGATTTCCACGCCGCGTTCGCGGCAACACGCGGCCATTGCCTGGGTGATCGCGCCCATGCCGCCGATGGCATGACCCCACGCGCCCTTGACCCCGTTGCTCTCGCCAAATACGTGGTGCAGCAGTACGTATGCCGTGCCAGGCGCATAGGGGCTTGCGTAGTTGCCCACGATGCCGTCGAAGCCGAACAACGCCTTGATCGGCGCGCTTTCGAACCAGCGGTCGAGATACTCGGCGGCGGAAAGGGTGAAGAGGTCGAGCAGTTCCTGCCGCAGGCCGACAGGCAAGGCGTGCAGCCTGCGGCCGAGCCGCCCGGCGCGCAGCAGTTCCGGCAGCGCCGCCCACCAGCCGTTGTCGGTGATGTTGGGCGGCGGTTCCAGCGCCAGCGCGCGCAGCACGTCGGCCAGCTGCTCCAGCCGCGCTTCGTAGGCAGGCAGGCGTTCGGCGTCGCGCTGGGAGAACTTCGCCACTTCCTCGCGCGTGCGTCCGCCGCCGGCCAGCAGGTAGCCCGCCTCTCCCATCGGCAGGAAATTGTTGAGCTTGCGCGGCACCACGCGCAGTCCGTGGCGCGGCAGGTCCAGGTCGGCGATCACCTTGGGCTGCAGCAGCGATACGGTGTAGGACGCCACCGAGTTGCGGAAACCGGGATGGAAGGTCTCGGTGACCGCGGCGCCGCCCACCACCCCGCGCTTCTCCAGCACCAGCACCTTGCGGCCGGCGGCGGCCAGGTAGGCGGCGCAGGTCAGCCCATTGTGGCCGGCACCGATGATCAGGGCGTCGTAGGCGGTTTTCATCGTCGCTGGTATAGCACGCGCCCGGGCCTATACTGCGGGCCTTCGAACCGGCAGGGGCGTGGCATGCGTTCGGATCGGCAGGCGGCTCCCTGCAGGGCGCCGGTGTGAGTACGCGCAGGCGCGCCCTGGTGTTGTATGCCGGCGCGGCAGTGGCCGCGCTGCTCGCCTTCCTGCTGGCGCTCAGCCGGCTGTTGTGGCCGGCGGACGCGTGGCTGCTGCGGCATCTCCATCCCGATGCCCCACTCTATATATATGCGTCGCCTGGGCTCGCCGCCGCGCTGGCGGCAGTGTTCTGGGTACTGCGCCCCAGCACCGCGCGCCGTGGGCGCCTGGCTGGGATCCTGTGGGCGGCAGGTCCGGTGCTGCTGGCCATCGCGCTCGCGCTGGCGGCGCAGCGCAGCTGGCCGCCGCTGCCGGTAACGGTGGCGATCGTGCTGGTCGCGATGTTGCGCCGCATCCGCCTGCGCCGTTTTCCGGAGCTTGAACACCTCACCGCGCTGAAGCGCGCGGCCGATACCGCGTTGCGCAGTGCCGACGCCCTGCCCTGCAGCCTGGTGCGCCTGCAATTGCGCGGGCCGCAGGGCGGGCGCCTGCCGCTGGCCGATATCGTCCACACGCTCAAGGCGCGGGCGCGCCGGGGCGGCGACCGGGTCGCGCGGAGCGTCGGGCACGATGGCTTCGTGCTATGGCTGGCGCATACCGACGCGGAGGCCGCACTGGCGGTGGCCTGCGAACTCCGCGCCGACCTCGCCCCCCTGCTCACCCGCCACGCGCTGCATTGCAGCATGGGCGTGGCGACCGAGACGGTGCCGGGCGGCCATTTCGACCACTTGTGGCAACGCGCCGCGCCCCCTGCCCCCTGACCCATGACCTTCGACCCGCTGACTGTGATCGGCTGACCGGTTTAGAGTGCGCGTTCCTGCCCCGAACCCCGGGGCATCCGTCCATGTCGCGCCTGGAGCCTGACCGTGACCCTTCGTAAACCGCACCTGCTCACCCTTTCCCTGGCCGTGGCCGCCGCACTGGCCGGCTGCAAGAAGTCCGAGGACGCCGCGCCCGCCGCGCCGGCGGCCGAGACCGCCGCGTCCACCGCGCCGAAGCTCACGCTCGACGAATCCAAGCTGCCGCCGTTCAACCAGTTCCAGGCCAGCGACCTGGACCCGAACACCAGCGCCTGTACCGACCTCAACGCCTACGCCAACGCCAAGTTCCTGGCCGCCAACCCGGTGCCGGGCGACCGCACCAGCTGGGGCGCGTTCGAGATGCTCGACGAGCGTTCCAACGCCGTGCAGCGCCAGCTCGTGGAGCAGGCCGCCGCGGCGAAGGACGCCAAGGGCGTGGAGAAGCTGGTCGGCGACATCTGGGCCACCGGCATGGATGAGGCCAAGGTCAACGCGCAGGGCATCGAGCCGCTGAAGCCGACCCTGGCCGCCATCGACGGCGTGACCGACCAGGCCAAGCTGGTCGACTACCTGCGCACGAGCGCGGCCAAGGGCGAGAACGAGCTGTTCTCGTTCGGCGCCGAGGCCGACTTCAAGAATTCCAGCATGAACATCGCCTACGCCGCGCAGGGCGGCCTGGGCCTGCCGGATCCGGAGTACTACACCAAGGCCGACAACAAGGCCAAGCTGGACGCCTACCAGCAGCACGTGGCCAACGTGCTCAAGCTCTCGGGCGTGGCCGATGCCGACGCCGCCGCGCAGGCCAAGCAGGTCATCGACTTCGAAACCCGCCTGGCCAAGGTCTCCAAGACCAGCACCGAGCTGTCGCGCGATGCTTCGCTGTTCTACAACCCGGTGAGCCCGGCCGATGCCGACAAGCTGACGCCGAACTGGTCGTGGACGGAATTCTTCAAGTCGCAGGGCGTGGAAGTGCCGCAGATGTTCTCGCTGGCGATCCCGGCCTTCCATGAGGAAGTGAGCAAGATGATCGCCGACACCGACCCGGCGATCTGGCGTGCGTACCTGCGTTTCCACGCCGTGGACAGCGCCTCGCCGTACCTGAGCCAGCCGTTCGTGGAAGAGAACTTCGCGTTCTACAACCAGACCCTGCGTGGCCAGAAGGAAATGAAGCCGCGCTGGAAGCGCGTGCTGGCGGCGATCAACAGCCAGGCCGGCGAAGCGCTGGGCCAGATGTACGTGCAGGTCGCCTTCCCGGCCGATTCGAAGGCGAAGATGGAAGAGCTGGTGGGCAACCTGCGCACCGCGCTGAAGGCCCGCATCGAGAAGCTGGACTGGATGAGCCCGGAGACCAAGGAAAAGGCCATCGCCAAGTGGAACAGCTTCACGCCGAAGATCGGCTACCCGGACAAGTGGCGTTCGTGGGAAGGCCTGGCCACCAGCCGTGACAGCTACCTGGGCAACATCGAGGCGGCCAACGAGTTCAACTACAAGTGGAACCTGTCCAAGATCGGCAAGCCGGTGGACAAGACCGAGTGGGGCATGAGCCCGCAGACGATCAACGCGTACTACAACCCGCTGCAGAACGAGATCGTGTTCCCGGCGGCGATCCTGCAGCCGCCGTTCTTCGACCCGAATGCGCCGGTGGAAATGAACTACGGTGGCATCGGTGCGGTGATCGGCCATGAGATGACCCACGGTTACGACGACCAGGGCAGCCGTTTCGGGCCGACCGGCAACTTCGAGAACTGGTGGACGGATGCGGATTCGAAGGGTTTCGCTTCGCGCACCGACCGCCTGGTCAAGCAGTTCGACGGCTACAAGACCGAGAAGGGCAATGTCAGCGGCAACCTCACGCTGGGCGAGAACATCGCCGACCTGGGTGGCCTGAACACCGCCTACGACGCGATGAAGGCGGCGACCGCCGGCCAGGAAGATCCGAAGACGGACGGCCTGACGCGCGACCAGCGCTTCTTCCTCAACTGGGCCACGGTGTGGCGTCGCAACTTCACCCCGGACGAACTGGCCGTGCGCCTGAAGACCGACCCGCACGCCCCGGCGAACTTCCGTGCCAACGGCGCGCCGTCGAACATGCCGGCCTTCGCGGCCGCGTTCGAGTGCAAGGCGGGCCAGCCGATGGTGCGTGCTGGCGACAAGCAGGTCGTGATCTGGTAATCGCCTGACTGTTGCTGTAGCTGTTATTGAAAGGCCCGGGATTTTTCCCGGGCCTTTCTTTTTGCGCTTCTTTTTTGCGACCTGATGCTTGGCGCTTTCTTGGCTATCGCGCGGTGGCCGGGCGGGAGGGCGCATCGGGGGACGGCCGAAAGCGGCCATCCATGGCCTCGGGCCTCGGTCGGCGGCATCCTGCCGCCTCACGCCCCCGATGCGCCCTCCCGCCCGACCACCCGATGGTCAACGAATACGGCGGAACGAACATCAAAAGCACAGCATCGCAAGGACCTTGCCTTTGCCTTTGCTCTTGCTTTGCTTTTCCCCACCCCACCCAGCCGGGTGGTTTTGCTCTTCGATCAGTGGAGGGAGAGATGGTGGGTGACCGGGGGGAATGCCGTGGCGGGGGCGTGAGGCGGCATGGATGCCGCCGACCGAGGCCCGAGGCCATGGATGG
>JAEWJB010000017.1 GCA_023386795.1 Pseudomonadota bacterium
GTGCCGTCCTTGTAGCGGACGATGAGCCGGGCGGCGGCGCCCTGCGCATCGGCCGGTGCGGCATGCAGCGGTTCGCGCACGGGCAGCGGGTTGGCCGCCTGCGCGGCCTGCGCGCCGGCCAGGCCCAGGGTGGCGGCCAGTATCGCGGCCAGGGGATTGCGGCGGAAAGCATGCTTGTCCATCACGGTGAAATCCTCTTCGTTCGTGTTCCGGCAAAAGGTGTGCGGCCATCCTGTGCAACCGCGTCGCCGCTGGCCTGGCCGCGACGCCGTCCCGCCCCCTCGGGTCCGTACTGCCGGCGGCGGCCGTTACCCGCCGCCGCCGTGTTCCCGTTCGGCTTACCAGCCAAAGCCGGCGCCGATGCCTACCGAGCTGTCGTCACTGCTGAAGGCACCGCCCACGGTGATCGTGGCGCGGTCGCTGATCGCCCGCTGGTAACCCACCGACAGCGCCGATTCGCCGCTCTGGAAGCCCACGCCCACGCCCACGCGGTTGTCGGTGCGGATGCCCGCCGCGCTGGTGGCCATGTTCAACATCGCCGCGTTCATCGCACCCTGCTGGTCGATGCGCTTGTCCTGCCGGCGGAAGCGGTCGTCCACTTCACCCTGGTAGGCCTCGAACGTATCGGCCATCGCCGAGTAGCGCTGGTCGGTGTAGGCGTTGGCGCGGGTCAGGCCGTTGTCGAGCTGGGCCTTGTTGACCGCGTCGGTGTCCTGCGTGCCGGCCGCGACGTGGGTGACCTGGCGTTCAGCGCCGGCGCTGCCCACCGACACCGTGTTCGCGCGGTCGGCCAGCGAGCCCTGGC
This sequence comes from Pseudomonadota bacterium, assembly GCA_023386795.1. Classification (GTDB taxonomy): domain Bacteria; phylum Pseudomonadota; class Gammaproteobacteria; order Xanthomonadales; family Xanthomonadaceae; genus Stenotrophomonas_A. The sequence continues at coordinate 806 of JAEWJB010000017.1, forward strand.
CGATCGCCACCGCGCCCTGCGCCGTGGCGCTGGCGCCTTGGCCCACCGCAGTGGAAGAGGCCGCGCTCACCGTGGCGCCTTCGCCGATCGCCACCGCGTTGGTCGCCACCGCCGCGACGTGCGCATTGGCGCCGATCGCGGTGCTGCCGTCGGCATCGACGCGGGTGTTGCTGCCGATGGCGGTGTCGTTGGGACCGTGCGCGTAGGCGTTGCCGCCGATGGCGGTGCCGGTGACGTCATTGGCACGCGCCGCGTTGCCCACCGCGGTGGGCGACGCGGTGGCGGTGCTGGCCGTGGTGGTCGTCGCCACCGCCGCCGGCGTGGTGTCGGCAGTACTGGCGACGGTGGCGGTAGCGGCGGCCGGTGCAACGTCGGTCTCGGCTTCCAGCGTGGCGGCTTGCGGGGTCGCCAGCGTCGAGGCGCTGCGCAGCGAGCGGGCGCTCGCCACGGTGGCCGTGCTGCCGGCGGTGCGGCTGTCGATTTCGCTGACCTTGCTGTCCAGCGCGCTCAGCGCATCGCCGACGGTGCTGTAGCTGGCGCCCTGGATGACGTAGGTCGGCGCGACGAACACGCCCTGCGCGCCAAGCGCCGCGCCACCGCCGAGGAAGCCGATGCTGTTGCTCAGCGCCTGGAACAACTGGCCGCCGTTGATCGCCTCGGTACTGCCCGCCACGAGACTGCCGGCACTCACATTCGTGAGCTTGCGCGTGGCCGGCCCACCGACCCCGTTGCCGCTGCCGAAGGACACCTCGTTGGTGGCATAGCTGCGCGAGCCCGAACCGATCGCCACCGAGTCGGCCCCGCTGGCACCGGCATTGGCGCCGAGGGCCACGCCGTTCTTGCCGCTCTGCCGGACGAAGCTGTTGTAACCCAGCGCCACGCCGTTCTCGCCGATGACATTGGTCTGCCGGCCCACCGCGGTGCTGTTGGTGCCGATGGCCAGGCTGTTCACGCCGACCGCGCTGCCGCCGGTGCCGGAGGCCGTGCTGCCCGCGCCGAATGCCGCGCTGCGCGCGCCACTGGCGGTGGCACCGGAGCCGGCGGCGGTGCTGTCGGTGCCGCTGGCCGTGGCAACGCCGTCGCCATTGGCCTGGAACGCGGCGGTAGCCGCGTCCGCACCGGCGGCGACGGCATCGAGCTGGCCCTTGTTGACTGCGTCGGTGGCATCCACACCGTCGGTGACGTTGACGATGCGACGCGTGGCCGGGCCGCCCACGCCGTTCCCGCTGCCCACCGACACCGTGTTGGCCTCGTAGGTGCGCGAGCCAGAGCCCAGTGCGACGGAATCTGCTCCGGTGGCGCCGGCGTTTGCACCGATGGCCACGCCGTTGACCGCGCTCTCGCGTACGAAGGTGTTGTAGCCCACGGCCACGCCGTTTTCGCCGATCACGTTGGTCTGGCGGCCGACGCCGATGCTGTTGACCCCGGTCGTGCTGCCATCCACACCGACCAGGGTCGAACCGACCGCTTCTGCCTGCGCGCCTCCGCCGACGGCGATGCTGTTGTCGGCCAAGGCGTAGGCGCTCTGGCCTAGCGCGCTGGCATTGACCCCATCGGCGTACGAGTTCCAGCCGATGGCCGTGGTGTAGTCGCCAGTAGCCCAGGCACCCGCGCCAAATGCCGAAGCCCCCGTGCCGGTGGCCTGTGCCGGAATAAAGCCGAAGAACGTCGTGCCACCCACCGCGACGCTTTCATCGCCGCTGGCGACACTGAACTCGCCGACCGACACCGCGCTGGCGCCGGAGGCGGTCGCCGCCACGCCCACTGCGGTGGTGTAGTCACCGGAGGCCGTGGCGCCATAACCGAGCGCGCTGCCCAAATAACCGCTCGCTTCGCTGTAGCCACCCAAGGCGGTCGCGCCGATGTTCGACGCGCTGCTGCGGAAACCCGTGGCCGTGGCCTGGTTCTCCGAAGCGATTGCTTCGCTGCCGGTCGCGGTGCTGTAGGTCGATGTGGCTTGCGCGCCCGCGCCGGTCGCGGTGGCTGCGGTATCCGCCGCCACCGAGCCATCGCCCAAGGCGATACTGCTTTCGCCTAGCGCCTGCGCGTTGTTGCCCAGAGCCGCCGCGTTGGTACCGGTGGAGAGTGCGTTGAAACCTACCGCCGTGGCGTTCTCGGCCAACGCGTTCGCGCCGCTGCCCAAGGCGCTGGCGCCATTGCCTATGGCATTGCTTGCTTCGCCGGCCGCCAGCGCGTTGTCGCCTTCGATGTAGGCACCCGCATCGCTGTCGTCGCTGCCGCTGGCCTGGAAATACTTGCTGGTGGTTGCGGCGGCATCGGCCACTTCGTCCAGTTGCGCCTTGTTCACCGCATCGGTGTCTTCGGTGCCGGCGGCGACGTTGGTGATCTGGCGCTCCTTGCCGACATCGCCAACGGAAACGGTGTTGTCGCGGGTGGCTACCGAATTGGCGCCCAGCGCCACGCTGTTGTCACCCAGCGCGGTGCTGTAGAAGCCGATGGCCGTGCTCTGCTCGCCGCTGGCCCAGGATTCGGGGCCCACCGCGGTCGCATAGCTGCCCGGCGCGTAGGCGAAATAGCCCAGCGCGGTCGCTTCCAGGCCACTCGCCTCGGCGAGCGTGCCGCTGGCCAGCGCGTAGTCGCCCGATGCTATGGCACCCGCACCGAGTGCGGTGGACGCCTCTCCGGTGGCCTGCGTGTCGACGAAGAAGCCCAGGCCGGGGATCAGGTCGACCGGGCCGCCGAGCGCAACGCTGCTGGTACCGGCGGCCACGCTCTGCGTACCGATGGCGGTGCTGTAGTCGCCGACGGCATTGGCGACCGCGCCGAACGCCGAGGACTGCGCGCCGGTTGCATACGCGCCGACGCCCACCGCAGACGATGCGAAGCCGCCGGCGTTGGCACTGGCACCCAGCGCGGTGCCACCGACGCTGGCGCTGGTGGCGCCGGTATCGACCGGGACGCCGCCACTGGTGATCAACGCATCGCCGTTTTCATCCACCGCCACGCCGCCCACCGCCACCGCCGCCGGCCCGGTGGCCTGCGCGTTGTAGCCGATGGCCGCACTGTTCTGCCCGGTGGCCAGGGCGTTGGTGCCGATGGCGGTGGCATTGTCGGCCAACGCGTTCGCGCCGCTGCCCAACGCGCTGGCGCCGTTGCCGATGGCGTTGCTCGCCTCGCCGGCCGCCAGCGCGTTGTCGCCCTCGATGTAGGCACCCGCATCGCTGTCGTCGCTGCCGGAGGCCTGGAAGTACTTGCTGGTGGTTTCCGCGACTTCGGAAACCGCATCGAGCTGACCCTTGTTCACCGCATCGTTCGCATCGATGCCATCGGAGACGTTGACGATGCGACGCGTGGCCGGACCACCGATGCCATTGCCGCTGCCGACTGAAACCGTATTGTCTTCGTAGGTGCGCGAGCCAGAGCCCAGTGCCACCGAGTCTGCGCCCGTCGCCCCCGCATTGGCGCCAATGGCCACACCATTGACCGCGCTCTCGCGTACGAAGGTGTTGTAGCCCACGGCTACGCCGTTTTCGCCAATCACGTTGGTCTGGCGGCCGACGCCGGTGCTGTTCACACCGGTCGCGCTGCCATCCACACCGACCAGGGTCGAGCCGACCGCTTCGGCCTGCGCGCCACCGCCAACAGCGATGCTGTTGTCGGCCAGCGCAAAAGCGCTCTGGCCGAACGCGCTCGCGTTGAGACCGTCGGCATACGAATTCCAGCCAATCGCCGTGGTGTAGTCGCCGGTAGCCCAGGCACCCGCGCCAAATGCCGAAGCCCCCGTGCCGGTGGCCTGTGCCGGAATAAAGCCGAAGAACGTTGTGCCACCCACCGCGACGCTTTCATCGCCACTGGCAACACTGAACTCGCCGACCGACACCGCGCTGGCGCCGGACGCGGTCGCCGCCACGCCCACTGCGGTGGTGTAGTCGCCCGAGGCCGTGGCGCCATAACCGAGCGCGCTGCCCAGGTAGCCGCTCGCTTCGCTGTAACCACCCAAGGCGGTCGCGCCGATGTTCGACGCGCTGCTGCGGAAACCCGTGGCCGTGGCTTGGTTCTCCGAAGCGACTGCTTCGCTGCCGGTCGCGGTGCTGTAGGTCGATGTGGCTTGCGCGCCCGCGCCGGTCGCGGTGGCTGCGGTATCCGCCGCCACCGAGCCATCACCGAGTGCGATGCTGCTTTCGCCCAGCGCCTGCGCGTTGTTGCCCAGGGCCGCCGCGTTGGTACCGGTGGAGAGTGCGTTGAAACCTACCGCCGTGGCGTTCTCGGCCAACGCGTTCGCGCCGCTGCCATACGCACTGGCGCCATTGCCGATGGCGTTGCTCGCTTCGCCGGCGGCGACTGCGTTGTCGCCCTCGACATACGCGCCTGCGTCGCTGTCATCGCTACCGCTGGCCTTGAAATACTTGTCGGTGTTTTCCGCCACCGCAGCCACTTCGTCGAGCTGGCCTTTGTTCACCGCATCGTTGGCATCGATGCCATCGGAGACGTTGACGATGCGACGGGTGGCCGGGCCGCCCACGCCGTTCCCGCTACCCACCGACACCGTGTTGGCCTCGTAGGTGCGCGAGCCAGAGCCCAAGGCCACCGAGTTCGCGCCGGTGGCGCCGGCGTTGGCGCCGATGGCTACACCATTCACGGCACTCTGCCGCACGAAGGTGTTGTAGCCGACCGCCACGCCGTTTTCGCCGATCACGTTGGTCTGGCGGCCGACGCCGGTGCTGTTCACACCGGTCGCGCTGCCATCCACGCCGACGACCGATGCACCGGTGGCCGTGGCCCTTGCGCCTGCGCCCAAGGCGAGCGAGTTGTTGCCGCTGGCCACGGTGCGCGTGCCGATGGCGACCGCGTCGGCGCCACTGGCATTGGCGCTGCCATCGACCACGCAACTGTCGAGGATGCTTCCGCCAAGCACGATGCAGTTCTGGTTGCCGCCGACTTCAACCGATTGCGCCGCGGCAGGCAGTGCCGTGCCGAACAGCAACATGCCGGTCGCCAACACGGCATGCGATCCGGCGCGCACGCGCCGATCGACGGTGGTCCCGGGGCTGTCGTTGCGGGCCAGTTCCGAGGCCACGATCCACATACCCAACGACTTGTTCCAGACCTTGCGATAAATCCGATTCATCGACTTCGCTCCTCGAATGGACTGGGTTTCTGCTTTCGTAAAGAAACAAACAGCGAAACAGCCCCATCGCCCCGGCCATCCAGCCAAAGCGATCCCCCTGAGGTTTTTTGGCTTTCCAAAGGCCCTGCATGGCAGGCAGCGAGACGGCTCACGCCAGTCGCCTGGTCGCGATGCATTGCGACGAACTGAGGAATGGGTCAAGTGTTAACAGCGACGAAATCGAGCGTCAAGTTTTTGACATTCCTGATCGTGTTTTGCTTGATCCGTCACGGAATGACGCGAATTTCGTTAAGAAATGATGAAGTCTCAGCAAAAACAACGTTGTAGATGTGTCAATGGCAGCGCGGTGGCACGCGCGTTCACGCGCTCCACAAACGAAAACCGCCGGCTTGGCGGCCGGCGGTTTCATGGGTGCAACGATCAGGCGATGAACGGCTAAGCGATCATCCGCACCATACGCGCGCGTTGCGGAACATCCGCAGCCACGGCGAGTCGCCCTGCCACTCGCGCGGATGCCAGCTCAGGTTGACCGCACGCGGCGTGCGTTCCGGATGCGGCATCAGGATGGTGGCGCGACCGTCCTCGCTGGTGAGGCCGGTAATACCGTCGGGCGAACCATTCGGATTGAGCGGGTACTGCGTGGCGACGTTGCCGTCGCCATCGATGTAACGCAGTGCCACGCGCGCGGCCGCCTGGTCGACGGCGCTGGCGAATTCCGCGCGGCCTTCGCCATGGGCAACCGCCACCGGAATGCGCGAACCGGCCATGCCCCGCAGCAGCACCGACGGCGATTCCACCACTTCCAGCAACGCGGTACGACCTTCGAACTGCTCGCTGCGGTTGCGCAGGAAGCGCGGCCAATGCTCGGCGCCCGGGATGATGTCCTTGAGCTGGCTGAGCATCTGGCAGCCGTTGCACACGCCAAGCGAGAACGTGTTGTCGCGCGCGAAGAACTCGGCGAACGCATCACGCAGCGCGCTGCGCTCCAGGATCGAGGTCGCCCAGCCGCGGCCGGCGCCCAGCACGTCGCCGTAGCTGAAGCCACCACACGCGGCCAGGCCGTGGAAGTCGCCCAGCTGCACGCGGCCGGCGATGAGATCGCTCATGTGCACATCGAACGCATCGAAGCCGGCGCGCTCGAAGATGTTGGCCATCTCGATCTGGCCGTTGACGCCCTGCTCGCGCAGGATCGCCACCTTCGGGCGGGTGCCGGTGGCGATGAACGGCGCGGCGACATCCTCGGCCAGATCGAAGGCCAGCTTCGGCTTCAGGCCCGGCGCGTTGAAGTCGCGCGCGATGGCGCGTTCCTCGTCGGCGCTGTCGGGGTTGTCGCGCAGTTTCTGCATGGCGTGGGTGACCGACCACCAGGCATCGAACAACTCGTCCCACTGCCACTGCGCCACGCTCTTGCCGTCCAGCGAGACGCGGATCTTCGGCGAAGCGATCGGGCGGGCGATGCGCTGCGCGCACTCGGTGAGCGCGTGGCGCTCGACGAGGTCGGCGAACGCGGCGCGATCCTCGTCGGCCACCTGCACGATGGCGCCGAGTTCCTCGTTGAACAGGCTGCGGAAGGCATCATCACCCCAGGCATCGAGGTTGATGTCCAGGCCCTGGCGAGAGGCGAAGGCCATCTCGCACAGGGCGGCGAACGCGCCGCCGTCGCTGCGGTCGTGATAGGACAGCAGCAGGCCGGACTCGCGTGCATCGCGGATCAGCTCGAAGAAGGCGCGCAGGCGCTGCGGGTCGTCCAGGTCCGGCACTTCGCCGCCGAACGCCGGCATCGTTTCCTCGCCGGCATACACCTGCGCCAGCACCGAACCGCCCAGGCGCTGCTTGCCACCGCCCAGGCCGATCAACCACAGGTCGCTGTCCTCTTCACGGGCCAGCAGCGGGGTGAGCTGCGGGCGCACGTCGGCCACGGGGGCGAAGGCGGTGATGACCAGCGATACCGGCGAGACCGACTTCTGCGCCACGCCATCGGCATGCCATTGGGCCTGCATCGACAGCGAGTCCTTACCGACCGGAATGCTGATGTCCAGCTGCGGGCACAGCTCCATGCCCACCGCGCGCACCGCGTCGTACAGCAACGCGTCTTCGCCGGGGTGGTTGGCCGCGGCCATCCAGTTCGCCGAGAGCTTGATGGTGTCCAGCGCATCGACCGGCGCTGCGCACAGGTTGGTGATTGCCTCGCCCACGGCCATGCGCGCGGCGGCCGCCGAATCCAGCAGCGCCAGCGGCGTGCGCTCGCCCACGGACATGGCTTCGCCTGCGAAACCGTCGAAGTCCGCCAGGGTGATGGCGCAGTCGGCCAGCGGCAGCTGCCACGGGCCGATCATCTGTTCGCGCGCGGTCAGGCCACCGACGCTGCGGTCGCCGATGGTGACCAGGAAGTTCTTCGCCGCCACGGTCGGGTGCGCGAGCACGCGCAGGCCGGCCTCGCGCAGGTCGATCGCATCGGTGGACAGGGCCGGCCACTGCGGGGCTGCCGGGTGCGCGGTGTCGCGGTGCATCTTCGGCGGCTTGCCGAACAGCACGTCCATCGGCAGGTCGATGGCGGCATCGGCCGGGATGTGGCCCGGCGTGGCGCCATAGGCCACCACCAGCCGCTCCTCGACGGTCGCCACGCCGACGGCGGCGAACGGGCAGCGCTCGCGCGCGCAGATGTCGGCGAATTCGGCCAGGCGCGATTGCGGCACGCCAAGCACGTAGCGCTCCTGCGATTCGTTGCACCACAGCTGCATCGGCGACAGCGAGGGGTCGTCGCTGGGCACCTTGTCCAGGTCGATCACACCGCCCACGCCGGAATCGTGCAGCAGCTCGGGGATCGCGTTGGACAGGCCGCCCGCGCCAACGTCATGGAACCAGCGGATCGGGTTGTCCAGGCCGAGCGCGACGCAGCGGTCGATCACTTCCTGGCAGCGACGCTCCATTTCCGGGTTGTCGCGCTGGACGCTGGCGAAATCGAGTTCCTCGGCGCTGTCGCCAGAGGCCACCGAACTGGCCGCACCGCCGCCCAGGCCGATCAGCATCGCCGGGCCACCGAGCACGATCACCGCATCGCCGGGCTGCAGGCGGATCTTTTCCACCTGCACGCGGTCGATGGCCCCCAGGCCGCCGGCCAGCATGATCGGCTTGTCGTAGGCGCGGCTGAGCGCGGCGCCCTCGGCCAGCTCGAAGCTGCGGAAGTAGCCCAGCAGGTTCGGGCGGCCGAATTCGTTGTTGAACGCGGCGCCGCCCAGTGGGCCTTCCAGCATGATGTCCAGCGCCGGCGCCATGCGCGGATTCAGCGCGCGCGGCGCTTCCCACGGTTGCGGCAGGGTCGGGATGCGCAGGTGCGAGACCGAGAAGCCGGTCAGGCCGGCCTTGGGCTTGCCGCCGCGGCCCGTGGCGCCTTCGTCGCGGATCTCGCCGCCCGCGCCGGTGGAGGCGCCGGGGAACGGGGCGATCGCGGTCGGGTGGTTATGGGTTTCCACCTTGATCTGGAACGCGCTGGGCACCGCGGTTTCGGTGCGATAGCGGCCCGTGGCCGGATCCGGGCGGTAGCGCGCGGCCAGGTGGCCTTCCACCACCGCGGCGTTGTCGCTGTACGCGCTGAGCGTGTACTGCGGCGTCTGCTGGTGGGTGTGCTTGATCATCCGGAACAGGGAGCGCTCCTGCTCCTTGCCGTCGATGGTCCAGCTGGCGTTGAAGATCTTGTGCCGGCAGTGTTCGGAATTGGCCTGCGCGAACATCATCAGCTCGACATCGGCCGGGTCGCGGCCCAGCTCGGTGTAGCGTTCGCGCAGGTAGTCGATTTCATCGGCCGCCAGCGCCAGGCCGAGGCGGGCGTTGGCCGCTTCCAGCCCGGCCAGCGGGATGCGTTCGAGCGCGCCGCGCGCCGGCGCGGTGAACAGCGCCTGGGCCGCATCGGCCGAATCGAGCAGCGACTGGGTCATCGGGTCGTGCAGCAGCTTGGCGAGCGCGGCCTGGGTGGCGGCGTCCTGCGGCCAGCCGGCCAGGTCGATGCGGGTGCCGCGCTCCACGCGCTGGATCGCCTGCCCGGCGCCACGCACCAGTTCGGTGGCCTTGCTCGACCACGGCGACAGCGTGCCCAGGCGGGGCACCACGAAGCGCGACACGCTGCCGGCATCCACCGGGGCGGGCGCGGTTTCGGCCTGCAGGATCCGGCGCAGGGTGTCGGTATCCGGCGACTGCCCGGCTTCGGTCTGGAGGAAGTAGACATGCCAGGCGCCGGTGATACGCAGCGCGGAGGCAACGGTTTGCAGGCGGGATTGCAGCCGAGCCTGACGGAACGGCGACAGGGCGGGCGCGCCCTCGAGGACGATCATCCGGGGACCGTAGCGGGAAACGGGGGCGCATATTGTATATGCGGGCGAGGCATCCCGCTCCGCGGGCTGCCTCGCGCCCGGGTTGGATCAGCGGCTGCCGCCGGCCGTGGCGGTGGCTGCGGCGGCGTCGGCCGCGCGCTTGTCCAGGGCCGCGCGCAGCTGCGCCGGCGGCAGGTAGCCCCCCAGCTGCATGCCGTCCGGGCCGAAGATGGCCGGGGTGCCGTTCACGCCCAGGCGCTGGCCCAGGTCGTATTCCATGTTCACCGGGCTGCTGGCGCAGGTCTTCGCGACGACCGGCTTGCCGGACTTGGCCTGGGTCAGGGCCTGCTTGCGGTCGCTGGCGCACCAGACCGAGACCATGTCCTTGTAGTCCTGGCTCCCCAAGCCCATGCGCGGGAAGGCCAGGTACTCGACCGCGATGCCCTGGCGGTTGAGCTCGTCGATCTGGCTGTGCAGCTTGCGGCAGTAGCCGCACTCGATATCGGTGAACACGCTGATGGTGTACTTCGGGTTCGGCGGCGCGAACACGATGCGCTCGCTGCGCGGCACCTTGGCCAGTTGCTCCCGACGGTAGGCCAGCAAGCCCTCGCTGGCGGCGAACTGCCGCGAATGGATATCGAACGGCTGGGCCTGCATCAGGTAGCGCCCGTCGTCGCTGACGTACAGCACCTGGCCGCCGACGATGGCCTCGCGGAAGCCGGCGAACGGGGCCGGGCCGATGTAGTCCGGCTTGAACTGCGGGTCCAGCTCGGCCAGCGCGGCACGCACGCGCTGGTCGGCGCCGGTGGCCGGGCCGGCGACGGCAGGCTTGCCGGCGGCCGCGTTCTTGGCAGGGGAAGCCGGCTGGGCGCAGGCCGAGAGGCTGGCCGCGCACAGCAGCATGGAGAGGGCGTAACGGAACATCGGCACTTCCATAAGCGGATTTGCCGGGATTCTCGCACAGGCGATCTGAAGCGACCGCGACGGCCGGCGCCTCAACCGCGGGGGTGATGGCGCTGGTGCAGCTGCTGCAGGTGCTCGCGGGCGACCAGCGTGTAGATCTGGGTGGTGGACAGCGAGCTGTGGCCCAGCAGCATCTGCAGCGCGCGCAGGTCGGCGCCGCGGTTGAGCAGATGGGTGGCGAAGCTGTGGCGCAGGCCATGCGGGCTGACCTGGGCAGGGTCGATGCCCGCCACCGCGGCGTAGCGCTTCACCAGGTGCCAGAAGTGCTGGCGCGTCAGCGGTTTGCGGGCCGCATCGATGAACATCGGTACCTGGCCATCGGCGCCGGCCGGCACGTTCTTACCCGCCGCCAAGGCCGGGCGCGCGCCATCGAGATAGCGCCGCAACCAGTGCTGGGATTCCTCGCCCAGTGGCACCAGCCGCTCCTTGCTGCCCTTGCCGGTCACGCGCAGCACGCCCTGGCGCAGGTTCACCGCGTTGGCCGGCAGGCCCACCAGCTCGCTCACGCGCAGCCCGGCGGCGTACATCAGTTCGAGCATGGCGCGGTCGCGCAGGCCGGCCGGGTCGTCCAGCGCCGGGGCCGCGAGCAGCGCGTCGACCTGGCTCTCGGCCAGCGCCTTGGGCAGCGAGCGCGGCAGACGCGGGGGGTCGATCAGCGCGGTGGGGTCGTCGGCCCGTTCGCCGCGTGACAACGCCTGTCCGTAGAACGCCCGCAAGGTGGACAGCAGGCGCGCATTGCTGCGCGGCGAATAGTGTTGGGCGGTGCGCCACGCGAGGTAGTCGAAGAGCCCGGCGCGGTCGATGCCGGCCAGCCCGCCCGCCCGCCCGTCACGCCAGCGCGCCAGCCCCGAGAGGTCCCGGCGGTAACTCTCCAGCGTTTGCCGGGCCAGCCCCTGCTCTGCCCACAGCCGGTCGAGAAAGCGTTGGATCGCCTGTTCGTCCGCAGGACGCAGTGGCGGAAGTTCGCCGACGCGCTGGCGCCGTTCGGCCGGGGATTGCGAGGACATGCGTCCAGCTTAGCGGGATCGGGCGGCGATGGCTGCGTCCTCCTCGGCGCGGCGGCTATGCTCGGCGCATGGAACCCATCGCCGCGCAGCCCGCCATCGCCGACGCCCCCACCCGTCCCCGTTCCCTGGTCCTGTGGCGCCTGCTCGCCTTGTTCTACGACTTCTGGCCGGTGCTGGCCTTGTGGATGCTGGTGTCGGCCGCCTTCACCCTGGGCTTCTTCCTCGCCGGGCACCGCAGCCGCGAGAACATCGCGCCCTTCAGCGCGCTGCAGTGGCTGCTGTGGCTGTGCTGCTGGATCGTGGCGGGCATCTACGCCACGGCCAGCTGGCGGCGTGGCGGCCAGACGCTGGGCATGCGGCCATGGCGACTGCACCTGCGCGGCACCGGCGGCGAGGTACCGGGATGGGGGGCATTGTGGCGCCGCTATGCGGTGGGCACGCTCTCGCTGCTCGCCGGCGGCATGGGATTCTGGTGGGCCTGGTTCGACCGCGACCGGCTCACCTGGCACGACCGGCTCAGCGGCACGCGGCTGGTCCGCGTGGACAAGCGCCGCCCGAAAGCCGGCTAACTGCTCCGTCGGCGGAACAACCAGCCCGATACCGCCATCATCACGATGGGCGGCAACGCGTAGGCGATGCGGTAATCGAACTTGAGGGCGCCGGCCATGCGTCCGAAGAACAGCTGCAGCAGCCAGAAACCCAGGGCGAACAGGATGCCCAGGAACAGCCGCTTGCCCATGCCGCCGCTGCGCAGCGAGCCGAAGGCGAACGGAATGGCGGCCAGGCACAGGGCCAGCACGTTGAGCGGGTAGAACCAGCGGCTCCAGTACTGGTCCTCGTAGTCGCGCGCGTCCAGCCCATTGCGGCGGCGGTATTCGATGCTCGTATGCAGGTCGTGCGCCGAGAGGTTGCGCGGCTTGGCCAGGCCGGCCGCCAGCGCGGCCGGGTCCAGCGCGGACTGCCACGGCATCTGGTCCTTCTTCTCGCGCGTCACCGAGCGTTCGGCGAAGTGGTCTTCCTGCACTTGCCGCAGTGTCCAGCCGGTATCGCGATGTTCGGCGACCGCCGCATGGGTCAGCGTCTGCAGGCGGCCATCCTCGCCGATCTGGTACAGCCGCACGTCGTGCAGCTCCAGCGCGGTACCGCCGCCATCCAGCAGCTTCTCCTCGCCGCTCTGGGCATTGAGGAAGGTGTTGCCCTCGCGCGCCCACAGCCCGGCGTAGCGCGCCATGGACATGTTGCTTTCATAGCGCGCGCTGGACTTGAGCACGTCGGCCTGGCCCTGCGCCCAGGGGCCCAGGGTCTCGCCGCTGATGACCATCAGCGCGGTCAGCAGCGCCATGGCGGCCGCCACCGACAGGCTGAGCCGGCGCCGCGAAAGGCCCAGCGCGCGCAGGGCCGTCAGCTCGGAAGTGGCTGCCAGCTGGCCCAGGCCCATCAGCGCGCCGATCACCGCGGCGGTCGGGAACAGGGTGTAGGCACGCCGCGGCACGGTGTAGGCGACATAGGCGATGGCGTGGCCGAAGCTGTAGCTGCCCTGGCCGATGTCCTTGGCTTCGCTGGAAAACGCGTTGACGATGTCCAGGCCCAGCAGCACTGCCCAGGTCAGCAGTACCGTGCCGATGACCGCCCGGCCGATGTACAGGTCATGGATGCGCGGGGTGATCCTCATGCCGCCGCCCTCCGCGGGCGCGACAGCCGTCCATCGCGCAGGTAGGCCCACACCGCCACCAGCAGCAGCGGCGCCAGCAGCCACCACAAGCCAAGCGCGGCGGGCGTCTTGCCGGCCGAAATCCACTGCGTGCCGACGATCATCAGGTTGGTGCCGACCAGGTAGCCAAGGAAAGCCAGCATGATGCGGCCGTAGCGCTGCTGCCGCGGCGAGCTGCGCGAGAGCGGCAGTGCCAGCAAGGCGAAGGACAGCGCCAGCAACGGCGGGGCGATGCGCCAGTTCAACTGCGCGCGGGCGGCGAGCCGCTCGTCGTCCAGCAGGCGGCGGGTGGACATTACTTCCGGGTCGTTCTCGTCGTGCACCTGGGCGCGGTCAGGCAGTGCCACCTCGTTGCGGGCGAACCGCAGCAGGCGGTAATCCAGGCCCTCGCCCTTGGCCGGCCCCTCCACGCGGTAGCCATCTTCCATGCGCAGGAAGCGGTCCTTCTTGCCCTCGAAGAACACCGAGCCGGTGTTGGCGGTGGCGACGTCCACGCGGTCTTCGGTCTGCCGCTGCATGAAGATCTTGCCGAACTGGGTGCCATTGGGCGACACGCTGGACAGGTACACCACCCCGCCCCCGGACAGCGGCGTGAAGCGCCCGGCCTCCAGGCCGGCGATGACCACCGAGCGGTTGGCGTCCTCGAGCATCTTGTCGGCGGTGCGGGTCGCCAGCGGGCCCAGCCACAGCGAGCAGGCGGCGATCAGCAGCACCACCGGCACCGTCAGCATCATGATCGGCCGCAGCAGGCGGCGCGGACCGACGCCGATGGCGGTGATGACGGCCATTTCCGAATCCCGGTACAGCCGCGCCAGCGCCAGCAACAGGCCGAGCATCAGCGCCAGCGGCAGGATGAGGGGCAGGTAGGCCACGAACTGCAGCCCCAGCTGGGACAGCAGCAGCCGGGCGGGCACCTTGCCGTCGGCGATGTTGCCCAGGATGTCCACCAGCACCGCGCCGACGCTGACCACCAGCAGCACGATCAGCGTCGCGAAGAAGCTCTGGGTGAAATCGCGCAGCAGATATCGGTCGAGCTTCGGCATAGGGTGGGGGCTTGCTAAACTCTTGGATTCGTTCGCGGAGTCGCCAGCCTAACCGGGCCGGCGTAAACAGTCCGCGATTGTACGGACTTGCCAACGGAATCTGCTCAATGGCCCTGCAATTCACCCTGAACCTCGACGCCCCGGCCTCCGCCGCGGTGGACTGCCTCGTCGTCGGCGCCTATGCCGACCAGTCCCTGACCCCGTCCGCCCAGGCGATCGACGCGGCCAGCGGTGGCCGCATCGCCGCCCTGCTCGCCCGCGGCGACGTCAGCGGCAAGACCGGCGCCACCACCCTGCTGCACGACCTGCCCGGCGTTACCGCGCCGCGCGTGCTGGTCGTGGGCCTGGGCGATGCAGGCAAGTTCGGGGTGCCGCAGTACCTCAAGGCCATCGGCGACAGCGTGCGCGCCCTGCGCAGCGGCCCCATCGCGCAGGCGTTGTTCACCCTGTCCGAGTTGCCGGTGAAGGGTCGCGACGCGGCCTGGGCGATCCGCCAGGCGATCATCGCCGGCGACCACGCCGCCTATCGCTACACCGCCACGCTCGGCAAGAAGAAGGCCGACGACAAGGGCCTGGCCCACCTCGTCGTCCAGGGCGGGGACGCCGTGGCGCTGGCGCAGGGCCAGGCCATTGCCGCCGGCGTCGAATACGCCCGCGAGCTGGGCAACCTGCCGCCGAACCTGTGCAACCCGGCCTACCTGGCCGAGACCTCGCTGGCCTTTGCCGCCGCCCATGACGGCGCCGAGGCCGAGGTGCTGGACGAAGTGCAGATGGAAGCCCTGGGCATGGGCTCGCTGCTGGCGGTGGCGCGTGGCTCTGCCAACCGCCCGAAGCTGGTGGTGCTGAAGTGGAACGGGGGCGGCGATGCACGGCCCTACGTGCTGGTCGGCAAGGGCATCACCTTCGATACCGGCGGCGTCAACCTCAAGACGCAGGGTGGCATCGAGGAAATGAAGTACGACATGTGCGGTGGCGCCAACGTCATCGGCACCTTCGTGGCCACGGTGAAGGCGCAGCTGCCGGTGAACCTGGTGGTGGTGGTGCCCGCGGTGGAGAACGCCATCGACGGCAACGCCTACCGCCCGTCGGACGTCATCACCAGCATGTCCGGCAAGACCATCGAGGTCGGCAACACCGACGCCGAAGGCCGCCTGATCCTGTGCGACGCGCTCACCTACGCCGAGCGCTTCAATCCCGAGGCGCTCATCGACGTGGCTACCCTCACCGGCGCGTGCATGGTCGCCCTCGGCCACCAGACCGCCGGCCTGATGAGCAAGCACGACGACCTGGCCAACGAGTTGCTGGCCGCCGGCGAGCACGTCTTCGACCGCGCCTGGCGCCTGCCGCTGTGGGACGAATACCAGGGCATGCTCGATTCCACCTTCGCCGACGTCTACAACGTCGGCGGCCGTTGGGCCGGCGCCATCACCGCCGGCTGCTTCCTGTCGCGCTTCACCGAGAACCAGCGCTGGGCGCACCTGGACATCGCCGGCGTGGCCAGCGACGAAGGCAAGCGCGGCATGGCCACCGGCCGCCCGGTCGGCCTGCTGACCCAGTGGCTGCTGGATCGCGCCGCCGCCACCGCGTGATCCCGCCGGAGGGGCGCGGCCCATGCCCGCCCCTCCCCTGCCCGCCACGTCCCTTCCCGAATCCCGCCCGATGCCCCGTGCCGACTTCTACCTGATCGCCAAGCCACGCTTCCTCACCGAACCGCTGAAGCTGGTGTGCGAACTGGCGCGCAAGGCCCACGACGCCAACCTGTCGATGCTGATCCTGGCCCGCGACGGTGCCCAGGCCGAGGAGCTGGACGACCTGCTCTGGTCGTTCGATCCCGACGCCTACATCCCGCACCAGATCGCCGGCATGGACGAGGACGAGGACGAGGCCCCGGTGCTGATTGCCAGCCCGGAGATGGATGTCCCGGCCCGCGCGCTGGTGCTGAACCTGCGCGATGATCCCTACCTGGGGGCCTGCGACCGCATCCTGGAAGTGGTGCCGGCCGACCCGGCCGCACGCGAACCGTTGCGCGAGCGCTGGAAGCAGTACAAGGCCCTCGGCCTGGAACTGAACAAGTACGACATGTAAGGCGCCGCCTGCCCGCGCCCGTTTGCCCAAACGCCTCCGAATCCCCAGATCCTGGTCCTATGTCCCTCGCCTCCAGCTACGACCCCAAATCCTTCGAATCCCGCCTCTACGCCGAGTGGGAGAAGGCCGGCCACTTCAAGCCGTCCGGCCAGGGCGAGCCGTACACCATCCTGCTGCCGCCGCCGAACGTCACCGGCACGCTGCACATGGGCCACGCCTTCCAGCAGACGCTGATGGATGCGCTGGTGCGCTACCACCGCATGCGCGGCTACGACACGCTGTGGCAGGTCGGCACCGACCACGCCGGCATCGCCACCGAGATGGTGGTCAGCCGCAACCTGCAGCTGGAAGGAAAGGGCGAAACCCGCGACACGCTCGGCCGCGAGGGCTTCATCGCCAAGGTGTGGGAGTGGAAGCAGCATTCGGGCGACGTCATCGAACGCCAGATGCGCCGGCTCGGCACCTCGGCCGACTGGTCGCGCAGCACCTTCACCATGGACCCGCAGCCCTCGGCCGCGGTGACCGAGGCGTTCGTGCGCTGGTACGAGCAGGGCCTGATCTACCGCGGCCAGCGCCTGGTCAACTGGGACCCGGTGCTGAAGACCGCCATCTCCGACCTGGAAGTGGAGAACGTCGAGGAAGACGGCTTCCTGTGGTCGATCCGCTATGCGCTCGATGACGGCGCCACCTACGATCACGTCGAGCGCGACGAGTACGGCCAGGAGACGCTGCGCGAGACGCGCGGCTACCTCGTCGTGGCCACCACGCGCCCGGAAACCCTGCTCGGCGACACCGCCGTGATGGTGCACCCGGAAGACGAGCGCTATGCGCACCTGGTCGGCAAGACCGTCACCCTGCCGCTGACCGGCCGCCGCGTGCCGGTGATCGCCGACGACTACGTCGACCGTGCGTTCGGCACCGGCGTGGTCAAGGTCACGCCCGCGCATGACTTCAACGACTACCAGGTCGGCCTGCGCCACAGCCTGCCGCTGATCAACCTGTTCACCCCGGTGGCCGCGCTCAACGAGAACGCGCCGGAACGCTTCCAGGGCCTGGACCGCTACGAAGCGCGCAAGCAGGTGCTGGCCGAGCTGGAGGACCAGGGCCTGCTGGTGGAAGCCAAGCCGCACAAGCTGCAGGTGCCGCGCGGCGACCGCACGGGCCAGGTGATCGAGCCCTACCTCACCGACCAGTGGTTCGTGAAGATGGACGGGCTGGCCAAGCGCGGCCTGGAACTGGTCGAAAACGGCCAGGTGAAGTTCGTCCCGCCGAACTGGATCAACACCTACCGCCACTGGATGGAGAACATCCAGGACTGGTGCATCAGCCGCCAGCTCTGGTGGGGCCACCGCATCCCGGCGTGGTTCGATGCCGATGGCACCTGCTACGTCGGTCGCGACGAAGCCGAGGCGCGCGCGAAGGCCGGCCTGTCCGCCGACGTCGTGCTCACGCAGGACAGCGACGTGCTGGAAACCTGGTTCTCCTCGCAGCTGTGGCCGTTCTCCACGCTGGGCTGGCCGGACGAGGCGGCGATGGCCGAGCGCGGTTTCCAGCGCTACCTGCCGTCCTCGGTGCTGGTCACCGGTTTCGACATCATCTTCTTCTGGGTGGCGCGCATGATCATGGCCACCGACAGCTTCACCGGGAAGATTCCGTTCCGCGACGTCTACATGACCGGCCTGATCCGCGATGCGCAGGGCCAGAAGATGTCCAAGTCCAAGGGCAACGTGCTCGATCCGCTGGACATCATCGACGGCATCTCCATCGAGGACCTGGTCGCCAAGCGCACCACCGGCCTGATGCAGCCGCGCATGGCCGAGAAGATCGAGAAGGCCACGCGCAAGGAGTTCCCGGACGGCATCGTCGCCCACGGCGCCGACGCGCTGCGCTTCACCATTGCCGCGCTGGCCACCCATGGCCGCGACATCAAGTTCGACATGTCGCGCGCCGAGGGCTACAAGAATTTCTGCAACAAGTTGTGGAACGCCAGCCGCTTCGTGCTGATGAACACCGAGGGCGCGAAGTTCCAGGGCGTGCCGCAGCCGGTGACCGACGCGGAGAAGTGGATCCTCGCGCGGCTGGCCAAGGTCGCCGCCGAGGCGCAGGCGCAGTTCGCCGACTATCGTTTCGACCTGCTCTCGCAGGCGCTGTACGAATTCGCCTGGAACGAGTTCTGCGACTGGTTTGTGGAACTGGCCAAGCCGGCGCTCAACGGCGACGACGCCGCGGCCGCCGACAGCACCCGCCACACCTTGTTGTATGTGCTCGACCAACTGCTGCGCCTGCTGCACCCGCTGATCCCGTTCGTCACCGAGGAACTGTGGCAGCAGGTCGCCCCGCGCCTGGGCCTTGAGGGCGGCACGCTGTCGCTGCAGGCCTATCCGCAGCCGGCGGATTTCGCCGGCCAGGATTTCGCCACCGCCGAGGCGGACATCGAATGGTTCAAGGGCATGGTGTCTGCCCTGCGTCGCGTGCGCAGCGAGTTGAACGTGCCCCCGTCCAGGCAGGTGCGCCTGCTGCTGCAGGGTGGCCAGGCGCAGGACCGCGCGCGCGTGGAGCGCTTCGCCGCGCCGCTGAAGTTCCTGCTGCGCCTGGAATCGATCGACTGGCTGGACGCCGCGCAGGAGGCGCCGGCAGCCGCGGCCGCCATCGTCGGCGAACTCAAGTTGCTGGTGCCGCTGGAAGGCCTGGTCGACCTGGACGCCGAACGCGCGCGCCTGGACAAGGAAATCGCCCGCGTCGCCGGCGAGAAGGACAAGAGCGAGGCCAAGCTGGCCAAGTTCACCGACAAGGTGCCAGCCGCGGTGGTGGACCAGGAGCGCGTGCGCCTGGCCGAGTGGACCGCGCAGCTGGATGGCTTGCGCGGACAGCGCGCCAAGCTCTGAACAGGCGCGCCCCACCGGTGCCGCCGCCCGTGCTGGCGGCGGCCTGCGCAGCCATCGCCTGGTGGCTGCCGCAATCCTGGCGAATGGAAGTGCCCAGCGCGCTGCGCTGGGCTGGCATCGTGCTGGCGATGTCGGGGTTGCTGCTCAACGCGTGGCCGAAGTGGTTTTTCAGGCGCCAAGGCACGACGGCCAACCCGCTGCACCCGGATCGCAGCACCGCGCTGGTCACGGGCGGCCCATACCGCTGGTCGCGCAACCCGATGTACGTGGGGTATGCCGTGTTCCTTGCGGGATGGGGTCTATGGCTCGCGCAACCGGCCGCGTTGGCGTGCGTGATCCTGTTCGTCGGATGGATCGACCGACTGCAGATTCCGGCCGAGGAGGATGCACTGCAGGCTCGTTTCGGCACCACCTACGCGGACTACCGCCACAAGGTACGCCGCTGGCTGTAAGTCAGCCCATTCCCTCGAAGGCCAGCTCCATCGCCATCACCAGCGCGTCCTCGCGGCCGCTGTGGGCCGGGTAGTAGCGTGGCCGGCGGCCGATTTCGTTGAAGCCTTCCGAGTGGTACAGCGCAATGGCCGAGGTATTGGACGGCCGCACTTCGAGGAACACGCGGCTGGCGCCGCGTTCGCGCGCCAACCGGACCAGCGCGCGCAGCAGCACGCGGCCATGGCCGCGCGATTGCTGCGCCGGATCCACGCACACGTTGAGGATGTGGGCTTCATCGGCCGCGATGCTGAGCATGCCGTAGCCCACGAGCTGGCCTGCCTGCTCCATCACCCGCCCCGGGTAACCGGCATGCAGGCAATCGCGGAAGATGCCGCGCGTCCACGGGAACGGATAAGCGCGGCGCTCGATTTCCATCACCGTGTCGAGGTCTTCCTCACGCATCGGCCGCAGCACGGCCGGCGCCGGCGCGCTCACCGCACTCATGGGCGTCCCTTGCCCTGCTTGCGCAGCGCCCGCAGCTGCGGCCACAGCGCCCGCTTGGCGCGCGGGTTGGCACGCAGTTCGGCCAACGGCCAGGTGGCCATCAGGGTCTGCGTGGCGGGGTCGTTCGGATTGAGGCCCGAAGCGCGCAACAGCGCGATCTGCAGGCGGTCCGGCAAGCCGGTGCGACCGCGACGCGGCGCACTGGCGGAAGGCTCGGGCG
>JAEWJB010000044.1 GCA_023386795.1 Pseudomonadota bacterium
CACCGCAAGCCGCCCTACCCCCCGCCCCCCCGACAAAGCGCCCCCAAAAAAACCCCACCCCCACATCAAAAAAAAGAAAGCCGCCCTGTCACCAGCGCGGCTAACCAAACCCATCCGGGTAAAAAAAAACCGATCAGACATCCAACCCGATAGGGCAGCTCACCCCGGTCCCGCCGATCCCACAATATCCATTGGGATTCTTCGCCAGATACTGCTGGTGGTAATCCTCGGCGTAGTAGAACTCCGGCGCCGGATACACGATCTCGGTAGTGATATCGCCATAACCGGCGGCCCGCAGCTGCTGCTGGTAGGCATCGCGGCTCTTCAGCGCGGCCTCGTACTGCGCCTGCGTGTGGCAATAGATCGCCGAACGGTACTGCGTGCCCGTGTCGTTGCCCTGGCGCATGCCCTGGGTGGGGTCATGGTTTTCCCAGAAAGTTCGCAACACCTCATCCAGCGAAACCTTCGCCGGGTCGAACACCACGCGCACCACTTCCGCATGCCCGGTCATGCCGGAGCACGCTTCCTCGTAGGTCGGGTTCGGGGTCTGCCCGCCCTGGTAGCCCACCGCCGTGGTCACCACGCCCGGCAGCTGCCAGAACTTGCGCTCCGCGCCCCAGAAGCAACCCATGCCGACGTCGAGCACCTCCAGCCCGGCGAAGTCGCCCTTCAGCGGCTGGCCGTTGACGAAGTGGACGTTGTGCAGCGGCAGCGGGGTGTCGCGGCCCGGCAGGGCCTCGCCTTCGCGTGGCAGGCGCTGCTTGAACGCGCCGATGCCGAGTTTCATCGCCGATCCGATTCCGAGCATGGGGGACCTCCTCAGGCCGGCAGGAAGCCGGGTTCCGGGTCGCCGTCCGATATGGGGTCTTCCCCCGCGCCCGCCAAGTCCAGCCCGGCGATGACGTCCCGGGCCTGCGGCAGCAGCGGATCGGGGACGCAGACCCGCAGGACGCCGAACAAGGGCAACTCGCCCCCGGCCCCCAGCAGGGATTCGCCGAACACGAAGGCCGGGATGCCCGCATCCTCCAGGGCGTGCTTGACCAGGTGGGCGTCGAACAGATTCTCCGCGCGGTAGGCAACCTGCATGGGACGGCTCCCGGGAACGAGGTACCCAGCATAAGCCCGTCGTGCTGCCGTCGGGGCCGACGCCCAGCGGGACCCACGGCCTTGTTAAACTGGCTGTCTTCCCGATTTCCTGCCCGGCATGTCCACCTCCCCCGATTCCGCAGCCCCCGCCTCCGAGTCCGCAGCCCCCGAGAAGCGCGATTTCATCCGCCAGATCGTCCGCGAGGACCTGGCCAGCGGCAAGCACGCCGCCATCCGCACGCGCTTCCCGCCCGAGCCCAATGGCTACCTGCACATCGGCCACGCCAAGGCGATCTGCCTGGACTTCGGCATCGCCGCCGAGTTCGGCGGGCTGTGCAACCTGCGCTTCGACGACACCAACCCGGCCAAGGAAGATCCCGAGTTCGTCCAGGCCATCCAGGACGATGTGCGCTGGCTGGGCTTCGACTGGGCCTCGCTGCGCCATGCCTCGGATTACTTCGAGGTCTACTACCGCGCCGCGCAGAAGCTGATCCGCGAAGGCAAGGCGTTCGTGTGCGACCTGTCGGCCGAACAGGTGCGCGAGTACCGCGGCACGCTCACCGAGCCGGGCCGCAATTCGCCCTACCGCGACCGTAGCGTGGAAGAAAACCTGGACCTGTTCGCGCGCATGCGCGCCGGCGAATTCCCCGATGGCGCACGCACGCTGCGCGCCAAGATCGACATGGCCAGCGGCAACATCAACCTGCGCGACCCGGCGCTGTACCGCATCAAGCACGTCGAGCACCAGAACACCGGCAACGAGTGGCCGATCTACCCCATGTACGATTTCGCCCATTCGCTGGGCGATGCGGTGGAAGGCATCACCCATTCGCTGTGCACGCTGGAGTTCGAGGACCATCGCCCGCTGTACGACTGGTGCGTGGACAACGTCGACCTGGCCGGCGATGCGTCGCTGATCGAGTCGCTGGTGGCCAAGGGCTACCCGCGCGAAGCGGCCAAGCCACGCCAGATCGAATTCTCGCGCCTGAACATCAACTACACCGTGATGAGCAAGCGCAAGCTCACCCAGCTCGTCGCCGAGCACCTGGTGGACGGCTGGGACGATCCGCGCATGTACACGCTGCAGGGCCTGCGCCGCCGCGGCTATACACCGGCCGCGCTGCGCCTGCTGGTGGACCGCGTGGGCATTTCCAAGCAGAACTCGGTGATCGACTTCTCGGTGCTGGAAGGCTGCCTGCGCGAAGACCTCGATGCGCGCGCGCCGCGCCGCATGGCGGTGATCGACCCGCTCAAGTTCGTGCTCACCAACCTGGACGAAGGCCACGAGGAAACGCTGGAGTTCGCCAACCACCCGAAGGACGAGTCCTTCGGCACGCGCCACGTGCCGTTCTCGCGCGAGGTGTGGATCGAGCGCGAGGATTTCGCCGAAGTGCCGCCGAAGGGCTGGAAGCGCCTGGTGCCGGGCGGCGAAGTGCGCCTGCGCGGCGCGGGCATCGCGCGCGTGGACGAAGTGGTGAAGAACGAGGCCGGCGAAATCGTCGAGCTGCGCGGCTGGCTGGATCCGGAATCGCGCCCGGGCATGGAAGGCGCCAACCGCAAGATCAAGGGCACGATCCACTGGGTCAGCGCGCGCCATGCGGTGCCGGCGGAAATCCGCCTGTACGACCGCCTGTTCTCGGTCGAGAACCCGGATGACGAATCCGAGGGCAAGACCTACCGCGATCACCTGAACCCGGATTCCAAGCGCAGCGTGCGGGGCTACCTGGAGCCCTCCGCCGCGCAGGCGGCACCGGAGCAGTCGTTCCAGTTCGAGCGCATGGGCTACTTCGTCGCCGACCGCCGCGACCACACGCCCGCCGCGCCGGTGTTCAACCGCAGCGTGACCCTGCGCGACACCTGGGGCGCGTAACGCGCCAGGGTCGCCGCGCCGTCGCCCCATGCTCCCTTCCAGCGCCCTGAGCCTGCGCAGCTACGCCCCCGAGGCGTATACGCACGCGCACGATCATGTGCAGGTGGTGCTGCCGCTCCTGGGCGGCATGGCGATGGACGTCGGCGGTCGCGGTGGCGAGGTCGGCATCGACCGCGGTGCTTTCATCGCGCCCGGCACCGCGCATACGCAGGGCGCGAACGTCCCGAACTGTTTCCTGGTTCTCGACTGCACCCTGGAAGACATCGGCGAGGCCGGCTGTGATCGCCTCGCCCGGCAGCCGTTCGTCGACATATCGCCTTCCACCCGGCAGCTGCTGGACTACATCGCGCTTCGCCGCCAGGGCAGCGCGCTGCCGACGGTGCTGGGCGCGCATTGCCTGCCGTTGCTGATGCGCGAACTGGTGCCCGACGCGCCCGAACGCGGACGCCTGCGGCAACTGCTGCGGCGGATCGAGGCCTGCGCCGGCGCGGCGTGGCCGGTCGACCGCATGGCCGCCGAATTGCACGTCAGCGTCAGCCGCCTGCACGCCTTGTTCAAGCGCGAGCTCGATACCAGCCCGCAGGCGTGGCTGGCGGAGCTGCGCCTGCGCCGCGTGATGGACCAGCTGGCCCATACCGACATCCCGCTGGCCGCACTGGCCATCGAGGGAGGCTGGTCCGACCAGACGACGATGACCCGCGCCATGCGGCGCGCCACCGGGCTGACCCCGGCGGCGTTCCGGCGTGCGCGGCGTGCGATGCAGTAGCCCAGGCCAAGAAATCCACGCGCCAGGGCGGCATGCTGCGCCGATGCACGACACCCCGCCTCGACCCGCCCACCCGCTCGCCGCCGGCATCACCAGTGGCGTGGTCGCCGGCGCGCTGTGGGGTCTGGTCTTCCTCGCTCCCCAGCTGCTGCGCGACTTCACCCCGCTGCAGATGTCGATCTCGCGCTACCTCGCCTACGGCCTGATTGCGTTGCTGGTACTGGCGCCGCGCTGGCGTCGCGCGATCGCCCCGATGCGCGCGGCCGACTGGTGGACGCTGGCGCGCCTGAGCGTGCTCGGCAACCTGCTGTACTACGTGCTGCTCGGCGCGGCGGTGCAGTGGGCCGGGGGCGCGGCAGCCTCGTTGATCATCGGCTTGCTGCCGGTTTCGGTGACGCTGGTGGGCTCGCGCGCAGCCGGTGCGCTGCGGCTGTCGGCGCTGGCGTGGCCGCTGGCGCTGTGCGTGCTTGGCGTGGGCCTGGTGGGCGCGCAGGCGCTCGCCGGCGGCCCGCAGGACACTCAAGCACTGGGTACGCGCCTGGCCGGGCTGGCCTGCGCGTTCGGCGCGTTGCTTTCCTGGACGGCGTACTCGGTGGGCAACGCGCGCTGGTTGTCGCGACGCCCGGAGATCTCCAGCCAGGACGGCTCGCTGCTCACCGGCGTCGTGACCGGCGCGCTGGCCCTGCTGGGCGCCGCGCCGGCGTTCCTGGGGGGCGTGGCGCATGCGCCGGCGGACTGGATGCGCTTCTGGGGCATCGCCGTGGTCATCGCGCTGTTCGCCTCGGTGATCGGCAACGCGCTGTGGAACCGCAGCAGCCGGCTGCTGCCGCTCACGCTGGTGGGGCAGATGATCGTCTTCGAGACGGTCTTCGCCCTGCTCTACGGCTTCCTGTGGGAACAGCGCTGGCCCAGCGTGCTCGAAGCGCTGGCCATCGCCTGCCTGCTGGCGGGGGTATACGGCTGCACCGCCGCCCATATCGAACGGCGGGGAAAACCGGCGTAACGGGCGCTTGCCGGCGTCCGGCTTAAGATCGCCGGCAACCTGGCCGTCCGGATATCGCCATGCGCCTTGCCTTCTGCCTCGCCCTCGCCACGCTGCTGGCCGCCTGCAGCGCTTCGCCGGCCCAGCCTGCTCCCCAGCCCACCAAGCCGCCGCAGGCCCGCGTCACGCCCGCTCCCGCCCTGGACCTGCGCTGCCGTACCGACGCCGACTGCAGGGTGAAGAATGTCGGCAACTGCTGCGGCGCCGCGCCCGCCTGCGTGAACGTGGACAGCCCCGCCGATCCGGCGGCCGTCATGGCCCAATGCCAGGCCAGCGGCCGCATGAGCGTGTGCGGCTCCCCGCAGATCACCGGCTGCCAGTGCGTGGAAGGCCGGTGCAGCGCGAAGCAGGCCAGTGCCGATACACTGCGCCGCCCCATGGAATCCCCGGAACCGGTCCACTGATGCTGTACGCGCAAGTCCATCTCACCCTGCCCGCCTGGGTCCACGAACACGTCGACCTGTCCGAGCGCTATCCGGGCGACGCGATGAAGGTGGCGCTGGCCATCGAACTGTCGCGGCTCAACGTGGAAGCGCGCAGTGGCGGCCCGTTCGGCGCGGCGGTGTTCGGCCCGGACGACCGCGTCATCGCGGTGGGCGTCAACCGCGTGGTGCCGCACAACACCTCGCTGGCGCACGCCGAGAACATGGCCTACATGCTGGCGCAGCAGCGCCTGCAGACCCCGCGCCTGAACGACGTGGTCAAGCCGATCACCCTGGCCACCTCCTCGCAGCCGTGCTGCCAGTGCTACGGCGCCACCATCTGGGCCGGCATCGACCGCCTGTTGATCGGCGCGCGCGCCGAAGACGTGATGGAACTGACCGAATTCGACGAAGGTCCGCTGCCGGCGGACTGGGTGGGCGAGCTCAACCGCCGCGGCATCGAGGTCGTGCGCGACCTCCACCGCGACGACGCGCGCGCGGTGCTGCGTGCCTACGGGGAAACCGGTGGCGACCATTACTGAGGTGTCGCCATGAACGGCCTGCTTTGCTACTGCCGCCCCGGCTTCGAGCCGGAACTGGCCGGTGAACTGGCCGAACGCGCCGCGCACGCCGGCCTGCATGGCTATGCGCGCACGCAGCGCAACGAGGCGCACGTGCTGTTCGTCTGCGAGGACGCGGCCGCGCTGTCGGCGCAGCTGCCTTGGCGTTCGCTGATCTTCGCGCGCCAGAAGCTGGTACTGCTGGCCGAACTGCGCGGCATCGACCCGCGCGACCGCATCACGCCGGTGCTGGCGGCGCTGTCCGAGCTGCCGCCAGCGCAGCAGGTGCGCTATGGCGACTTGTGGGTGGAACACCCGGATTCGGACACCGCCAAGCCGCTGGCCGGGCTGGCGCGCAGCTTCGGCAACGCCTTGCGCCCGGCGCTGCGCAAGGCCGGCCTGCTTACCGACAAGCCGCAACCGCGGCTGCCGCGCCTGCACCTGTGCTTCCTGGACGGCGACCACGTGCTGCTCGCCCAGGCGGACCCCGCCGACAGCGCGCCGTGGCCGCTGGGCATTCCGCGCCTGAAGCTGCTGCCCGACGCGCCCTCGCGTTCGGCGCTGAAGCTGGAGGAAGCGCTGATGACCCTGCTTGCCCCGGAGGAACGCGAGCACCTACTGCGCCCCGGCATGCGCGCGGCCGACCTCGGCGCCGCCCCCGGCGGCTGGACCTGGGTCCTGACCCGCGAACACCTGCATGTCACCAGCGTGGACAACGGCCCGCTACGCGAGCACGTGCTCGACACGGGTCTGGTCGAACACCTGCGCGCCGACGGTTTCCACTGGAAGCCGGACAAGCCGCTGGACTGGATGGTCTGCGACATGGTCGAACAGCCGCGCCGCGTGGCCGAGCGCATGGGCGAGTGGATCGCCCAGGGCTGGTGCAGGCATGCGATCTTCAACCTCAAGCTGCCGATGAAGAAACGCTGGGATGAAACCCGGCTCTGCCTGGACCTGTTCCAGGAACGCGCCGGCCGCCCCCTGTTGATCCGGGCCAAGCAGCTGTATCACGATCGGGAAGAGATCACCGTATTCGCCACCCCGGCCTGAGCCGGGATCATCCAAGGGAATTCCATGCGCTTGCTCCGTCCGCTCTCGCTGTGCCTGCTGCTCCCCTTTGCCCTGCCCGCGCTGGCCGAGCAGACCCCGGCGACCTACCAGGCGTGGGATTACGTCGGCGATGGCGTGTTCACCTCCGATATCGAAGGCCCGGCGGTCGGCCCGGACGGCACGCTGTACGTCGTCAACTACGGCCGCAACGGCACCATCGGCCGGGTGCTGCCGGACGCCGGCAAGGGCAACGCCAAGCTGTTCGTGGTGCTGCCCGCCGGCAGCGTCGGCAACGGCATCCGCTTCGCTGCCGACAAGACCATGCGCGTGGCCGACAAGGCCGGCAAGCAGCTGCTCAAGGTAGACCCGGTGAGCGGCGCGATCACGGTGCTGGCGCACCTGCCCCAATCCACCGGCCCGAATGACTTGACCATCGGCCCGGACGGCAGTGTCTATCTCAGCGACCCGGACTGGGAGAACACCACCAACGGCCGCCTGTGGCGGGTGACGCCGGACGGCCAGGTGCAGCTGCTGGAGGACCACATGGGCACGACCAACGGCATCGAGGTCAGCCCGGACGGCAAGCGCCTGTATCTCAACGAGAGCATCCAGCGCGCGGTGTGGGTCTACGACCTGGTCGACGGCAAGCCGCAGAACAAGCGCCTGCTGCACCGCTTCGAGGATTTCGGCCTGGACGGCATGCGCTGCGACCCGGCCGGCAACCTCTACATCGCCCGCTATGACGGCGGGCAGATCGCCATCCTCTCGCCCGCCGGACAGGTGCTGCGCACGGTGCCGCTGAAGGGCCGCAAGCCCAGCAACATCACCTTCGACGGCGCCCAGGTCTTCGTGACCTTGCAGGACCGCGGCGCCATCGAGACCTTTTACGTCGATCCGTCCCCGGCGCCCGCCGCGGCCGCGCCGGCCCACTGAACCGCTCAGCCGCCGGCATGTCCGGCGGGGACGGCGGTCACGCCGGGTCTCAGCTGGCGCAACGGCCGTGGCCCATGCTGGCGTCCTAGTGAAGGGGTGTGCCATGCAGACGATCCAACTCAACGATGCAGCGGGGTTCGGCGAGGAATTCCTGCGCCTGACCCTGTTGCAGGGCTTCCAGTCGCTGACCAAGCGCGACCTGGAATTGCTGATCTTCGTGCTGCTCGAACGCGACGGGGCGATTTCGCGCGCCGACTCCAACGCCGCGGTGGCGTTGAAGCTGCGCGTGACCACGGCCAAGGTGAAATCCCTGCGCCGCGATGGCTACGCCCGCTGGCGCGCGCTGGTGCCGGAAGAGAGCGAGGCGGCCCTGCGGCGCATCGTCGCCACTGCGTTGTCGGAGGCGAACATCGATGCCGGCGCCAAGCACGTCAGTGAGCGCAATCGCAAGGACGGCTTCATCGCCGTGCGCATCGAACACCCGGACGACGCCCAGCAGTTCGAGCAGGCCATCCTGGAGGTGGGCGCGCTGCCCGTGTACGAACGCAATCGCGAAGTGGTGGCGGTGCGCTTCGACACGCTGCTGAAGATCGCCGAGCGCTGGGGCTACCTGCAGGAAGACCCGGAAGCGGTGGTGAAGCAGCTGCGCCACATGGCGCCGGCCAGCGAGGAACTGGCCGACCTGCTGAAGAAGGACGTGTCCAAGCTGCGTTGGGAAGACGTACGCCGCGCGCTCAACGGCCTGGGCGCCAAGGCCGTGGCCGATGGCGCCGGAAGTGGCTTGAAAGCATTGCTGCGGGTAGTGTTTCCGTTCGTGTGAACGCGATCGCGGGTTACCCCGCGATCGTCACCTTCTTTCCGCCCGCCTTCGCTGAGGCGAAGATCGCATCCATGACCCGCATGTCCGCCAGGCCTTCCTCGCCCGGCGCGCGCAGCGGCGTGCCCTGCATGATCGCCAGCGCGTCCTCGTCCATCTGCAGCGCCTGCTGGTGCTGCACCTTGGCATCGAGCACCTTGCCGTCGCTGGTACGGCCCTTGATGCCGTCATAGCTCTGGAACGGCGCCAGCTCGTACCAGCCACGTTCGCAGTCCACGTGCAGCTGGTTCATGTTGATGCCGAAGCTGGTGGCGCAGTCGGCCACGATGCCTCCGGGAAACTCCAGCGTGAAGCGCGTGGTTTCGTCCACGTCGGCGAAGATCTGCGGCCGGCGGGTTTCATGCCGCGCGCTCACCGCCACGGGCTCCAGGCCCGTGGCATAGCGCGCGCCATTGAGCGAGTACACGCCCATGTCGTACATCGCGCCGCCGCCCCGCGCCGGGTCGAGCCGCCAGTTGCCCTTGTCGTTTTCGTCGAAGCCGTTGAAGCCGGCCTCGGCGCGCACGCGGCGGATCGCGCCATACGGCTTCTCGTCCACCCAGGAGATGATGCGGCGCGTATTCGGCTCGTGGTGCATGCGGTAGCCGATGGCCAGCTTCACCTTGTTGCGTTGGCATGCATCGATCATGCGCTGCGCCTCGGCGGCGTTCATCGCCATCGGCTTCTCGCACCACACATGCTTGCCGGCCTCGGCTGCGGCGATGGTGTACTTGCCGTGCAGGCTGTTGGGCAGCACGACGTAGACCACGTCGATGTCCGGGTTGTCGGCGATCGAGGCGAAGTTGTCGTAGTCGTAGATGTTGCGGTCAGGCAGCTGGTAGCGCGCCTGCCAGGCCTTCGCCTTGGCCGGCGTACCGGTGACGATGCCGGCCAGGCGGCAGTGCTTGGTCAGCTGCAGCGCCGGCGCCAGGCGCCCCTCGCTGTAGCCACCCAGACCGACCAGCGCCACGCCGAGCGGCTTGCGCGGCGGCGTGGCGGCCAGCGAGCCCAACGGCCACGCCGATGCGGCCATCGCGCCGAGCGCGCCCTTGAGTACCTGCCTGCGGGACCACGCGTTACTGCTCATCACGTCCTCCGGGGTGAGCACGGCCGGTGGCCGCGGGATGGGGGTCGATCAGCCGGGCCCGATGCCGGCGGCGCGCCGCCACAGCAGGTCCACCAGCGGCGGCAGCCGCCCGGCGGCGCCCAACGCGAAGCCGCGGGCCAGGGTGAGGTGCATCTCGTCGTTGGAGAACACCTGGTTGATCGCATCGAAACTGTAAGCCGCCACGGTGTTCTCGCTGCGCCGGGTGCGCGCCCAGCGACGCAGGCGATGCGGGGCGGCGAAATCGGCGCGGCGCTGGCGGGCATCCAGCACCATGGCCTGCAGCTCGGCCACATCGCGCAGGCCCAGGTTCACGCCCTGCCCCGCCAGCGGATGCACGACATGCGCGGCGTCGCCCAGGGCCAGCACGCGGCCGGCGACGTATTGGCCCACCAACTGGCGGCGCAACGGGAAGGCCGCGCGCGGCGAAGCCAGGCGCACTTCGCCCAGGCGC
This sequence comes from Pseudomonadota bacterium, assembly GCA_023386795.1. Classification (GTDB taxonomy): domain Bacteria; phylum Pseudomonadota; class Gammaproteobacteria; order Xanthomonadales; family Xanthomonadaceae; genus Stenotrophomonas_A. The sequence goes on from JAEWJB010000044.1 coordinate 10,145, forward strand.
CCGGCAAAAGCGTTGGCCAGCTCGCGCTCGAAGCTGGTCTCGTCCACCTCGAGCAGGCGCGCGGCGTCGGCATCGGGCAGCGTCCACACGATCGAGCTGCGGCCTTCGGTGAATGGCAGGAACGCGAGCGGGCCGGTGGTCAGGAACCGCTGCCACGCCGTGTCCTGGTGCGGCTGGGCGGTATGCACGTAGGCGACCAGCCCACGCTGGCCGTAGTCCTGCCGGGTAACCGGCATGCCGGCGAGCGTGCGCAGGGTGGATTCGGCCCCGTCGGCGGCGATCGCCAGCGCGGCATCCACGCGCGTGCCGTCATCCAGGCGCAGGCGCACGCCGCGTTCGTCCTGCTCCAGCGCCTCCAGCCGCGCAGGGCAATGCAACTGCACGCCGGCGCCGGGCAAGGCAGCCCACAGGCGATCCACGAGCAGGTCGTTCTCCACGATCCAGCCCAACTGCTCGCGGCCGAAGGCGTCGGCATCGAAGGCCAACTCGCCACCACCGGCCGCATCCCACACGCGCATGCGCCGATACGGCTGGGCACGCGCGGCGCGAATCTGCGGCCATACGCCGAGCCGGTCCAGCAGCGCGGCATTGTCCGCGGCGAAGGCATACACGCGCAGGTCAGGGCGCGCTGCCTGCCAATGCGGCGGCGCGCGGCCCTCGATCAACGCGACCGTCAATCCCGCCTCGGCCAGCGCCAACGCGCACGCCGCGCCGACGACACCGCCGCCGGTCACCGCAACATCTACCCCGCCGCGACGGCTCATGACGCACTCCGGCACAATTGTGGCACTTCGCCCCGGAAGCCCATCGCGCTCCCCACCAGCATCGACTGCAACGGCGTATGCCGCGCGGCGGCCAGCAGGCCCAGGCTGCGCAGCGGCCGCAGCAGCGGCGAGGATTGCGCGGTCAGGCGCGCCAGCCCACCGGAGAAGCCGATGGTCTGTTCGCGATCCGGCCGGCGGCGCGCCACGTAGGCGGAGAGCAGGTCGGCAGCGCCAGGATCCTCGCGGCCGGCCTCGATCAGTTCGGCCAGCGTCAGCGCATCGCGCAGGCCCAGGTTGAAACCCTGCGCGCCGAGCGGATGCACGGTCTGCGCGGCGTTGCCGAGCAGCACGACGCGCTCGGCGACTAGTTGCTGCGCCAGCACCTGCACGATCGGGTAGGCGCTGCGTTCGCCGCTGGAGAGCAGGCGACCGGCGCGCCAGCCGGCAGCGTCCTGCAGGCGGGCCAGCCAGGCAGCGTCGTCCAGCGCGGCCACCGCGTCGGCCTCGTGGCGGGCCACGCCATGCACCACGCCGTAATGGCGGTCGCCGCGCGGCAACAGCGCGGTGGGGCCGTTGTCGCGCAGGCGCTCGTAGGCGGTGCCATCCGGTGCGCGCTGCGCACGCACGCGGGCGACGAACAGGGTCTGCAGGAAATCGTGTTCGTCGGTGCCGATATGCAGCAGCTCGCGCACCGCGCTGCGGGTGCCGTCGGCACCGACCAGCAACCGCGCGCGCAATTCGATCTCGCCGTCGGCGGTGGCGATGCGCGCCGGGCGCAGGCCTTCGTGCACCGCGCCGGTACCGATGAAGCGCGCCGGGCGATAGCGGGTGAGCCGGGTGGCCTGCCCCAGGCGCTGCTCCAGCGCCTCGCCGAAGTCGCGCGCGACCACGACCTGGCCGAAGCTGTCGCGACCGTAATCGGCGGCGTCGAGCAGCACGCGGCCGAAATCGCCCTGACGACTCACGTGGATGCGACGGATCGCCCCACCCGGCTGCCGCAGCTGCGCCATCACGCCCAGCGCGGTCAATGCGTTGACCGTGGCGGCGGCGAAACTGAGGTTGCGCTGGTCGAACACCGCCGGCAGCGTGCCCGGCGTGGTGGCCTCGACCAGGCCCACGTCCAGGCCGAGGCGGTCCAGGGCGATCGCCAGGCTGGCGCCGACCAGGCCGCCGCCGACGATCACGACATCATGTATCTGGCTCATGCCCCGCATGATAGTGCCCGCCCCGGTGCGCAGGCGACCCATGCCGGCGCGGGCGGGGAAGCCTTAGAATCGCCGGAACCTTCCCGGCTCCCGGAAACACCATGACCGACCGCAGCCAGCGTGCCTTCGTCCTGCTCCTGCTCGCGCTGTGGATGACCGCCACGCGGATCAACCATTTCGCACCGGTGCCCGATGCCTCCTGGGCGGTGTTCTTCCTCGGCGGCTTCTACCTGCGCGCGTGGACGCGCTGGGCCTTTCCGTTGCTGATGGCGCTGGCGGTGGTGATCGACTGGCTGGTGATCTCCGCGCAGGGCCTGCCGTTCTGGCAGCACTATTGCGTCTCGCCGGGCTACGTCGCGCTGGTTCCGGCCTACCTCACCCTGTGGACGGGCGGCGCGTGGCTGCGGGGCCTGCCGAAGCAGGCGAACTGGATCATGCTCGGCCGCGGCGCGGCGGTGCTGGTGGTGTCGGTGGCGCTGTGCCACCTCTTCGCGCAGGGTGCTTTCTACTGGTCCAGCCGCAGCGTGGTCGACCCCAGCCTGGGCGGCTGGCTGAAGAACTACCTGGACTGGTTCCCGTTGTACCTGCGCACCAGCGTCCTGTATGTCGGCGCCGCCATGCTGCTGCATGCCGGCGTGCGCGCCGTCGCGCGCCGTGGCGGCCCACGCCTCGCCGCGCACTGAAGGCGCTCGCGTCATGGGACACCGGCTGTCGAAGATCTATACCCGCACCGGCGATGACGGCAGCACCGGCCTGGGCGACGGCAGCCGCACCGGCAAGGATGCGTCGCGCGTGGAAGCCTACGGCACGGTGGACGAGGCCAATTCGGCCATCGGCCTGCTGCTGGCCGCGCCGGGCGTACCCGAGGACATCGCCGCGCTGCTGTCCGCGATCCAGCACCAGCTGTTCGACCTGGGCGGCGAGCTGTGCATTCCCGGCCACGCAGCGATCGCCGCCGAGGACGTGGCCTGGCTCGAGGCGCAGCTGGACGCCCACAACGAAGCGCTGCCGCCGCTGAAGGATTTCATCCTGCCCGCCGGCGGCGAGGCGGCCGCGCGCTGCCACCTGGCCCGCACCATCGTGCGCCGCGCCGAGCGCGCCACGGTGGCGCTGTCCCGGCAGGAGCCCGTGCGCGCGGAGGCCATCGGCTACCTCAACCGCCTGTCGGACCTGCTGTTCGTGCTGGCCCGCGTGCTGGCCCGCGCCGCCGGCGAAGGCGAGGTGCTGTGGCGGCACCAGCATCGCCGGCAGGCCTGATGCCGCCCCGTCGCACCGAACAGACAGGCTAGAGTGGCGCGCATGCTGGTCTTCACCCATCCCGCCTGCCTGGGCCACGACCCCGGCCCCGAACATCCCGAATCACCAGCCCGCCTGGAAGCCGTGGTGTCGGCGCTGCGCGAGGCGTTCACGGACCTGGAATGGCGGGAAGCCCCGCAGGCCAAGCTCGGCGACCTGTGCCGCGTGCACGAGCGCGAGCTGATCGATTCGGTGCTTGAACAGCCGGTCGAGGGCCATCGCATGCTCGATGTCGATACGGTGATGTCGGCCGGTTCGGCAGCAGCGGCGCTGCGGGCGGCAGGGGCGGGGATCGCGGCGGTCGACGCGGTGATGGCCGGCCAGGCGCAGACCGCCTTCTGCGCGGTGCGCCCGCCTGGCCACCACGCCACCGCGCAGACCGCGATGGGCTTCTGCCTCTTCAACAACGTCGCCGTGGCCGCCGCGCATGCCCGCGACAAGCACGGCCTGGAGCGCGTGGCGATCGTCGATTTCGACGTCCACCACGGCAACGGCACCCAGGCGATCTTCGAGCGCGACCCGGCCGTGCAGTACCTGAGCACCCACGAGTCGGGCATCTACCCGCACTCGGGCAGCGTGTACGAACGCGGCGTGGGCAACATCCACAACGCCCTGCTGCCCCCGGGCAGTGGCGGCTTCCGCTTCCGCAACACCTGGGCCGACCAGATGCTGCCGATGCTCGATGCCTTCCGCCCGCAGCTGCTGCTGATCTCGGCCGGCTTCGACGCCCACATGCGCGACCCGCAGGCCGACCTGATGCTCGAAGCGGAGGATTTCGGCTGGCTGACCGCGCAGCTGCGCAAGCTCGCCCAGCGACACGCCCAGGGCCGCGTGGTGTCCCTGCTGGAGGGCGGCTACGACCTGCTCGCGCTGCGCGAAAGCAGCGTCGCCCACGTCGACGCCTTGCGTTGAGGCGCGGTGCCGGCCGGGCCGGCCACCCTGCCGGCCGATGAATCCGGCCGACGCCCCGTCCCGGCCTTCATTGCCCCCATGCAGCCTATGGGGCAAGCTAGCGGCCGTTTTCCACGTCGATTCCCCCCGCGTGCGCCGAGCTCTTCGCCTGCTACCCCTGCCCCTGAGCATCGCCATCTGCCTGCCGGCGATGGCCGACGAAAAGCCATTGAACTGGGACCTGTGCCCGGCCGTGGAGCCGCTGCCGGGCTTCGATGGCGCCCCGCCGGCCGACAAGGCCGCCGCGGCCAACCGCCAGCAGTTGCCCACGGACGTGGAAGGTGACCAGCTCTCGGGCACCACCACGATGCCGCAGTACCAGGGCAACGTGACCCTCAAGCGCGGCGACCAGTTCCTGCACGCGGACACGCTGCGGATGGACACCGACACGGGCAACTACGTCGCCGAGGGCGACGTGCGTTACCAGGACTCCTCCTTCCGCATGGTCGCCGACCGCGCCGAGGGCAACCAGGAGACCGACACCCACAAGGTCACCAACATCCGCTACCAGCTGGTGGACCGCCGCGGCAATGGCGGCGCGCAGTCGGTGGACCTGCAGGGCTCGGTCGGGCAGATGCACCACTCCACCTATACGACCTGCGACCCCTCGCAGCCGATCTGGAAGGTGCGCGCCCCGGAGATCGACGTCGACAACGAAGAGGGCTTCGGCACCGCGCGCAACGCCGTGCTGCAGATCGGCAAGGTGCCGGTGCTGTACATGCCGTGGTTCAAGTTCCCCATCGACGACCGCCGCCAGACCGGCCTGCTGTACCCGCAGCTGGCGATCTCCGGCCGCAACGGCTTCGACTACACCCAGCCGATCTACCTCAACCTGGCGCCGAACTACGACGACACGTTGTACCCGCGCTACATGAGCAAGCGCGGCTTCATGCTCGACAACGAGTTCCGCTATCTCTACGAGGGCGGCCGCGGCGAACTGCGCACGGCCTACCTGCCCAACGACAAGCTGCGCGACAAGGACCGCGGCCGTGTCGAGTACGTGGGTTACCACAACGTGGACGCCCACTGGCAGGCGCGCGCCAGCCTGGCCTGGGTCAGCGACGAGCGTTACACCGAGGACTTCTCCAGCCGCCTGAACGGCGTGAGCGTGTCCAACCTGCAGAGCACCGCGGGCATCTACGGGACCGGGGAGTTCTGGAACGCCGGCCTGATGGCCGACTACTGGCAGCTCACCGACTACACGCTCACCGAAGCCTCCCTGCCCTACAACCGGCAGCCGCGGGCCTACTTCAACTGGGACCGGCCATTCGGCCTTTTCGAAGTGGGTGTCTACAGCGAGGCCGTGCGCTTCGTCCACGACGACATCCACCCGAAGTTCATCGACGCCGACGGCGAGTACCAGCGGACCGGCCAGGTGATCGAGCAGGCGGGGGGTTCGCGCCTTGACCTCAAGCCCTATGTGTCGATGCCGCTGGCCGGCGCGGCCTGGTACGTCACCCCGACCCTGGCCTACCGCTATACCGCCTACCAGCTCGACCGCGAGCTGGCCGAGCAGCTGCGCGCCACCGGCGGCGACGGCGACCGCTCGCCGACCCGCAGCCTGCCCATCGCCAGCCTGGACGCCGGCCTGTTCTTCGACCGCGAGGTCAACCTCGGCGGCCAGTCCTACCTCAACACCCTCGAGCCGCGGCTGTATTACCTGTACACCCCGTACCGGGACCAGGACGACCTGCCGCTGTTCGATACCCGCGCCTTCACCTTCAGCTGGGGCCAGCTGTTCCGCGATAGCCGCTATACCGGCGCCGACCGCCAGAACGACGCCAACCAGCTGACCGTGGCGGTCACCAGCCGCCTGCTGCGCCAGTCCGACGGCCGCGAGAAGCTCTCCGTCAGCCTGGGCCAGATCCTCTACTTCGAGGACTCGCGCGTCACGCTCAACAGCAGCGAGCCGCCGGTCGAGCAGGGCAAGTCGGCCTGGGTGACCGACGTCAACTACATGATCAACGACCGCTGGACGCTGGGCGCGACCTACCAGTGGAACCCGAACTACCGCCAGGAAGACCTGGCGAGCTTCCGCACGCGCTACCTGCTGGGCAACGACGGCATCGTCAACCTGTCCTACCGCTACCGCCGCAACACCACCGACAACACCGACCAGCTCAAGCAGGCCGATTTCTCCTTCCTGTACCCGATCAACCCCACCTGGAGCGTGGTCGGCCGCTACTACTACTCGCTGCTGGACAGCAAGCCGCTGGAAATCATCGGCGGCGTGCAGTGGGACAGCTGCTGCCTGGCGGTACGGGCCCTGGCCCGCCGCTACGTGCGCAACCGCGAGGGCGAGATGAACAACTCCTTCCAGCTGGAGTTCGTGCTCAAGGGTCTGGGCTCGGCCGGCCAGGACACGGAGCGCACTTTGCGCCGTGCTATTCTCGGCTATTACCGCGACGACCTGTATCTGGTCCCGCCCAGCAACACCTCGACCAATCCGGACGATTACGATCCGAACCAGATTCCATGACCAGACTCTTTCCTGCTTTCCTCGCTTCGCTGCTGGTCGTGGCCAGTGCCCTTCCGCCCTCCGCCACGGCCCAGGACGCCTCCCAGCCACTGGACCGCATCGCCGCCATCGTCGATGAGGACGTGATCCTGCAGAGCGAGCTGGACCGGGCCATCGTCAATGTGCGCAGCCAGTACGCCGGCCGCGAGAACCAGCTGCCGCCGGCCGACGTGCTGCAGCGCCAGGTGCTCGAGCGACTGGTGCTGGTCAAGCTGCAGGTGGCCCGCGCCGAGGGCAGCGGCATCAAGGTCAGCGACGACGAACTGAACCGCGCCATCGGCAGCATCGCCCAGCAGAACGGCACCAGCGTGGATGGCCTGCGCCAGAAGCTGGCTGCCGACGGCCTGTCCTACGCCGATTTCCGCCGCTCGGTACGCGAGGAAATCACTGTCCAGCGCCTGCGCCAGAGCTTCGCCCAGAGCCGTGTCTCGGTCAGCGAAGGCGAGGTGGACGCCGCCATGGCCCAGCAGGCCGGCAACGGCACCCAGTACCACCTGGCCCACATCCTGGTGGGCCTGCCGGAAGGCGCCACCGCTGCGCAGATCGCCACCGGACAGCAGAAGATCGACGGCGTGAAGAGCCTGATCGACAAGGGCGAGCTGGATTTCTCCGCCGCCGCGGTGCGCTACTCCGACAGCCCCAACGCGCTGGAAGGCGGCGACCTGGGCTGGCGTGCGGCCGACGAGATTCCCAACGCGTTCGCCCAGCTCATCAAGGACATGCAGCCCGGCCAGGTGGTCGGCCCGCTGCGCGGTCCGAGCGGCTTCCAGCTGTTGAAGCTGGTCGAGGTACGCACCGGCAGCACCAATGCGCCCACGCAGATGGCCACCGAGTACCACGCCCGCCACATCCTGGTGCGCGTCAACGAGAACCAGAGCGATGCGGCCGCCAAGGCCAAGATCGACACCCTGCGTGCCCGCATCGAAGGCGGCGCCGACTTCCAGGCCGTGGCCAAGGAGTCCTCCGAGGACGCCAACAGCCGTGGCCAGGGCGGCGACCTGGGCTGGTTCCCGGCCGATGCCTTCGGCCCGGATTTCGGCCGCCAGGTCACCTCGCTCAACGACGGCGGCGTGTCGCAGCCGTTCCGTACTGAAGCCGGCTGGCACGTGGTGCAGCTGGTGGGCCGCCGCGAGACCGACGTGGGCAACGAGAACCAGCGCGCCCAGGTCCGCGAGACCATCGGCCGCCGCAAGCTGGAAGACGAGTACAACCGCTTCCTGCAGGAAATGCGCGGCGAGGCCTACGTGAGCTTCCGCACCGGCGACCGCGCCGACGAGAACGCCACCGCCCAGCCGACGCCGGGCGCCGCGCCGACGCCTGCACCCGGCCACTGAGCCGTGGATCTGCCCGCCCTCGCGCTGGTACCGGGCGAGCCGGCGGGCATCGGGCCGGAACTGTGCCTGCGCCTGATCCAGCAGCCGCGCCCCGATTGCCGGCTGCTTGCCTTTTGCGATCCCGACACCCTCGCCCAGGCGGCCACCGCACTGGGCCTGCCGTTCCGCGCGCTGCCGCCTGACGCCACGCCCGAGCGCCCCGGCGACCTGGCCGTGCAGCCCGTTGCGCTGGCACGCCCGGCGCGTCCCGGCCACACCGACCCCGCCAATGCCGCCGCCGTGATCGCCGCCCTGCACCAGGGCGCGGCCGCGTGCCTGGAGGGTAGGCTGGATGGCATCGTCACCGGCCCGGTGCACAAGGCGGTCATCAACGAAGGCGGCATCGCCTATACCGGCACGACCGAACTGCTGGCCACCCAGGCCGCGGCCGACGTGGTGATGATGCTGGCCAACGACATCGTGCGCGTCGCCCTGGTCACCACCCATCTGCCGCTGCGCGCGGTGGCCGACGCCGTTACGGGCCCTGCGCTGACTCGTTGCCTGGACATCACCTGGCACGCGCTGCGCCGCGACTTCGGCCTGGACGCGCCGTGCATCGCCGTGCTGGGGCTGAACCCGCACGCCGGCGAGGACGGCCACCTGGGCCGCGAGGAGCTGGACGTGATGATCCCGGCACTGGACGCGCTACGTGCACGGGGCATGGACCTCGTCGGCCCGCTGCCCGCCGATACCGCCTTCCTGCCGCAGAAGCTGCGTGGGTTCGACGCGGTGGTGGCGATGTACCACGACCAGGGACTGCCGGTGCTCAAGTACAGCGGCTTCGAGCAGGCGGTGAACATCACCCTCGGCCTGCCCTACCCCCGCGTGGCGGTGGACCACGGCACCGCATTGGACCTGGCCGGCCGCGGTGTCGCCGACCCGTCCAGCCTGCTCGCCGCCACCGCGCTGTGCGCGCGCCTGGCCGCCGCCCGCAGGCGCACGCGCGCCGCCTGAGCCGCTGGCGGCGGAATTCCGTCGCAAGTCACGCCTGAACCTCTAGAATTTCCGGATGAACCGTCCGCTTCCCCCCACGCCGACGACCGGCTTCAGCGCCCCGGCGAAGAAATCGCTGGGCCAGCACTTCCTGGCCGACCGCCACTACATCGACCGCATCGTCCAGGCCGTGGACCCCAAGCCGGGCCAACGCCTGGTGGAGATCGGCCCCGGCCAGGGCGCCATCACCCTGCCGCTGCTGCGCCGCCACGGCGAACTGACGGTGATCGAGTTCGACCGCGACCTGATCGCCCCGCTCACCGAAGCGGCCGCGCCGATCGGCGCGCTGACCATCATCCATCGCGACGTCTTGTCGGTGGATTTCACGGCGCTGGCGTCCGGCACGCCGATCCGCCTGGTCGGCAACCTGCCCTACAACATCTCATCGCCCATCCTGTTCCATGCGCTGGACCATGCCGGCGCGATCGCCGACATGCATTTCATGCTGCAGAAGGAAGTGGTCGACCGCATGGCGGCCGCGCCGGGCAGCAAGGTCTATGGCCGGCTGAGCGTGATGCTGCAGGCATGGTGCGAGGTGACCTCGCTGTTCGTGGTGCCGCCGGGGGCATTCCGCCCGCCGCCGAAGGTGGATTCGGCCGTGGCCCGGCTGGTGCCTCGCCCCGCTTCGGAAGTGGGTATCAACGACCGCAAGCGCTTCGCCGATGTCGTGCGCGCGGCCTTCGGGCAGCGCCGCAAGACACTGCGCAACGCATTGAACGGCGTGTGCGACGCACGCCACTTCGAGGCCGCTGGGGTGCGCGCCGAGGCGCGTGCCGAGCAGCTGGAAGTGGCCGATTTCATCCGGCTGGCGAACGTGGTGGTGGATTGACGTGACGCAGATGCGCTTTGCATACACTGACCCCATGTCCGCCGCCCCGCGCTACCAGATCCAGGTCGAGGTCCGGCCGCGATTCGTCGATGACCCCAGCGCCGCCGAGCGTGGGCGCTACGCATTCGCCTACGACATCCGCATCGTCAATACCGGCGACGTCGGTGCGCGCCTGGTGGCGCGCCACTGGGAGATCGACCACGGCAATGGCCGGATCGAGCACGTGGATGGCGAAGGCGTGGTCGGCGAACAGCCGTGGCTGCGGCCCGGCGAGGATTTCCGCTACACCTCGGCGGTGCTGATCGATACCGAGGATGGCCGGATGCAGGGCCACTACGACCTGGTGGCCGACGACGGCACCCCCTTCACCGCGCCGATTGCCGCCTTCGTGCTGGCAACGCCCCGGACGCTGCACTGAGGGCCCGGGCATGAGCGTATGGGCGATTGGCGACCTGCAGGGCTGCTACGACGTGACCCAGCGGTTGCTGGAGAAGATCCGCTTCGATCCGGCAGTGGACCGGCTGTGGTTCTGCGGCGACCTGGTGAACCGCGGTGGGCAGTCGCTGGAGACGCTGCGGCTGGTGCATTCGCTGCGCGAGCAGAGCGTGGTGGTGCTGGGCAACCATGACCTGTCGCTGCTGGCGGTGGGAGCGCGTTCGGAAGAGGAACAACGCAAGGTCAATCCGGACCTGCTGCGGGTGGTGCAGGCGGAAGACCGCGACGTGCTGCTGGACTGGCTGCGGATGCAGAAGCTGGTGCATGCCGATCGCGAGCTGGGCTGGATGATGGTGCATGCGGGCCTGGCACCGAAGTGGACCACGCAGCTGGCCGAGAAGCATGCGCGCGAGGTGGAGCAGCAGTTGCAGGGAAATGCGTACCGCAAGCTGCTGCGCAACATGTACGGCGACAGGCCAAGCTGGTCGCCGGGGCTGAGCGGGCACGACCGCAGCCGGGCGATCATCAACCTGCTCACGCGCATGCGCTACTGCACGCCGCGAGGGCGCATCGCCAACGAGGATAAGGGCACGCCGGGGACGCAGGCGCAAGGCTTGTATCCGTGGTTCGAGGTGCCCGGGCGCGTGGAGCGCGACCTGAAGATCGTCTGCGGCCATTGGTCCACGCTGGGGCTGACGATCACCCAGGGCGTGCATGCCATCGATACCGGGGCGGTGTGGGGCGGCAAGCTCACCGCGCTGCAGCTCGATACCGAGGAGCTGCGCGTGGTGCAGGTGCCGGGGCGCGAGGTCGAAGGGCCGCCGCCGATTCCGCGTGCGCCGCGGGCACCGCGCGAGGGGCAACGGCAGCAGCCGCATCGACGCGGTGGGCGGCCGTCAGGCCAGGGTGGGCAGAAGCCACAGGCTGCGGGTTCTTCCGAGCCGGGTGCTGAGCAGGAGTGAGGTGGCTTCCTGGCGGATTTCGTCAAGGCCCCTCACTCGAACCCTGTCGCGCGGTGACCGGGACGCAGGCCTGATCGGGACACGCCGTGAATCCATCCATGGAGGCTCGTAGGCGACATCCATGTCGCCTACGGTCCCGATCAGGCC
>JAEWJB010000046.1 GCA_023386795.1 Pseudomonadota bacterium
CTTTCCGGGACCGTAGGCGACATGGATGTCGCCTACGGGCCTCCATGGATGGATTCACGGCGTGTCCCGGAAAGGGCCCGCCCCCGGACGCCACGCGACGAGAACAAAACAGCCACCCCCAAGATCAAGCGCGAACCAACCGCCCTTCGACAACCCGCAACGAAGCGCCCCGCCCCGCTTTCAGGTCGACGGAGACCACCTGCTCCCCGTAGACCAACTCGTACCGCCCACCGGAATCACTGCGCAATACCGCCTCGACCAACACGCCCTCAGCCCACCGCAGATCCACCGACGCGGCCCCGCGCACCCGCAGCCCCTTCACCTCGCCCTGCGGCCAGGCCTTCGGCAAGGCGGGCAGCAGGAACACGCTCCCGCCCCAGCTCTGCAGCAGCATCTCGGTGATCCCGGCCGTGCCGCCGAAATTGCCGTCGATCTGGAACGGCGGATGCGCATCGAACAGGTTGGGATAGCTGCGCTCCGGCGCCAACAGCAGTTGCAGTATCTGGTACGCGTGCTCCCCGTCGCGCAACCGCGCCCACAGGTTCAAGCGCCAGCCGATCCCCCAGCCGGTGGCGTTGTCCCCGCGGATCTCCAGCGAACGCCTCGCCGCCGCCGCCAGCGCCGGCGTGTCGCGCACGTTGACCTGGCTGGAAGGGTGCAGCGCATACAGATGCGATACGTGCCGATGGTGGATCTCCGGCGCTTCCATGTCCCAGTCCTGCTGCCACTCCTGCAGCTGGCCTGCCTTGCCGATGCGGTTCGGCGGCAGTTGCTGGCGCAGCGCCGCCAACTTCTGAGCGAATGCCTCGTCCACTCCCAGCAGCTTGCTCATCGCGATGCACTGCGCGAACAGGTCACGCAGGATCTGCGCATCCATCGTCGGGCCGGCACACAGCGCCGCGCCGAACGGATGCTGGTTTTCTGGCGAGATCGACGGATTGGTCACCATCGCCCCGGTATTCGGGTCGCGCACCAGCGTGGCCACGAAGAATTCCGCCGCGCCCTTGAACAGCGGATAGATCTTCTCCAGGTAGGCCCGGTCGCGCCCGTAATCCCAGCGGTCCCACAGCTGCTGCAACAACCACGCCCCGCCGGTCGGCCACAGGCTCCACTGCGCACCGTCGATGGGGCCTGCCGAGCGCCACAGGTCGGTGTTGTTGTGCACCACCCAGCCCGGCGCGTCGTACATCGCCTTCGCCGTGTGCGCACCGGTCTGCGAGAGCTCGAACAGCATCCGCTCCAGCGGCTCCACGCACTCGTGCAGGGCGTTCGCCTCCGCCGGCCAGTAATTCATCTCGGTGTTGATGTTGACCGTGTACTTGCTCTCCCACGGCGGCGACATCAACTCGTTCCAGATGCCCTGCAGGTTCGCCGGCTGGCTGCCGGCGCGCGAGCTGCAGATCAGCAGGTAGCGCCCGTACTGGTGGTACAGCGCCGCCAGCTGCGGGTCACCGCCGGCCGCGAAGTCGCGCACGCGCTCGTGCGTGGGTCGCTTCATCGCCTCGCTGCGCCCCAGGTCGATCGACACGCGGCGGAACAGGCTGCGATGCGCGGCCAGGTGGTCTTCGCGCAGCTTCGCGTAAGGCAGTTTGCGCGCCGCGGCCAGCTGCGTGGCGGTGATCGCCAGCGGGTCACCACTGACGTCATCGAAACGCTTGTAGCTGGTGGCCGCGGTAAGCAGCAGCACCAGTTCGTCCGCGCCCTCGATGCGGATGCGGTCGCGCCGCAGTGTCACCTTGCCGCCCTTGGCCAGCGGCAGCACGCGCAGCGCGAACGAGAGTTTTCCCTCGATCCCCTCGCGGCCCTGGTTGCGACCGGCGAACAGCAGCCCGTCGCCGTCCACCGTAACCTCGCCGTCCTGCGGGCTGTCGATGCCCACGCGCAGCGAGATGCCGCCGGGCTTGTCGGTACTCAGCCGCACCACGATGCATTGCGCATCGGGCGAAACGAACACTTCGCGCAGGTGGTTGCGTCCTTCCGAACGGAAGCGCGTGGTCGCCGTGGCACTGTCCAGGTCCAGCTCGCGGCGATACCCGGCCGCGCCGTCGGCGCGATCGAAATCCAGCAGCAGGTCGGCCAGCGGCTGGTACGGCATCTGCTTGAGCGGACGCGACAGCATGCCCGCGTCGGCCAGCGCCTCGCCTTCGGCGTAGCGGCCGGCGAATACCAGCTCGCGCACCTTCGGCAACGTCTCCAACGCCTTCGGGTTGGTGGCGTCGTAAGGACCGCCCGCATACAAGGTGTCCTCGTTGAGCTGCAGGCGCTCGTGCGCCAGCCCGCCCCACACCATCGCGCCGAGGCGGCCATTGCCGACCGGTAGCGCCTCCACCCATTCGGTGGCCGGGCGCGGATACCACAACACCAGTTCGCCCTCCGACGCCACCGGCGGCGGCACCGTCGGGAGGGAACGGTGCGCCGCCAGCACACCAGGGGCTGCCACCATCGCGGCAGCCCCCAGTCCCACGGCCTTGCACAGTTCGCGACGACTCAGTTCCAAGGCCATGGGATCGCTCCGCTTACTTGCGCTTCACCACGACCGCCTTGCCGGCGTACTGCACCTGGGTATCGGCCTTCGGCTCCAGCTGGCCGGCGTCCTCGCGCGGTCCGCTGACGAAGCGCACCTTGAACGTGCGCTTGGCCTGCATGCCCGGCCACTGGCCTTCGCGCGCGCCGATGCGCAGCTCGCCCTTGGCCTCGTCCCACGCCAGCGGGATGCGGCTGAACTCGCCCTTCTCGTAGCCGTAGCCCAGGCCATCGTCCTCGTACAGCGAGAACGCGCCGTCGGCGCCGGTGTAGACCACGAGGGTCACCGGGGCATCGGCCTGCTGGTCGACGTACTGCTGCACCGGGCCGGTCGGCACGATGGCGCCGGCCCGCACGAACAGCGGCATGCGCTCGATCGGCGCGGCAGCGGTGATCGACTGGCCGCCCTCGTATCGCTTGCCGGTGTAAAAGTCGAGCCAGGACGTGCCGGCCGGCAGGTACACCTGGCGCGAAGTGGCGCCGAACTCGGTAACCGGGGCGACCAGGAAGGCCGGGCCGAACAGGTACTCGTCGTTGAGGTCGGCGACCTTGGCGTCGTTGGGGAAGTCCATCATCAGCCCGCGCATCATTACGCCGTCGCGGTGATACGTATCGCCGGCCAGCGTGTAGATGTAGGGCATGAGCGTGTAGCGCAGGCGGTCGTAGTACGCCATCGAGGCATAGAACGGCGTGCCTTCCGGGGCGATGTTCCAGATCTCGCGGTACGGGAACTGGCCATGCGAGCGGAACAGCGGCACGAAGGCGCCGAACTGGAACCAGCGCGTCTGCAGTTCACGCCATTCCGGCAGGTGCGCCGGGTCCTGGTTCTCGTAGCGCTTCTCCACCGAGAAGCCACCGATGTCGAAGGTCCAGTTCGGCAGGCCCGACATCGACAGGTTCACGCCGGCGGAGATCTGCTCCTTCATGTTGTCCCAGCGCGAAACGATGTCGCCGCTCCACACCGCCACCGCGTTGCGCTGCGTGCCGGCATAGCCCTTGCGCGAGAGGATGAACACGCGCTTGTTGTCGGCCTCGCGATCGCCCTCGTACACGCCCTGCGTGTGCGGCAGCGGATAGGCGTTGAAGTACTCGGTCGAGGACCCCAGTGCGTTCGGGGTCAGGCGCTCCTTGCGGGTGCCCACGTCGAGGTTGGAATGGATGTCCGGCTCGTCGGCGTCCATCCACCAGGCATCGATGCCCTTGCTGTTGAGCTTCTCGTTGATCTGGCGCCAGTAGATCTTCTGCGCCTCGACGGCGAACGGGTCATAGAAGGCGTTGAGGTAGCCGTTGCCGATCCAGTCCAGTTCGCCGGCCTCCACGTTCTTGGTGAACATGTAGCCCTTCGACGCCAGTTCCTTGTAGTTGTCCGTGTTCGGATAGAACTTGGGCCAGATCGAAATCATCATGTGGGTGTTGTGGTCATGGAAGTACTTGACCATCGCATCCGGGTCGGGCCAGAACTGCTTGTCGAAGTCGTGCGAACCCCACGCATCCACCGGCCAGTACGACCAGTCGAGCACGATGTTGTCCAGCGGCAGGTTGCGGCGGCGGTACTCGGCCACCACGTCCTCCATCTCCTTCTGGTTCTTGTAGCGCTCGCGGCTCTGCCAGAAGCCGTAGGCCCACTTGGGCAGCAGCACGGCCTTGCCGGTCAGCGTGCGGTAGCCGCCGATGACCTGGTCGGCATTGGCGCCGGCCACGAAGTAGTAGTCGATGATCTGCCCGGCCTCGGACCACAGCGACAGGTCCTTGGCCTCGGCGGCCGGCAGCGGGTCGCGATGCAGCAGCGCGATGTAGCTCGGGTCGATCAGGTCCCACTCCACCTTGACGTGGTGGCGCTGGCCCGGCTCCAGTGCCAGGGTGAACTCGTGATGCCACGGGTTCCAGTTCTGGCGCCAGCGGTCGAGCACCAGCTTGCCGTCCACCCACAGCTTGGCGTACTCGCTGGAGTACAGCGAGAAGCTGTGCTCACCGCCGCTCAACGCCTCGATGTCGCCTTCCCAGCTGACCGTGGCGCGCCCTTCCTTGGCCGGCTTGGCCTTGGCCGGGAACTTCACCAGGTCCTTGATGTATTCGTAGTTGATCTCGCTTTCGCGGCGCTCGACCACCTGCTTGCCGTTGACCGAATAGCGCGCGGTCAGCGCGCCCGGCTTGCCCTTGGCGTCATACAGCTTGAGGGACTTGTCCAGCGGCTGCAGGCCGCGCGGGTCGCCCAGGCGGGTGATGGAGTTGTTGTCCCACAGGATGCCGTAGTTGCGGCTGGAGACGAGGAACGGCACGGCCAGGTCGATATTGCTCTGCAGCAGCTCGACGTTGCGGCCCTTCTGGTCCATCCAGCCCTGCTGGTGCTGGCCGAAGCCGTACAGGCCCTCCCCGTCGGGGGAAGTGAAGCGCTGGCGCGTGCTCAGCAGGCCGTCCTTGCCGTCGACCTTGATCGGGGTGAAGGTGCGCCCACCGGCCACTTCGGAGAGCACTTCCTTGCCGCTGGCGTCGGTGAAGCTGACATGGCCATCGGCGGTGGAGACATGCGCAGTGACCTGGGCGGTCTTCAGCTGCACTTCCCCGCCCTGCTCGGCCACCTGGAAGGACGGCACCGGCTTGCCGGTCGGCGCGCGCATCAGGCTCTCGGAGCGCTTGAACTCGCCCTTCGGATCGGCGCTGACACGGATGATGCCCTCATCGACCACCTGCAGCCGCACCGCGGCCGCGCCGGCCTGCGCCGGCTTGACCACCACGCCTTCGGCATTGCGCTGCACCTGCTGCGCGTGGGCGGTGCCGGCCAGCGCCAGTGCCGCCAGCGAAACCGCCAGCCCCTGCGCCAGCGCTCGCCGCTGGATACCTTGATTGCCGTGTCGCATGTTCACTCCCTATTTGTAATGCGTGGGTAGCGCGCCGATGCTTCGCCGGCGCGCCCTCTTGGTGTTATTTCCAGGTCGCCAGCTTGATCTTCAGCAGCGTGTCGGCGCTGGAGAAGTTGACGCCGTAGTCGGTCTGGTCGCCGTTCCAGTTGCGTTGGAACACCCATTGGCCGTCCGCGTCGTAATACCCTTCCTCCACGCGGTCGTAGAGCATGTTGGCCGTGGCTTCGCTGGCCGGG
Source organism: Pseudomonadota bacterium (assembly GCA_023386795.1). Lineage (GTDB taxonomy): Bacteria > Pseudomonadota > Gammaproteobacteria > Xanthomonadales > Xanthomonadaceae > Stenotrophomonas_A. The sequence continues at coordinate 5,621 of JAEWJB010000046.1, forward strand.
TGCAGGGTCACGCGGGCGTGGTAGCCGGTGACGAGGAACTCGTCCGGGCCGAGCTCGGCGATCAGCGCCGCGCCCACCGGCTCGGGGTTGCCCGGCGGCTCGCCCTGAAACCAGAACTGCGGCACGCCGTACATGACGGTGGCCGACCAGCGCTCGTTGAGCCGGATCTCCTGCACGGCCTGGCCCGGCTGCTCGGCCACGCCATGCAGCTTGCCCTCGCTGGAGGCCTTGGCGAACGCCGGGAAGCCCAGCTTGACCAGCCGGTAGCCCAGCGCGAACGGCGCCAGCGCTTCCTTGTCGATGTGCTTGGCGCCAAGCGGGTAGTTGCTGTAACGCGTGTAGTCGATGCCGAACGCCGACCAGCCGATGCCGTCATGGCCCAGCGCCGGGAACAGGTAGCGCGCGTACTCGGCCTTGTTGCCGGTCTCGGCGACGAACAGCGGGTTGTCCGGGCGCGCGTAACGGTCGAGCACCGTGGTGTACATCAGGTACTCGGGCATGTAGATGTCCGGCGCCAGCAGGTCGATATGCGGGCCGGCGGCCTTCCACACGTCGAGCACGTTGTCGGTCGGGCCACCGCTGGCGTACTTGCCCGGCTGGCCCGGGTTGAAGGGCCCACGCAGCGCGCCGTTGACGTACATGGGCAGCGGGTACTCGGCCTTGCCGGCTTCGGCCACCTGGTCGATGAAGCGCGCGATGTGCCAGGCGTGGAAGAACTCGTCCGCATCGCCACCGAATACCTCGGACCACGTGCCCGGCTGCTTGCCGAGCTTCTTCAGCAGCGCGTCCGGCACCGGGCCGTTGAATGCTTCCTGCGCCATCGGCGAGAAGTCGCGCACGCTGCCGTAGGTACCCGGCTCGTTCTCCGGCTGCACCATGATGACGGTGCGCTGCGGGTCGGCCTGCTTGAGGTGCTTCATCAGCGCCACGAATGCCTTGCGGTCGGCGTCCAGCGTCTGTTTGCCCAGCGGAGAGAGCGAACCGATGCTGCGGCCATCGGCGGTGACCACGCGCGGGAAGCGCTGGTTGTCGGTCTTCACCCAATGCGGCGTGTAGGCCGGGCCGTTGTTCTTCCAGGTGCCGAACCACAGCAGCACCAGGCGCACGTCATGTTCGCGCGCCTGCTTGAGCAGGGTATCGACGAAGGAGAAGTCGAACTTGCCCTCCTCCGCTTCGATCTGCTCCCAGGCGATCGGCACCTGCACGGTGTTCGGGCCGATGTCGGCCATGGCCGGCCACACCTGTTCCAGCGCGGCGGGATAATTGGAGGAATTGTTCACCTGCGCGCCGAGGATCAGGTACGGCTTACCGTCCACCAGCAGCGTGTGCTTGCCGTCCTGGCTGATCAGCTGCGGGATTGGCGCTTCCTTGCCCTGCGGCGCGGCGCCCTTGGCGGGCGCGCTCGCGGCCGAGGCGTCGGCATGGGCCGGCGCGGCCGCCTGCTCGGTGCGCTGGCAGCCACCCAGTGCCAGCAGCAGCATCGTCGAAAGAACCAGCGGGCGCACGGCGCGGGCGCGGCGGGAAGAAGAATGCGTCATGCGGAAGGTCTCCGTTTACCAGCTGTCGGATCGGAACGGCGAAGCAGGCAGTTGCTCGCGGTTGACGAGATTGGCGGTGGGGCTGCCCTGCCAGCCGTAGCGCACCGCGACCGGCTGCGGCACGTCCGGGCTGCGCACGACCACGCGAGCGCCCTCGATGCGTGCCTGCGCGGCGTGGAATTTCCGGTCGGCACCGGCCACCGCGAAGCCCGTCAGCTCTCCGCCGCCGCGCACGGCCAGGGCGCTGCCCTGCAGGTCGAAGCGCAGCGTGGCCGCGCCGTCGGCGAACTGCGCGCCGCTGAACACCGGACCGCTGTAGACCAGCCGCTCGCCGTAGGCGACATGGCGCGCCGCCAATGCCAGGCGATGGCCGACATCGCGCTTGTTGGTCGGGTGGATGTCCCCCGGATTGCCGATGTCGATGATGACCGCCTGCCCGGTGGCCGGCAGCGACAGGGTCTTGGACTGCGATTCGCGCAGCAGTGCCCACGGGCTGGTGTCGCCCTGGTCGGAGTGGTCGTCGAAATTGGCCAGCTGCACCCACAGGAAGGGCAGCTCCGGCGCGCTCCGATCGGCGCGCCAGCTGCGGATCATCGTCGGGAACTGCTCGCGATAACGCACCGCGGCATTGTGGGCGAGCTTGGCGTTGGTCTCGCCCTGGTACCAGATCACGCCGCGCACCGGATAACGCTGCAGCGGGTGGATCATCACGTTGTAGAGCAGCGTCGGCTGCAGGTTCTTGTCGTCGATGGCCGAAATGGTGCCGCGCTCGGGACGGAACTTCCACGCACCATCGATCGGCCGCCGCGCGCCACCCTGCGGCTGCACGTACAGTTCGTCGGCCTCGCCGTGGATGCCGCCACCGCCGCCGGTGTCGAGCACCTTCACCGCGATGACGTTGCGGCCGGCATGCAGCGCGCTCGCCGGTACCGCATAGGCGCGCAGCGCGTCGTAGCTGTTCTCGGTGTGGCCGACCTGCTGGCCGTTGACGAAGGTGGTGTCGGTGTCGTCGATGCGCGCCACGCCCAACGTGATGCCGCGCTGGGCCTCGGCGGCGGTCAGCGTGAAGCTGCTGCGGTACCACGCCACGCCGTCCATGCCCGCGTAGCCGACGCTTTCCCAGTTGGCCGGCACCGGGATGCTGTCCCACGCCTTGTCGTCATAGGCAGGTTCGCGCCAGCCCTCGCTGCTCTGCCCGGCGGGCAGGCTGTAGCGGGCCAGTTTCTCGCGCGCACCGGCCAGCGCGGCTTCGTCGCGGCGGCGCATGTCCTCGCCCTGCCGCGCCAGCGCGGCCGCGTCGATGCCCTGCGACGCGGCGTCCATCCACGCTTCGATGGCGCTGCCGCCCCAGGTGCTGTCGATGATGCCGATCGGCACGCCGGTGCTTTCGCGCAAGTCTTGCGCGAAGTAATAGCCCACCGCCGAGAACTGCGGCGCATTGGCTGGGGTGGCGAGCTGCCAACTGCCACCGGCGAGTTCGTCCTCCGGCTGCGCCGACCACGACTTGGGCACCTTGAAGTGGCGGATCTTCGTGTCATGCGCGCTCGCCACCGCTGCCGCGCCGCCATCGGATTTCTCGAGCGGGAATTCCATGTTCGACTGGCCACTCGCCAGCCACACGTCGCCGATGAGGACGTTGGCCACCTGCAACGTCGCGCCATCTCCCTGCACCTGCAGCACGTACGGGCCGCCGGCGGCGTGCGCCGGCAGCTTGGTCTGCCAACGGCCTGTTGCATCCGCCTTGGCGCTCGCCTGCTGGCCATCCAGGCGCACCGTCAGCGTGGCGCCGGGCGTGGCCCAGCCCCACACGGGAATCGGCTGGTCGCGCTGCAGCACGGCGCCCTCACCGAACAGCAGCGGCAGGCGCGGCGCGGCGACGGCCGGCAGGGAGGCGCCCAGGGCGAGGACCAGGGCGAGGCGTCGAAGCGGGAAGGTCATCGGGAATCTCCATAGAAAATGCCACGGCCGCCGGTAGCGAAGTACACCCGCCCGGGAATGCGCGGATCGCCAGTGATGGCGTACGGACGGCCGAAACGATGCGCGTCGTCGTCGATGCGCTGCCAGTGTGCCCCCTCGTCGGCCGAGCGGAACACTCCGCTCACCCCGTCGATGCGACCGGCCAGGTACAGGGCCGGCGGTGCGCCGGGTGCCAGCGGCGCACCCAGGCCAAGTGCGCGGGCTTCTTCCATCGTGGCGAGCGTGCGCAGCTGGCCGTCCTGCCAGCGCTGCACGCCCGTGTCGGGACTGGCGAGATACACCACGCCGGCTCGCCACGGATCGGGACGCAACTGCGGACGTGTACGCTCCACGCGCGAGGGCAGCCCGACCTTCAGGCCGGTGCCGGTGAACGTCAGTCCGCCATCGCGGCTGGTGAAGAACTCGCCGGTGGCCGCATCCACGCCATACCAGCGGCGCGGATCGACGCGGTCGGCCTCGATGAGGATCGTCGCCGGCACACCGCGCACGGCCTGCCAGCGCGTGCCGAAGTCGTCGGTGGCCCAGGCGCCCTGCCCGTTGACCGGCGTCCAGATCACGCGCCAGCCGTCGGCGGCGATGGCCAGGTGGCCGGCGCCTTCACCCTGCGGCGGTTCGCTGGCGAACGCCTGCCAGTGCGCGCCGCCATCGCGCGAGAACTGCGCGCGGATTTCGTTGTTGCGTCGGTTGCGCACCGTGCCGCTGCGCACCACTACCTGCGGCTGCTGGCCGGCGGCATCGATGCTCTCGCCGTTGGTCAGGCGCGGGCCTTCGTACTGCATCTGCGCGCGGTCTAGGTCGTCGTGGCGGAAGCCGTCGATGTCGCCCAGTGCGCTGAGCAGGTGCGCGCCGGCCATCGGGCTGTGCAGGTCGAGGGGAACCGTTTCTTCCAGGCCGGTGTCCTGGAACCACCATTGCAGTGGGGTGTGGCCGTCGTCGGCGGCGCGCAGGTTGCGCGACGCCCAGATGCCGTAGCCGGTGACGAACAGCGCGTGGTCGCTGTCGTGGGGATCGATGACCACCGAAGCCATCCAATGCGGGTACGCCTGCACCGTCCACGGTGCATTGGCGTGGTCGAACTGGGATTGCTCGAACAGCGGTCGCCACGTGCTGCCGCCATCGAGGCTGCGGAACAGGTCGTCGTGCGGCGAGTAGCGGCGGAAGCTGCTGGCCAGCAGCACGCGCGGGTCGTGCGGGTCGACCGCGATCGCGCCCCAGCCGAAACCCGGGCCCTGCACCGGTTGTGGCTCGGGGCTGATGTCGGTCCAGCGGCCGCTGCGCGGCTGGTACTTCCACAGCGCGCCGTTGGCCATCAGGTCCGGGCCGGGTTCGTCGCCATAGGTGAGATACCAGCTGCCGTCGCCGCCGGGCACCATGTGGCTGGGGCGGAACTGCGTCGGCTGGCCGGCGACCGGCTCCCAGTGCGCGCCGCCATCCTCGGAGACGAACACGCTCTGCCCGGTCGTGGAGACGCCGGCATACAGGCGCGGCGTCGCGCGGCCGGGCTTGCCGCTGGCCGCATCGAAGGCGATGAAGACGATGCCCACCTTCTGCTCGCGGCCGGCGTGGTTGCGCGCCCGCGAACCCGGCGCGGTGGCCGCGTCCGGGAAGGACGCCACGCGCTGCCAGCTTTCACCGCGGTCCGTGCTGCGCCACAGCCCCGAATCGCGCGAGCCCAGGAACAGGACGCGGCCATCGTGCGGATCGACCGCGATGCGCTCGCCGTTGCCGCGCCCCAACTCGTTGCCGCCGAGCTTGAACGGCAGGTCGGTGCGCGCGAACGTGCGGCCGCAGTCGTGCGAGCGCAGGATCGCCGCATTGCCGGCGCGTTCGTGCATGTAGGTACCGGCGGCCAGGTACAGCGCGTCCGGGTCGTTCGCATCGACGGCCAGGCCATCGATGCCCATGAGGTTCTCGTCCTCGGCGCCGATCCAGTCGGTCAGCGCGATCCAGCGCTGCTGCGCCGCATCCCAGCGATAGGCGCCACCGACATCGGTACGCGCGTACAACAGGCCCGGCTCGGACGGATGGAACACCAGGCCGCTGACGAAGCCGCCGCCCCCGATGGCGACGCTGCGCCACTGGTACGGCACCGCGTCCACGGCCCATGCGGGCGCGGCGCACAGCCACAACACCCATGCCCACGCGAGACGTCGGCACGCGTCGGCAAAAGTCTGGCAGGCACGGGGCATGGATTTGCCCATCGGTCGTCAGGCTCCCCTAGCTGGCCGATGGAGATTCCATCGGAGGTAAAACACCGATCCGGCGGCGCAAGGCACGCCGGATCGGAGACGCACTTCCTACGGCGCGTTTAGTAGCTGGCCCGCACGGTGAAGCCATAGCGACGGTCGTTGATCACGAAGTCGCGGTAACGGGATTCGAAGCCCGTGTAGCTTTCGTTGCGGGTATCCAGCAGGTTGGTGCCGTCCAGCGAGACCGACCACACATCGTTGATGTTGTAGCGGATCGAGGCATCCAGCTGGCCGAAGCCCTTGTTGTAGACCGGCAGGTTGCCGGTACCGTTGCCGGCGGTGGTCACCAGCCAGTCGCTGCGCCAGTTGTAGGCCACGCGGGCCTGGAACTTCGGCAGCTCGTAGCTGAGGATCACGTTGTAGCTGTTCTTGGACAGGCCTTCCAGCGGCACCACCAGCTGGTTGCCGTTGGTATCGGTGGCGTTCGGGCTGGGGGCTTCCGAATCGACGTAGGTGTAGTTGGTCTGCAGGCCGAAGCCGCTCAGCCAACCCGGCAGGAAGTCGAAGAACTGGGTGTAGCCGACCTCGGCGCCCTTGATGGTGCCCTCGTCGCCGTTCACCGGGCGGCTGATTTCCCACAGCTCGCCGTCATAGACCTCCTCGAACACCGCATTGGCGATGAAGCCCTTGACCTTCTTGTAGAACAAGGTGCCGTACACCATCGAACCCTTGCCGAAGTACCACTCCAGCGCGGTGTCGAACTGGTCGGCGGTCATCGGGTTGAGATCGGGGTTGCCCGCCGAACCGGTGTGCAGCGTGCCCGAACCGGTATCGGTCGTGCTCAGGCTGAGGTTCGGGTTCATCTTGTCGAAGGTCGGGCGCGAGATGCCGCGCGAGGCCGCGAAGCGCCACTGCAGGTTGTCCTTGAGGAACCAGCGCAGGTTCAGGCTCGGCAGCACGTCGGTATACGACTTGTCGACCGAGATCGGCAGCAGGCCACCGCCCTCGGCGTCGGTGGCGGTACGCACGCCTTCCGAGCTCACTTCGGTCCGCACGATGCGCACGCCGATGTTGCCGTCGAACGGCACCGAGGCGTCATCCACGCCGAAGCGCAGCAGGCCGTAGGCGGTGTAGGTCTTCTCGCCCTGGGTGTTGATGTTGTTGGGGCCGAACACCAGCGGGTCGGCACCGAACGCCTTCAGCGTCTGGTCGTAGTTCTCCACCGCCGAATCGGCCGCGGTGTAGGTCGGCCCGAACAGGTAGCTGTCGCCGCGGAAGAAGTCGTTGATCGGGTTCTGGACCAACTGCACGCTCGGGTAGTCCGAGAACGCCGCGCCGGCGCAGCCGTTGAGGCACATGAAGCGCCACACGTTGCCCTTGTTGGTCGCGTCGCGGTCGGTGTAGCGCACGCCGGCCTTGAAGCTGCGCGCGAAGCCGTCGTCGAACGCCAGGTCCATGTCGGTGCGCCAGGCGAACTGCTTGGCCTTGTTGTCGTCCTTGTTGTCCAGGTGCCACTTCCAGCCGACGTAGTTGGCCGGGTTGCCCAGGTAGTTGGCGCTGCCATCCTTGCCGGTGAAGACCAGGCTGGGCAGGTCGCCGCTCAGGTCCATGGTGTACAGGGCGTTGCCGGCGGCCACTTCGTCCAGGCCGGTGGCCACGATGTAGCGGGTGCCCTTGGTGGTGGCATCGACGTACTGGAAGTCGGTGCTCAGGTTCAGGCGGTCGTTGACGCGCCAGGTCGCACCGGCCGAGTAATCGGTGGTGATCGAGTGGCGGGTGGTCAGGCTGGTGTTCGAGTCGACCGGGGTGTTCTGGAAGGTGCCCTTAACGAACTCGTTGCGGTCGTTGACCACGAAGTCGGTCGCGCCGTCGGCCGGGATCATGTCCGCGCCGCTGCTGTAGCCGAAGATCGAGTAGTCATGCCACTGGAAGTCGTAGTCCGAGCGCATGACCTGCGCGTAGACCTCCACGTCGTCATTCGGGCGCCACTGCAGCGCGGCCGCGCCGGTCTTGCGCTTGCGGTCGCCTTCGGTGGTGTTGATGCCGGCGCCGTGCGGGACGTAGACCTCCTGGCCTTCGTAGCCGGGGATGTTGGTCTGGGTGTACCACGGCTCGATGGAGATGGTGTCCTGGCGGAACGAGCCATCCTGCTGCGAGAGGTTCACCAGCAGGCCGATCTCGCCGATGCCGGTCTGCCAGCGGTCGGAGAACAGGCCGGAGAACGCGGTCTCGCCCTTGTCGGCCAGGTCGTAGTAGTTGTACTGGGCGCTGCCGGCGATCTTCATGCCGTCGTAGTCGAACGGCAGGCGGGTGCGCAGGTCGACGGTGCCGCCCAGGCCACCTTCGATCATGTCGGCCGACGGGTTCTTGTAGACGTTGACGCCGGCGAGCAATTCGGCCGACACGTCTTCCAGGCTCAGGCCGCGGCCGTCGTTGGCGGTGAAGATGTCACGGCCGTTGAGCTCGGTGCGGACCTGGGTCAGGCCGCGGATGGCGATGGTGCTGCCTTCGCCGTAGCTGCGCGCGATCTGGATGCCCGAGATGCGCTGCAGGGCTTCGGCGACGTTGTTGTCGGGGAGCTTGCCAATGTCTTCGGCGACGATGGAGTCGACGATCTGCTCGGCGTTCTGCTTGACCAGCTGGGCCTTGGTGACCGAGCTGCGGGTACCGGTGACCTGGACGGTATCGAGCTGGGTGGCGGCCGTATCGGCCGGCTTGTCTTCCTGGGTGGCGTCCTGGGCGTAGGCCTGGGCGCTCAGCAGCGCGGCGACGCTCACGGCCATGACCGAACGGCGGAAGTTACGGATCGAACGCGAACCCACGACCGAGCCTGCCGGAACGTGGCGGTATTGCACTGACATGGTGCTCCCTCCCAGGACGCATGTACTGAAATTTTTTGGCGGTGGTCACGCGGAATGCGTGCCTGCGCCCTCGATTTGTTTGCGACTGCTCCGGCCTAAGTCCTATGGCGTCGGTCTCGGAGGTGGCTTGGGACGGATGGACCCCTACCCACGTTCAGCTGCGGCGGCAGGATAGGCTCGGCCTCCCATGCCATACCAATGAAATATTGGGCGAAAAGTATAAACATTTCGTATACAGCGCTTCTGGCTTGGCGCGGCGATGGCTGGAAGGCTGTCCTGCCGTGACCGTTGCGGTCATGCGCGGCGAAGGGTCGCGGGGTGGTGGTCTCTGGCAACTTGAAGGATGGCGCTCACGGTTCGGCGCGCGGCATCCGGTGGCGGCCCCGGGTCGGGACACGCCGTGAACCCATCCATGGGGGCTCGTAGGCGACATCCTTGTCGCCTACGGTCCCGAACAGGCTGTACCGCCCGGCGCCCGGCGCTGGCCGATCCGTGCACGAAGATCCTCCCACCGGAACCCTGAAGCGCGCGCCCCGGCGGGTGCAGGCGTCAGCGCCCGGTCCCGACCACGCTCGGATCCGGCCGCCCCAGCACCTTGTAGATCGCTCCGCCGATCACGCCGCCGATCAGCGGCGCGACCCAGAACAGCCACAGCTGCCCCAGCGCCCCGGCGCCGGCAAACACCGCCACCGCCGTGGAGCGGGCGGGATTCACCGACGTGTTGGTGACCGGGATGCTGATCAGGTGGATCAATGTCAGCGCCAGGCCAATGGCGATCGGCGCGAATCCCACCGGCGCGTTGGCGTGGGTGGAGCCCATGATCACCAGCAGGAACACCGCCGTGAGCACCACCTCGCACAGGAAGGCGGCCACCAGCGAATACCCGCCCGGCGACAGCGCCCCATAGCCGTTGCTGGCGAATGCACCGGCCGCCGCCGGGTCGATCGTGAAGCCCGGCTGCCCGTGCGCGATATGGAACAACACCGCGGCCGCCAGCAGGCCACCCAATACCTGCGCTACCCAGTAGGGCAGCAGATCGCGGGCGGGGAAGCGGCCCCCGGCCCACAGGCCGAGGCTGACCGCGGGATTGAAGTGGCCGCCGGAGATATGTCCGAACGCGTACGCCCCGGTCAGCACCGTCAGGCCGAAGGCCAGTGCCACGCCGAGGAAACCGATGCCCAGCGGATTGCCGTCGCCGCCGAACTTGGCTGCCAGCACCGCACTGCCGCAACCGCCCAGGACCAGCCAGAACGTACCGAGGAACTCCGCCGCCAAACGCTTAGCCAGTGACATGACGCACCTCCTGCGCAAGCCCGCCCAGGCTGGGCGGGATGGCGGCATTCAATGCCCGGTGCGGCGGCTTGGCAACGGTAGTTTTTCTTAGGGACGCCCCGCGCCGGCCCCCGGTCAGCGACCCAGTGCCAGGCTCGCGGGCTGCAGGTCCAGGCGCTGCGTCAGGCCCTGCAGGCTGCCCAGTTCCTGGTGGTCGCCCGCATCGATCCATACCTGCGCGTAGCGCTTCTTGCCCAGCTCGATCACCGCCACCCGGCGGTTGGCCAGCTCGCGCCCGCCCAGGTCCGGGCGATACCAGTAGAAATCTTCCTCGGCGAGCTGCCCCTTCTCCTCGCGGCGTTCGCGCGGAAGGCTCAGGCCCGGGTCGCGCGTGGTGAACATCACCCCGAGCACCTCGCGGCCATCGGCAGTGAGCGCCTTGCAGGAAAGATAGTCGGCGCCCGCCAGCTGCTTCCATTCCAGGCCAGCGGCCGGAGGCAGGGTGGGGCAGGTGGGTGCCTGCTGCGCGGCGGCGCTAGCGCCGACGGACAACAACAACAGGCCAAACAGGCAGCTTGCGGACTTCATTGGTTTTTCCCCTGGCAGTGGAATGCAATGCGGTGCACGCGCATCGCCTGGGTTGGTCCGCCACGGGCGCCTCCCGAACCGCCCGCCTGGCGCATCCCCATGCGCGTTCCCGACGTGCCACCCGTCACATGATGCGGATGGACGACCCCACCATAACCAAGGCCCGTCGCCGGATCAAATCGACCGTGCGGGGGCGGATGGTTCCATTGGAAACCTTTGCCTGCGCGGGTGGCGTCAGGGGTAGTTCGGCGGCGCGGGCACCGGCGTCTCCGGCAGCGGGATGAATTCCTTATCGTCACCGGGGATCTTGCCGAAGCGGCCTTCGCGCCAATCTTCCTTCGCCTGCTCGATGCGCTCCTTGGAGCTGGAGACGAAGTTCCACCACAGGTGGCGCGGGCCATCGAGCGGCTCGCCGCCCATCAGCATCGCCTTGAGCGGCGTCTTGGCGCGCAGGCGTCCGCGCGCCCCGTCCTCGGGGATGACCAGATGGCGCTCGGGGATGTCCACGCCATCGAGCTGCGCCTGTCCTTCCAGGATGTAGAGCGAGCGCTGCACGTGGCCGGTATCCAGGTCGATCTCCGCATCGGCGTCCAGGTCGATGGCCACGTTGAGCGTGTCGGCGAACACCTTCACCGGCGATTCCTCGCCATACGCGCGTCCGGCGATCACCCGCAGCCAGGCGCCGTTGCGACGCTGCTGCGGCAGCGTGGCCGCGCCGTGGTGATAGAACGCCGGGTCGGTTTCCTCGAAGCTGCGCGGCAGCGCCACCCAGGTCTGCATGCCATGGAGCGCATGCTCGCGGCCGCGCTCGGGTGGCGGCGTGCGTTCGGAGTGGGCGATTCCGCGACCGGCGGTCATCCAGTTCACGTCGCCCGCGCGGATCACCTGCTCCGAGCCGAGCGTGTCGCGATGGCCGATTTCGCCGGACCACAGGAAGGTCACCGTGGCCAGCCCGATATGCGGATGCGGGCGCACGTCGATACCCTGGCCCGGCTCGAAGATGGCCGGGCCCATGTGGTCGATGAAGACGAACGGGCCGACGCTGCGCGCCTGCAGGGTGGGCACCGCGCGGCGCACTTGCAGGCCGCCGATGTCATGTACACGCGGGGCGATGATCGTGGTCATGGGCATACACTCCTGGCATCGGCGGGGATGCGGCGCAGCATCGCATGGCGGGGATGAGGGCGGCAGCGCGACCGGCGGCACGGATCGTTGTGTTCAGCCTGCTTCCAGCGCGAGCTCGCCGCGACGCGAAGCCAGCCGGTCGGCCAGCCGCGTCGGTTCGGGCAGGCGGTAACGGCCCAGGCAGGACAGCGTTTCATCGAGTGCGCCTTGCACCGATACGCGATGCCCGGGCGAGACGAACAACGGCAGGCAACCCGTCTTGCTGCGCAGCACCCAGCCGACCTGTTCGCCGCGCAGGCGCAGCGGGGCGTGGTCGCCGCGCGTCGGGCCGGGCGTGCCGGCCTCGCCGGCCAGGCGTTTCTTCGCCACGCCGATGCTCGGCAGATCGGTCGCCACGCCGAAATGCGCGGCGATGCCCAGGCGCCGTGGATGCGCGATGCCGTGTCCGTCGACGAAGACGAGGTCCGGCGTGCGCTCCAGCAGCGCGAGCGCCGCCAGAAGGGCAGGCAGCTCGCGAAAGCTCAGCAGTCCGGGCACGTAGGGCATCACCGTCGGCACCCGCGCAACCACCGCCTGGCGGGGCGCCAGCGTGGACGCGTCCAGCAGGACCGCCGCCGCGCGCGTGGTCGCGCCCGCATCCTCGAAACCGACGTCGAAGCCGGCGATCCAGCGCGGCGGGCGCACCCGGTCGTCCTCCAGCCGCACGCGGCCTGCCAGGCGTGCCTGGAGCGCGCGTGCGGCGGCGAGGTTTCCCTCCCAGGGCGGCAATACGGTGTCGTGTGGCGTATCCATGTCGGCAGCATGATGCAGGGTCCGCATGCCGGGCGTGCACGGCATCACCCGCGCGGCCTTGCCCTACAATCGGCGGGTCTTCCCCTGTTGCCGGAGAACCCGTAGTGACCCGCAAACTCGTACTGCTGCGCCATGGCCAGAGCCAATGGAACCTGGACAACCGTTTCACCGGCTGGGTGGACGTGGACCTCACCGACCAGGGGCGCGCCGAAGCCGCCGCGGCCGGCAAGCTGATGAAGGACGAGGGGCTGCAGTTCGACGTCGCCCACACCTCGGTGCTCAAGCGTGCGATCCACACGCTGCAGGGCGCGTTGAAGGAGATGGACCAGGACTGGCTGCCGGTCTACAAGAGCTGGCGCCTCAACGAACGCCACTACGGCGGCCTGCAGGGCCTGGACAAGGCCGAGACCGCCGCCAAGCACGGCGAGGAGCAGGTCAAGGTCTGGCGCCGCTCGTATGACATCCCGCCGCCGCCGATGGACCTGGAAGATCCGGGCCATCCCGCGCACGACCGCCGCTACGCCGGCCTGGACCGCAACGCGCTTCCGGCCACCGAATCGCTGGCCACCACGTTGGTGCGCGTGCTGCCGTACTGGTTCGATGCCATCGCCCCGCAGTTGAAGGACGGCAAGACCGTGCTGGTCACCGCGCACGGCAATTCGCTGCGCGCGCTGTACAAGTACCTCAACGGCGTGTCGAACGAGGAGATCCTCGAACTCAACATCCCGACCGGCATCCCGCTGCTGTTCGAACTGGACGACCAGCTGGCGGTGAAGACTTATCGCTACCTGGGCGATCCGGAAGCGGCCAGACGCGCTGCCGAGGCGGTGGCCAACCAGGGCAAGGCGAAGTAACGCGGTGTCCTCCGAAAGCCCGGTCGATGACCGGGCTTTTGCTTTATGGGTTGCGTGCCGCCTGACAACAAATGCGCCTTCGGAGCATGCGTACGGTCAGCGCCGTCGAGCCGCCAATCGCCCCCGCATGACCTGCCCGGCCACCAGCATCGCGATACCGAGCGCCAGGCTGCGCCACGACATTTCGTGGTGGAACCACGCGGAATAAAGGACGTCGACACAATAGAAGGCCGCAAACCCATGTAGCGCGATGATCGAACGGCGGTAGCGCCTGTGGGGTTGCGGAACTTGCATGCGGTCCATTTCTGCGGAAGTGCGAGCTTCAACTCTGTGCTGACAGCGATCACCCATATACTCGCTGAAATGGGGCGTTATGTACTCGCTCTGAAAACCGGTTCGTCAGCCCGCCGAGTGTGTCGCCCAACAAGTGACCAAGGTCGTAGGCGAGACCAGTACCGCAGACTGCTCGGATTTCGTCCAGCGCGAGCTCGCGCATCATGGTGTGGCCGTCAGTTCGCGCGGCCGGAGTAGCCATCCGAAACCCCCTTGGCGCGTTCCTTTGCCGATTCGGTATGCGTTGCGGGTTCGCAATCGCGGATCAAGGCTAAACGATGTCGCGCGCTGAAGGCATTGGAAGATTCAAAGTGTTTGGCAGTAGTTGCGGATCGGTCGCCATGAGGCAAGATGAGGGGCCAATGGGGCGCGGGAGGTGCGCATGAAGACCGTTTCATCGTTCGGTTTGCCAGTGGCCCGGCTGTGGGGCTTTCTCGCCTGCATATTGGCCGGGCCGGCGTGGGGGCATTCCGGCGCGCCGCCTGCACCATTGACCGACCCGACGTACCTGGCCGCGCCCGAATCGCTCACGCCCGAGCAGGTGGCGCAGATGCAGGCGCGCCTGTTGGACTGGCCGCAACTGCAGCGCTATGCCGCCGAGAACGCAGCGTTGGCGCCGGCGCCCAAGGGAACGCCGCGCGTGGTGTTCTTCGGTGATTCGATCACCGAAGGCTGGGGGCCGACCGGCAGCGATCGCTTCTTCCCCGGCAGGCCATATGTCAATCGCGGCATATCCGGGCAGACCACCGCGCAGATGCTGCTGCGCTTCCGCCAAGACGTGATCGACCTCAAGCCGGCCGTGGTGGTGATCCTCGCCGGCACCAACGACATTGCCGGCAACACCGGGCCGGCGACGCAGCAGATGATCGAGGACAACCTGCATTCGATCGCCGAGCTGGCCAAGGTGCATGGCATCCGCGTGGTGCTCGCCTCGGTGCTGCCGGTGAGTACGTATCCCTGGCGCCCGGGTTCGCAGCCGGCCGGACAGGTCCGCGCACTCAATGAGGCGCTGCGGCAATACGCGCGGCAGCAAGGGCTGGTGTTCCTGGACTACTACGCCGCGATGACCAATGCCGAAGGTGGGCTCGACCCGGCGCTGGCCGCCGACGGCGTTCACCCGACCCCAGCCGGTTACGCCATCATGGCGCCGCTGGCCGAGCAGGCCATCGCGCAGGCATTGAAGGCGCACTGACGCCACTGGCCGCGCCACGGCGCATGATGGTGGCGCAAGAGGAGGGTGTCCGATGGTCCTGCGGTACCTGTTGTCGTATGGCGTGCCGATCGCGCTGGGCATCGCCCTGGTCGCGCTGGTGGTGATGTGGCGCTTCCGCGACCGCGCTGGCCGCCCGCCGGGGGATCGGCCGTAAGCAGGCGAGAGGTGGTTGCACTGTCACGCCCGGCCCGTTAGCTTCGCGCCGAGCGCCATGCGGCGCGAACCGGGAGCATGACCGTGCGCTTGAAAGGACTCGTGGTGGCCTTTGCGATGGCCGCGTTGTCGGGGTGTGCCACGCACGCAATGACGGCGGGCGCCGCATCGGCGGACATCGCGCCCATGGAGGCGATCCAGCGGTCGGCCGCCGCAGCGCCGCAGCGCGTGCCGGGCGTGTTCGTGATGGAAGTGCGCGGCACGGGCGAGGATAGAGGGTTCGCGTACCTGAACTCCGAATCCGATTACCGCGACCAGCGTTGCCTGACCATCGCGATGACGCCGGCCGTCGCCGAACAGCTGCGCCACCTGCATGGTGGCGATGGCGTGTCCTTCTACCAGGGCAAGCGCATCCGGGTGCGCGGCGAGGCGGTGCGCACGCGCATCGATTTCAGCGTCGGTGGTCGGCCTACCGGCAAGTACTACTACCAGACCCACGTGCCGGTGACCGACCCGAGTCAGATCACCATCATCGGCGAAGGCTGAGGCGACGCGCCCACCCGCCCCGATGCACGAACGCGACGCTACGGCAGAGGACGGCAACGCCCCGCGTGCCGACTGCCCGGTCTGCGGCGGCACCGGGGAGGTCGAGTGGCTAGACGAGGAGGTGGGCTGCCGGATACCGGTCCCCTGTGAAGCGTGCCAGCCCGCGCACCCGGCCGGCAGGAAACCTGCATGAAGAATGCCCACGTACGCCTCATCATCGTCCTGTTCGCGTTGGTGCTGCCTTACCTGGCGCGCCTGCCCGGCGGGCGTGCGTGGCTGGGGCAGATCACCTACGGCGGCTGGGGCGCCTTCGCGTTCCTGGCCGCGTGTAGCGCGGTGGTGTGGGGCGGGCTGCTGCTGTGGAGCCTGGCCTATCGGCGCCTCGCCTCGCTGTGGGTGCCGGCGCTGCTGGGCTTCGGCTACCTGGCCTGGGCCTACGGCACGATCAACCTGCGCTCAGACGCGCAGGCGGGCCTGGGCCTGCTGATGGTGCCGGTCCATTCGCTGATGCCGTTGATCGCGGGCGGCTTGTTGGGCTTGTGGTTCGATCGCCGCGAGCCACGTCGCAATGGCGGCAGTGCTCCGCCCGCCTCGCCGTGACCAATGACCCATAGGTCGAACCGGACAATGTTCTAGGCTGGGGAGTCTTCCTCGTCCGTTGTCTGGAGCCATCCCGCATGTCCCTTCGAACCCTTGTCCCGGTCGCCCTGACCGCCGCCATCACCCTGGCGCTGTCCGTGCATGGCCCGCAGGCCGAGGCCGCTTCGACCGCCAAGGCGCCGCCCGCCGTCGCGCCGACGCTGGACGTCTCCAAGCTCGACGCTCCCAAGGTCGCCTTCAAGCTCGCCGACCTCGATCCGGCCATCGCTGCCTGCGACGACCTCAACGGTTTCGTCAACGCCAAGTGGCTCAAGGCCAACCCGGTGCCGGCCGATCGCACCAGCTGGGGCAGCTTCGAAGTGCTGGCCGAGCGTTCGCTGGTGATCCAGCACGCGCTGGTCGAACAGGCTGCGGGTGCCAGCGCGCCGGCCGGCAGTATCGAAGGCAAGATCGCCGACATCTGGCGCACCGGCATGGACGAGGCTGCGATCAACCGGGCCGGGCTGGCGCCGTTGCAGCCGCAGCTCAAGGCCATCGACGGCCTGCACGACGGCAAGGCCGTCGCCGCGTGGCTGCGTGACCGCTACGCGCAGGGCCAGGGCTTCCTGTTCTCCTTCGGCGCCAATGCCGACTACAAGGATTCCGGCCAGGTCATCGCCTATGCGGGGCAGGGCGGCCTGGGCCTGCCGGAGAAGGGCTACTACTTCGACGAATCGCAGGCGAAGATCCGCGACGCCTACGTGCAGTACATCACCCGCGTGCTGGAACTGGGCGGCGCCCAGCCGGCGCAGGCCGCCGCGCAGGCCAAGGCCGTGATGGCCTTTGAAACCCGCCTGGCCAATGCCTCGCTGTCGCGCATCGAGTTGCGCGATCCTGCAAAGCGCTACAACCCGGTGAGCGCCGCGCAGGCCAACGCGATCACCCCGCACTTCGACTGGAACGCGTTCTTCGATACCTTGCAGGTGCCGGCCAAGGACAAGTTCTCGCTCGCCCAGCCGGGCTACTTCGCCGAACTGGACAAGATGCTGGCCGATACCCCGGCGGCGACCTGGCAGGCCTACCTGCGCTTCCACACCATCGACGAGGCCGCCCCGTACCTGGCGCAGTCCTTCGAGCAGGCGCACTTCGACTTCTACAACAAGACCCTGCGCGGCCAGCAGGAAATGCTGCCGCGCTGGAAGCGCAGCCTGGAAGCGGTGAACGAGGCGATGGGCGAAGGCCTGGGCCAGCTCTACGTGCAGGCCGCCTTTCCGCCGGAATCGAAGGTGGAGATGCAGCAGCTGGTGCACAACCTGTCGGTCGCGCTGAAGGCACGGCTGGAAAAACTGGACTGGATGAGCGCCGACACCAAGCAGCGCGCGCTGGAGAAGTGGGCCAGCTTCACCCCGAAGATCGGCTACCCGGACAAGTGGCGCGACTGGAGCGGCCTGCAGACCACCGACGCCGGATTCCTCGCCAACATGGAAGCGGCGCAGGCGTTCAACTACCGCTGGCGCCTGGACAAGATCGGCAAGCCGGTGGATCGCACCGAGTGGGGCATGACCCCGCAGACGGTCAACGCCTACTACAACGCCACCAAGAACGAGATTGTGTTCCCGGCGGCCATCCTGCAACCGCCGTTCTTCGACCCCAAGGCCGACCCGGCGCTCAACTACGGCGGCATCGGCGCGGTGATCGGCCACGAGATGATGCACGGCTACGACGACTCGGGCAGCCAGTTCGACGCCAAGGGCAATTTCGACAGCTGGTGGACGGAGGGCGACCGCAAGTTGTTCACCGAGCGCACCGACCAGCTCGTCGCGCAGTTCGACGGTTACGAAGCAGTGCCGGGCGTGCACGTGAAGGGCAAGCTGACCCTGGGCGAGAACATCGGCGACCTCGGCGGCCTCACCGTGGCTTACGACGCGCTGCAGATGGCGCTCAAGCAGGACCCGGCCGCCAAGCGCAAGATCGACGGCTACACCCAGGACCAGCGTTTCTTCATGAACTGGGCCACCGTGTGGCGGCGCAACTTCACCGACGGCGAACTCCGCGTGCGTCTGAACACCGACCCGCACGCGCCGGCCAACTTCCGCGCCATTGCCGCGCCGTCGAACATGCCGGCCTACGCGCAGGCGTTCCAGTGCAAGGCCGGCGACCGCATGGTGCGCGGCAAGGATCGCGTGGCGATCTGGTAAGCCGCCCCGGCCAGAGGGGCCCGCCCGGCCCGGTCGGCGACGATCGGGCCGGGCGTTTTCTGCCGACTCAGTAGTTTTACTCACCTCCGACCGGTAGTTCATCCGTCGCGCCCGCCGTGGCGGAGTGGTCTGCTTCCTCCGTGCCCCGCAGGCGCCATCCGGCCCTGTGCCGACGCCTTCGCATGCGACGCCCGGGCCCCGGACCGCAAGCCGCTGGAGGAAACCTCATGTCATCGCGTTCGCTCTGCCTGGCCATCGGCCTGGCCCTGGCG
>JAEWJB010000061.1 GCA_023386795.1 Pseudomonadota bacterium
CGCCAGGGCCGCGCGTGCAGTATGACCCGAAGCAGCACGGCGGCCTGTAGGCCGCCGTGCGGGTCATCCGGAACTGTGGCGCTCCGTTACAGCAGTGGCACCAGCAGCAGCGCCACGATGTTGATGATCTTGATCAGCGGGTTGATGGCCGGGCCGGCCGTGTCCTTGTAGGGATCGCCCACGGTGTCGCCGGTGACCGCCGCCTTGTGGGCTTCGCTGCCCTTGCCGCCGAAGTGACCGTCTTCGATGTACTTCTTGGCGTTGTCCCAGGCGCCGCCGCCGGTCGTCATCGAGATCGCCACGAACAGCCCGGTCACGATGGTGCCGATCAGCAGGCCGCCCAGCGCGCGCGGGCCCAGCACCAGGCCCACCACGATGGGCACCACCACCGGCAACAGCGAGGGCACGATCATTTCCTTGATCGCCGAGCGCGTGAGCATGTCCACGGCGCGGTCGTACTGCGGCTTGCCGGTCCCTTGCATGATGCCGGCCACCTCGCGGAACTGCCGCCGCACTTCCTCCACCACGGCACCGGCGGCGCGGCCCACGGCTTCCATCGCCATCGCACCGAACAGGTAGGGGATCAACCCGCCGATCAGCAGGCCGATGATCACGTAGTGGTCGGACAGGTCGAAGGTGAACACCTCGTTCGGGTGTGCGACCTGCAAGTTGTGCGTGTAATCGGCGAACAGCACCAGCGCGGCCAGCGCGGCCGAGCCAATCGCATAGCCTTTCGTCACCGCCTTGGTGGTGTTGCCCACCGCATCGAGCGGATCGGTCACGGCGCGTACTTCCGGCGGCAGTTCGGCCATCTCGGCGATGCCGCCGGCGTTGTCGGTGATGGGCCCGTAGGCATCGAGTGCCACCACCATGCCGGCCATCGACAGCATCGCGGTCGCGGCGATCGCGATGCCGTACAAGCCGCCGAAGTGGAATGCGCCCCAGATCGCCGCGCACACCGCAATCACCGGCAGAGCGGTCGACTTCATCGACACGCCCAGTCCGGCGATGATGTTGGTGCCGTGGCCGGTCGTGCTCGCCGAGGCCACATGCTGCACCGGCTTGTAGTCGGTACCGGTGTAGTACTCGGTGATCCACACGATCAGGCCGGTCAGCACCAGGCCGATGAGCGCGCACACGTAGATCGCGTTGGCGCCGTGCTGGTTGTCGCCCATCAGCGCCCGGGTAATCGGCCAGTAGGCGATCGCGGCCAGCACGCCGGAAACGATCACGCCCTTGTACAGCGCCCCCATGATCGAGCCGCCCGCCTTGGCCTTGACGAAGGTCGCGCCGATGATCGAAGCGATGATGGAAGCGCCGCCCAGCACCAAGGGGTAGAGCACCGAATGCACGCCGGTCTCGGCTGCCATCAGGCCGCCGAGCAGCATCGTGGCGATGACCGTCACGGCGTAGGTTTCGAACAGGTCCGCCGCCATGCCGGCGCAGTCGCCCACGTTGTCACCGACGTTGTCGGCGATCACGGCCGGGTTGCGGGGGTCATCCTCGGGAATCCCGGCCTCAACCTTGCCTACCAGGTCGGCACCCACGTCGGCGCCCTTGGTGAAGATGCCGCCGCCCAGGCGCGCGAAGATCGAGATCAGCGAGGAACCGAACGCCAGCCCCACTAGCGCGTGCAGGTTCTGCTCCAGCGGCAGCCCCATGCGTTGCAGCACGCCGTAGTAGCCGGCCACGCCCAGCAAGCCCAGGCCGACCACCAGCATGCCGGTGATCGCACCGCCGCGGAACGCCACGTCCATCGCCTTGCTCAGGCCGTGCCGGGCCGCTTCGGCGGTGCGCACGTTCGCGCGCACCGATACGTTCATGCCGATGTAGCCAGCCAGTCCCGAAAGCACCGCGCCGATGAGGAAGCCGACCGCCGTGTACCAGCTGAGGAATACGCCCACGAGCAGGAACAACACGATGCCGGCGATGCTGATGGTGAGGTACTGGCGGTTGAGGTAGGCGCGTGCGCCTTCCTGGATCGCCGCGGCGATCTCCTGCATGCGTTCGTTGCCCGCCGGCTGTTTGAGGATCCATCGCGCGGACACGATCCCGTAGAGGATCGCGAGTACCGCACAGCCAAGTGCGAGCAGCAAACCGTATTGTTCCAGCATGACCCCTCCCAGAGATGATGGATATCGCCCGGTGCGAGGACGAACGAAGGGGGCGCGCGAAGCATGCAGCGGGGCGACGACGGGAACATTGTTTCGGCCACCCGGCTACAAGCGCACGTCACGGTGTTCGAACTGCCCTGGATCTCGGTCGAGTATGCCCGCCGGGTGCCAACCCCGCCACTGCCACCGCGTCGCAGGCCGCTCAGGGGGCGTCAATGCGGGGCCGCGCGCTGCGACCGCGTTCTTGGCATGTTGTTCAGATGGCCCATGACAGGCTGCGCGCCACATGATCGAGGAAGCCCTGCCATGACCTTCAAGCCTTGGTTCTTCGGTGCCGTGCTGCTGTGCAGCGCGAACGCCTTCGCCGCCGATCAGGCGCCGGAACTGCAACGCGCGGTGGGTGCACCGCAGGCCGTGGGCGCGGTGCATACGCTGCGCCAGATCCCCGAAGCCTGCGCGCGACTGGAAGGCGTGTTCACCGGCCAGTCCGCCGAGCCATATCGTTTCAACGTCGCGCGCAGCAGTCCGAATTGCCAGCCGCGCGCACGCTTTGTCGATTATCTGCAAGCGCAGCCGGACATCGCCAAGGGCTGGAAGCTCAACGACGTGATCCGCGTGCCGAATGCGGGCTGCCCCGCGCAGCAAGCTGTCGTGCGCGTGTGGCGCCTGCCGGCCGACAACCAACCGCCGCAGCTCGATGGCCAGGGCCAGGCCCGCATCTATCTGGAAGAAGCGAAGAAACAGGCGGCCAGTGGCAAGGTGCCCCAGGTGTCCACCTACACCGCGCAGATGCAGCTGGAAGGCAAGGCCTGCTCCTGACCGTCGCGGGCAGGGCGGCCGCGTCAGCGACGCGGCCGTCGGGGTCGTGGGATGAGCGCAGCGCCGGCTACGCTTCTTCCCATGCCGGCAGCTTGCGAGCCACGGGCACGTTCTTGAGCGTCACGTATTTCGGCAGGCCATCGCGCCCGTAGGGCAAGGGGGCCTCTCCCTGTATCAGCGGTTGCAGGTATTGCCGCGCGCGCTCGGTGATGCCAAAGCCGTCCTTGCGTATGAAACTGGCGGGCATCTTCTTTTCCTGGTTGGCGATCTTCGCCAGCGGCGCGGGTTCGATCCGCCAGCGATACGGCGCATCGCTGCCCCGCACGATCACCGGCATCACCGCGTTGCGTCCTTCCAGCGCATAGCGCACCGCCGCCTTGCCCACCGCCTGCGCCTGCGCCCAGTCGGTATGCGAGGCCAGGTGGCGGGCCGAACGTTGCAGGTAGTCCGGCAATGTCCAGTGCACCTTGTAGCCCAATGCCTCCTTCACCCGCCCGGCCAGATAGGAGGCCACGCCGCCGAGCTGCGTATGGCCGAAGGAATCCTTCGCGCCGCCGGCGTCGGCCACGAACTGGCCGTCGGCGTTGTGGATGCCCTCGCTGGCCACCACCACGCACCAGCCGACGCGCTCGACCACCTTGCGCACCTGTGCCAGGAACGCGGCCTCGTCGTAGGCGCGTTCGGGCAGCAGGATGATCTGCGGCGCCTCGTCGGGCGATTGCCCGGCCAGCCCCGCGGCGGCGGCCAGCCAACCGGCGTGGCGGCCCATCGCCTCGTAGATGAAGACCTTGGTGGAAGTGTCGGCCATCGCCGCCACGTCCAGCGCCGCCTCGCGCACCGACACCGCGGTGTACTTCGCCGCCGAGCCGAAGCCCGGGCAGGTATCGGTCACGGCCAGGTCGTTGTCGATGGTCTTGGGGACGCCGATGCAATGCAGCGGGTAGCCGAATGCCTCGGCCAGCTGCGACACCTTCCACGCGGTGTCGGCCGAATCGTTGCCGCCGTTGTAGAGGAACCAACGCACGTCATGTGCGCGCAGCACCTCCAGCAGCCGCTCGTACCTGCTGCGGTCGGCTTCCAGCGATTTGAGCTTGAAGCGGCATGAACCGAACGCGCCACCCGGCGTATGGGCCAGCGAGCGGATCGCTGCCGCCGATTCCTTGCCGGTGTCGATCAAGTCCTCGCGCAGCGCGCCGAGGATCCCGTTGCGGGCGGCCAGCACCTTCACCTTGTGCGCGCGTGCTTCGGCGATGACCGCCGAGGCAGTGGCGTTAATGACGGCGGTGACGCCGCCGGACTGCGCGTAGAGCAGGGTGCCTTGGGCCATGGGGTGCGTCTCCTGGGACGGGTGGACATTGCCGGGACATTACCCGGATGCGGTAAAGTGGGTGTATTGCGGTGCAGCGCGGCCCGCCGCGCGTTGCCTACACACTGCCCCTGTTTTTTCTCTCTGGAGTGACATGATGCGACTTGTTCTGTTGGGACCGCCCGGTTCGGGCAAGGGTACCCAGGCGGCCCGACTGAAGGAAAAGCTGAGCATCCCGCACATTTCCACGGGCGACCTGCTGCGCGCCGAAGTCGCGGCCGGTACCCCGCTGGGCCTGCAGGCCAAGGAAGTCATGGCCCGCGGTGACCTGGTCTCCGACGAAATCCTGCTGGGCATGCTCGAATCGCGCCTGGGCCAGCCGGACGTGGCCAATGGATTCATTCTCGACGGCTACCCGCGCAACCTCGCCCAGGCCGCCGCGCTGGACAGCCTGCTGGCCAAGATCGGCCAGCCGCTGGACGCCGTGGTGCAGCTGGACGTCGGCACCGACCTGCTGGTCGAGCGCATCGCCGGCCGCGCCAAGGCCGAGGGCCGCGAAGACGACAACCCCGAATCGGTACGCAAGCGCCTGCAGGTCTACAACGACTCGACCGCGCCGGTCATCGGTTACTTCGCCGACCGCGGCACGCTGACCCGGGTCGACGGCGTGGGCAGCCTGGAAGAAGTGTTGTCCCGGATCACCGACGCCCTGTCGCGCTGATCGGCGCCGAGCCCGCTTGGCGGGCTCGGCTCCCGGCCGTTCTGGCGGGAAATAAAAAAAGCCCCGGCACCGCAAAGCGGGCCGGGGTCTGATTTCAAATAAGCGCCAGCGGTCAGGCTTGCTCAGAGCCCCGCAACATGAGCTCCCTGGGGATTGGCCTCTTGGGGAGTAGGACCAGATGGGATGCTGCGGCTGGCGTTCAGTATTGTGACTGAGCAGTCCGTACGCCGATATCGGGGAGTTCCCGACATCCCTGACAGCTTTTTCCCGACACCCCCGGCGCGCGCCCACGCGATGCGATCCGGTTCCCGGTCGCGGGGGGATCGGAGACAATCGCCGCATGAGCAAAATCCACATCCTCGGCATCGCCGGGACCTTCATGGGCGGCGTGGCCGCCCTGGCACGCGAACTGGGGCATGTCGTCGAGGGCAGCGACCAGGCGATCTACCCGCCGATGTCCACCCAGCTTGAACAGCTCGGCATTTCCCTGGCCCAAGGCTACGACCCGGCCAACATCAGCCCGGATTGCGACCAGGTCGTCATCGGCAACGCACTCTCGCGTGGCAACGGCGCAGTGGAGGCGGTGCTCGACCAAGGCCGCCGCTATACCTCCGGCGCGCAGTGGCTGGCCGAATACGTGCTGCCCGGGCGGCTGACCCTGGCGGTGGCCGGCACCCACGGCAAGACCACCACCACCACGCTGCTGTCGTGGCTGCTGGAGGCCGCCGGCCGCCAGCCTGGCTTCCTGATCGGCGGGGTGGCCGAGGATTTCGGCGTGTCCGCCCGCGTGGGCGCCGGCCGCGAGTTCGTGGTCGAGGCCGACGAATACGACACCGCGTTCTTCGACAAGCGCAGCAAGTTCGTCCACTACCGGCCCACGGTGGCGATCCTCAACAACCTCGAATACGACCACGCCGACATCTTTCCCGACGTCGCCGCGATCCAGCGCCAGTTCCATCATCTCGTGCGCACGGTGCCCGGCAACGGCCGCCTGATCGTCAATGGCGAGGACGCGCGCCTGGCCGAGGTGCTGGCAATGGGGTGCTGGACGCCGGTGGAGCGCTTCGGCTTCGATCCGTCGCTGGAATGGAGCGCGCGCCTGCTCGCCGCCGATGGCAGCCGCTTCGCCGTCGCCCACCGCGGCGTGGAGATCGCCACGGTGGAGTGGCCGATGCTCGGCCGGCACAACGTCCTCAACGGCCTGGCCGCGCTGGCGGCCGTGCACGCGGTCGGCATCGACCCGGCCAGCGTGGCCGGCGCGCTCAAGCAGTTCCGCAGCGTCAAGCGCCGGCTGGAAGTGCTCGGCGAGCGGCAGGGCATCACCGTCTACGACGACTTCGCGCACCACCCCACGGCCATCGCCACCACGCTGGATGGTTTGCGCGCGAAGGTCGGTGATGCGCGCATCGTGGTGGCGATGGAGCCACGCAGCAATTCGATGCGTCTGGGCGCGCATGCCGAGGCGCTGGCGCCATCGCTGGATCTGGCCGATGTCGTGGTGTTCCTGCATCGCCCCGAGTTGAAATGGGATTCGGCGCCGATCCTGGCACGCGTGCGTGGGCACTCGCAGGTGGTGGCCGACGCCCAGGGCCTGCAACAGGCCCTGGCCGCCCTGGCGCAGCCGGGCGACCACGTGGTGTTCATGTCCAACGGCGGTTTTGACGGCGCGCCGCGGCGTTTCCTGCAGTCGCTGCCGGCCTGAGCGTGGCGATGGCGCAAGAAGACATCACGACGCTGCCGCTGTTCCCGCTGCATGCGGTGCTGTTGCCGGGCGCGGGCATCGGGCTGCGCGTGTTCGAGCGTCGCTACCTGGACCTCGTGCGCGACTGCGGCCGCCAGGGCTCCGGCTTCGGCGTGTGCCTGATCCTGGAAGGGCGCGAAGTCGGAACCCCGGCCACGCCTGCGGCGTTCGGCACCGAGGCGCGCATCGAGGATTTCGACCTCGGCGCGGATGGCGTGCTGGTGTTGCGCCTGCGCGGCGCGCGACGCTTCCATGTGGAGAGGACCCGCGTGCGCGACAACGGCCTGGTGGTTGGCGACGTGCGCTGGTGCGAGCCTGACATTGACGACGAACTGCGCCCGGAGCACTCGCTGCTGGCCACGCTGCTGGAGCGGCTGATCGAACAGGCGGGCCCGCAGTACGCGGCCACCACCCCGGCGCAACTCGACCAGGCCGCCTGGGTCGGCTGGCGCCTGGCCGAACTGTTGCCGCTCACCGAGACCCAGCGCCTCTCCCTGCTGCAGCAGGACGATCCGCACAAACGGCTGGACCAGTTGCTGTCCTGGATGCCCTGACGGCTCAAGAACCTGTATCGATCAGCACCACCGGCATCCCGCTGCGCGGGCGATATTCCATGCGCCAGTCCATGCCGTCCAACGATGCCTGCAGCGCATCCAGCGCGGGGTCCACCCCGCGCAACGGCCGCCAAAGGCCCACCAGCCCGAAGTGCCGGTCGAAATGCAGCGTCTGCGTGCTGCCGATCCACACCGGCTGCCCCCCCGGCGCCAACCGGGCCGACGCGGGCCACAGGCGCAGCACATGCAACTCATCCGGCCGCGCGCCGGGGCGCAGCAGCAGCAGCGCCTCGACCTGCGTATCCAGCGTGGCCGGCAGCACCGGGACTTCGCCGGGTTCGGCCTGGCTGTCGAGCAACAGCAGCGCCTGCTGCCAGCCGGCCTGTGGCTGCACGCGCCAGCCTTGCGCCTCCAGTTGCTGGCGCAACGGCTGCAGCGGGCCGGCTACCTGCACGTCCAGCGGCCAGCGCTGGTCGTCGTCGAACTCGTTGCGCCGCGCCGGCAGCGCGCGCCATTGCGATGCCCACCAGGCGCGCTTGTCGAGCTGCAGCCGCAATGGGTGCGGCGGCTCGAACTTCACCAGCTTCTCCTCCAGGTGGCGCGGCGCCAGCCACACCGCCGCCACGGCGAACGTGCCGTAGAACAGCCAGGCCACCGGCTTCACCCAGAACGAGCGGTTGAAGCGGCGCCGGTAGGCGATGCCCAGCACCAGCAGCCAGAACGTGCCGAACAACATCCCGCCAATCACGTCGCTGAGCCAATGCGCGCCCAGGTACAGCCGGGCAAAACCGATCATCGACACCACCGCGCCGCATACCAGGTACGGCCACACGCGGCTGCGACCGGGCAGCTCGCGGGCGATCAGCACGGCGAAGAAGCCGAAGGTGATGGTGGCCATCGTCACCGCCACCGAGGGGAAGCCGAAGCCGCTGCTGGCGGCCGGCGGCCGTACCACGTGCACGGTGGCGCCGAGCAGCTTGGTCAGCGCCAGGCCAAAGGCCAGGGCCGCCAGCCAGTGCGCCACCGACAACCAGCGCCTGCGCCACAACAGGTAACCCATCGCCACGGCGATGGCCGGCAGCAGGATCTGCCAGTCGCCGAGCGAGGCCAGCGCCACCATCGGGTAGTCGGCCAACGGGTTGCGCAGCGCCAGCATCAGGTCGTGCACCGCCAGGTCGATGCCCAGCGGCTCGCCGTGCGCGAGCACCACCATCAGCAGCACGAACCAGCCCCAGCCCAGCAGCAGGAGCATCAAGGCCAGCACCGCCAGCGGTACCGACTCGCGACGCCGCGGGTCGAACACGCCCACCGACCAATGGCCCAGCACCGGGTGGCGGTGCGACCAGTCCAGCAGGCGCGCCAGCAGCGAATCCAGGTGCGCGGCCGACCAGCGGTAGCCGTACAGCACGAAGGCCCATACGCCGCCGAGCACCACCGCCAGCAGCGCCACCACCACGAACAGGCGGCCGGCCACCGCGGCCACCGCATCGTAGGCGCTGCCGAGCATCCAGCCCGGCAGCAGGAACAGCAGCGCCCACGACAAGGCGGCCAGCCCGCTGGCGAAGGCGTAACGGCGCAGCGGCATGCGCGACATGCCGGCGATGGCCGGCACGAACGGGCGGATGGCGCCCACGTAGCGCGCCACCAGAATGCTCTTGAACGCATTGCGCCGGAACAGTACCTCGCCGCGATCCAACAGCTGCGGGTAGCGGCTGAAAGGCCAGAAGCTGCGCAGCTGGTGGCCCCAGCGATGGCCGACCCAATAGCTGAGGGCGTCGCCGACGAACGCGCCAAGCGCCGCGCACAGCACCGCGTAGGGACCGGAAATCTGGCCCAGGCCGATCAGCACGCCGATGGCGAACATCAGTGGCAGGGCCGGCACGATGGCGCCCAGCACGATCACCGCGTCGCAGAACGCAATCGCGAAGATGACCGCGCCCGCCAGCGTGGGGTGGTTGCCGATCCACTCCAGCGTGGCGTCGATCCAGGGTGAGTTCATGCCCCGATTATAGGAAACCGATCCTGTCTCGATAGCATCGGGCCGCCGCCTACAATGGCGGCCATGTCCCAGCCGCCCACCGCACAAGCCCTCAAGGCCGATACCTTCGGCCGCATCCTGCTGGTCCGCGAACCGGATCGGGTGTTCGTGCGCCGCGATCTCACCGCCTCGCCCTGGTGGTTGCGCGTGCCGGCCTGGTACCTGGCGCACCGGGAGGCCCGCGCGTTGCGCAAGCTCGATGGCATGCACGCCACGCCGCACCTGCTGGGGTGGGACGGCACCTACCTGGACCGCAGTTTCCTCGACGGGCAGGCGATGTACCTGCGGCCGCCGCGCGACGACGTGGCCTACTTCCATGCCGCACGCCGCCTGCTTCAGCAGCTGCACCGGCATGGCGTGGCGCACAACGACCTGGCCAAGGAAGCGAACTGGATCGTGCGCGAGGATGGTTCACCCGCCTTGATCGACTTCCAACTGGCGGTATGCGGCAAGCCGCGTTCGCGCTGGATGCGGCTGCTGGCGCGTGAAGACCTGCGTCACCTGCTCAAGCACAAGCGCATGTACTGCGGGCATGCGCTCACGCCGGTGGAGCGGCGGGTGCTCAAGCGGCACTCGTGGGTGCGCGATATGTGGTTCAGGACGGGCAAGCCCGTGTATCGGTTCGTGACCCGGCGCATCCTCCATTGGGAGGACAACGAGGGGCAGGGGCCCAAGCCGTAAGGCACGGGTCGCGTCGCGGCCGAAGCGGCTCCTACAATGGAGCTCCTTCTACTGCGGGCGCTGCCATGAGCTCACTTGCGGGCAAGACCCTGTTCATCACCGGCGCGTCGCGCGGCATCGGTCTGGCCATCGCGCTGCGTGCCGCGCGCGATGGCGCCAACGTGGCGATCGCCGCCAAGTCTTCCGTCCCCAATCCGAAACTGCCCGGCACGATCCACAGCGCCGCCGAAGCGGTGACCGCCGCGGGTGGGCAGGGCCTGGCGCTGAAGTGCGACATCCGCGAGGAAGACCAGGTGCGCGCCGCGGTGGCCGCCACGGTGGATGCCTTCGGTGGCATCGACATCCTCGTCAACAACGCCAGCGCGATCTGGCTGCGCGGCACCCTGGACACGCCGATGAAGCGCTTCGACCTGATGCAGCAGGTCAACGCGCGCGGCACCTTCCTCTGCTCGCAGGCCTGCCTGCCGCACCTGTTGGAGGCGCCCAATCCGCATATCCTGACCCTGGCGCCGCCGCCTTCGCTCAATCCGAAGTGGTGGGGAGCGCACACCGGCTATACCCTCGCCAAGATGGGCATGAGTTTCGTCACCCTCGGCCTGGCCGCCGAATTCGGGCCACGTGGCGTGGCCGTCAACGCGCTGTGGCCGCGCACGCTGATCGGCACCGACGCGCTCAACATGATCCCCGGGGTCGGCGCCGGCAACGGCCGCAGCCCGGAGATCATGGCTGACGCCGCGCACGCGGTGCTGGTCCGCGAGGCGCGCGGCTTCACGGGTCGCTTCCTCATCGACGACGAAGTGCTGCGCGAGGCCGGCATGACCGACCTGTCGCACTACGCCATCGACCCGGAGCAACCC
>JAEWJB010000075.1 GCA_023386795.1 Pseudomonadota bacterium
AGGAAAGACAGCGTCAACGCTTCCGCCAATGGCAGCACCGAGACCGAGTAGAAGAAGCTGCCCGCCGTCAGCTCGACGATCGGTACGCGCACGATGTTGCCGATGAGGCTGGCGCGGGTCGGGGGGGGCGGGCGCGGGGGGGGGGCGCCCCCCCGCCGCTGCCTCCGCCATCGCGGGCTTCAAGCGCCGCGAGCCCCCGTGTGCTCACTACGTAGCGCGCCGCGCCAAGGGCTCGCTACGGCCTGCGGCCCGGCCGCACGGCGTCAGCGCGAAGGGGACGCAGGCCCTCGATATAACGCCGCAATCCGCGGAATGAAGCGCTGCGGATTCGCGCCTGCCAGGTTGGTCAGCACGACCACCGCCATCCCCTCGTCCGGATAGACGATAAACGCCGCCCGCGCGCCACCGATCCCGGCCACCTCGCGCACCGGAGCGCTACGCAGCACCGGCCAGCCCAGTCCCCAGTCGCCCGGCGCGCCACTGTTCAACCGCTCCGGCGTCCACATGCGGCGCAGTGCATCGTCACCGACCATGCGCCCCGCCGACAGCGCCATGAGCCAACGCGACAGCTCCTCCGCCGTGGTCTGCAAGCCGCCGCCAGACCACAGGCTGTACGGAATGTCGTAGAACCAGTGCGAGAGGCGATCGGCGTCATCCTTGGCCAGTGTGCCGCGCGGCGACAGGCTGTAGATCGTCGCCGCGTTCGGCACGAGGTCGTAGCTGTCGCCGAACGCGGTCCGCGGCATGCCGACAGCCGCGAACTGGCGCTCGGCCAGGAACTGCTCGTACGGCCGGCCCGTCTGCTTCACGATGATGCGCGCGAGCAGGCCATAGTTGGTCTGGTTGTAGGCGAAGCGCTCGCCCGGGCGCGCCTCAAGCGGCAGCGCCGCCACCGCACGCCACGCCGCGGCCTCATCGCCGCCGCCGATCAGGCCATCGGGGCCGACGATGTCCGGCAATCCCGACGTGTGCGCCAACAGCTGGCGTACCCGGAGTCCGCGCCAAGCCTCTGGCAGGTCATCGAGATAGCGCGAAACGGGCGCATCGAGCTCCACCTTCCCGGCTTCGACGAGCTGCATCACAGCCACCGCGGTGAATGACTTGGTGGCCGAGTTGATTGGAAACAGCGTGGCCGCGGTGACCGGCACGCGGTTTTCCACATTGGCGTAGCCCAGGCTCTCCGACAACACCACGCGGCCGTCGCGGATCACCGCGATTTGCAGCCCGGGAATGCGCTGCTGGGCCATGATCTGCCGCACTAACGCCAGGGCCTGCGCGTTGGGTAGCGGCGGCGCCTCACGGGCAGCTACGGTGCAAGACAATAACGCCACGGCCACGCCAATGGCGGACAGGAAACCCCTTCGAAACCCCATGCATCCTCCGCATCGCCGATGATCGGGATTTCGCGGGCTGGGGCGCCCGGATCCCTCTCTGTATGGATGCAAGACGCTGCCGGAAGGTTTAAGTGACAGGGCCCTCGCGATCGCGTCGGGTGGCCACCGACAGCGAAAGCCGCGCCGACCCGGCTTGACCTGGAGCGGTAGCACCCACCCGGACCGTGGCGTTGCCACGGCCGTAGCTCGGCGGCGATCGCGCGCGAGCTGGCCTGCTGGGGCGTGGAAATTGCCGTTTCCGGGCAATTGACCAGCGAGTGCCAGGAAGGGCAACGAAGCGCGGATGCGCTTCGGATCACCACGACATCCGCTCTAACGCGCTTAGGGGCACTACCATGTCAAGGTCCCGGAAGATCAGCAAAATCAAGGACAAGGCCGATCCAAGCTGATCGCACCCAACATTGACAGATCAGGCACTTGCCGGTGCCGTGGGGTCAGTTTGGGGTCACCGTGGTGGAGCCCTCTTAGGTTGCTCTTTCGCCGCCGGGGCCGCCGCCGGTCGAACAAGATGCGGCTAATGCCCGCATACTTATGTATCAGCAGGCCTTGAACCCCTTCTATGCATTCGGACCAGACGCTGTGGCGCTACATGGACTTTGCGAAGTTCGCGTCACTGATTTCAAGCCGTGAGCTGATCGCTCCAAGCGCTGCGGCTCTCGCCATCGCGGATCCATTCGAGGGCACGGTCAACCAGAGCACTTTCGACCATTTCACTGCTGAGATTGCTCGTCAGCTCCACGCAGCCGGCAAAGATGGCTTTCGAAGGATTCGATGGATGTACAAAGGTCGCTGGATGGGCTTCCCTGTCGCCGGAAGTCCAGGTCAGACGTTGTATAGCGCTCTGCGCTGGCTAAAAGGCGGCACCTACATTAGCTGTTGGCATGGCAGTGAGATCGAGTCAGAGGCAATGTGGCGGCTCTACAGCAGCGGCCCCAGTCACGGCGTCGCGGTGCGCACTACCACGTCACGCCTTTCAGCTGCCCTTCCAAACCTTCCCCCACCCCAACCGGTCCGGTACATCGACTATCCAACCGCTGCCCCATTTGCCGATTTCCTGACGGCGCCCTTCGCCTTTAAGCGGGATGCCTTCAGACATGAGCACGAATGGAGGATCATCGTCCATGACCTTCCAAGCGGCGGGCGCGACGAGGATGGCTATGACACCTTCGCGACAGAGGCCACGCTAGATGGCGTCAAGGCTATGCCCTTCCAAGTTCCCTTGCAGCAAATCTTCACCACAGTGCGGCTTTCCCCGTTCGCGCCTGAGTGGATGATGGAAACCTGCCAAGCAATACTCAAGGCCTTCGATACCGGCCTTCAGATAGAACCTTCCAGTCTATTCCTCAAGCCCTTCGACCCAGATACGATGGCTACCGCCGCCGAACCTCGTAGATTGCCCCTCGAGTGAAGTACCAGTCCTCCGGCGCACCGTTCGGTAACGCGCCCGGCGGCTCGGTGCCAATGTGGGCGGCCTGGTAGCCATTGGGTCCTAGAATGCGGAGCGGCCCTACGACGATCCTGCCGGCGACAGCCGGGTTCACCAGCACCACCGTGTCGCCGTTCTGCAGACGCACTGGCTCCACCGGCACCTGGCCGTTGAGCAGGATCGGAGGTTCGTCATGGCCCGTCATGAGTCCCGCACCGCCTCAGCGACGCCGCCGGCGCCGATGGGTCGTCTGAACCTCGACGCCGATCCGGCGTTCATCTGGCAGCGCGCAGCCCAAACCGCGGTACTGCTCCCGGATCCGCTCTTCCCAGCGCACGGCCCAGCGCTCCAGAAAGCGGACAGACGCGTCACGGCTCGGAAGGAACTCGAAGCGGAGGTTCGTCGTCCCGTCGTTCCGGGAGACGCGGCAACCCCGGCCCTCCGGCAGTTCCACGATCAGGCCGATCCCACGGCCGTCGAGGTGAAGGTGCAGGTCTGTGCCCCAGGGGCGCCATTGGAAGCCGGGTGGAAGGTTCGGAAGATCCATGCCGGCGATCCTACGCCGCCTCGTCTCGGCGCTTGCGACGCGCGGATCACGGCGCTGAGCGGTTCACCTGCCCCGCCTAGGCGCGGTTGATTGGGGCGATGCCGTCGGGCATCAGGCCGGCTCGGTCCAAATGCCAGAGGGCGTATTGCCAGATGTAGATGCCGTCCGCGGCTCGACAGTGCTCGGCGACGCTGGCCACCCGCTCCCGGAACCAGCCGTAGTCGAAGTCGTCAGCCTCGGGAGTGCCGCCCGAAGGCAGCTCCCGGCAAAGCTGATCGATCAACGAGGTGGCGGTAGCGCGGTCCACAAGTCGCACCTAGCGGCCACCCTGCCGCTGGTCCCTGGCGGCAATCAGGCAGTCCAAAGTCTCGGTCCACACTGCCAGTTCATCCACGTAGGCCTGCTTGTATCCGGCGCCCTCCGCCTGCGTCCTTCCGGCGCGCTCGTCGGCCATTCGGCGTGCGTGCCATCGCCAGCGCACCACCTCTAGATTCTGGTGCGACTGAATCAACGCACTCGCTACCCACGTCAGTGCGTCGCAGCGTGCGGTCAGCTGCTCGATCGTCTCCGCATCTGTGAGTCCACGCATCGCCCGCTCCACGCCGCCATTGGGGGGGAACACGGTAACGATCCTACGCCGCCAACTGGTGCTCGTAGAAGGGGTGCCGCTTGTCGTCAAAGATGGCGTACATGGCGGCCAGGTCGTTCGGGTCGGGGTTGAGCCAGGCGTCGACGTGCTCGGGCTTGATGTTGATGATCGTCCGATCGTGGCCAGCGGCGGCGACCTCCGGCTCCGGCTCGTCGGTGATCGCCGCAAAGCTGAGCAGGTCGGGATCGACGCCCTTCGGGTCGGACCAGGCTGACCACAGGCAGGCCACCAGCATGGGTTCACGATCCCGTGGGGTGAACTGCAGGACACGGTTCTGACCGTCCGGCCCCTCCACGTTCTCGTAGAACGTGTCCACGACCAGGATGCCGTGCCGCCGGCCGAAGGCCTCGCGCCAGTAGCTTTCCAGGCTGTCGCGGCGGGCGTTGTAGGTGCCGGGATACTTGGTGTCGTAGAAGGCCGGCTTGCCCTCCAGCCGGCACTGGTAGCGCATCGGCTTGATGACGCGCTTGCCACCCTCCATGACGATCACCGGCGCGTACATGCCTGGGAAGATGCGGCTATCGCGGTCCAGCGGCTCGTCGCGGCGCAGGTCAGCCAGCCGCTGGGTCGCGCGCTCGATCTTCTTGGTGGCCACGCGCACGTCGTTCTCGGCCTTCTTCGTGACCTTGACCTGCAGGGCACGCTGCGCGCCGTTGAGCCGCGTCTTCTGGGCGAACAGCTCTTTTTCCAGGGCCGTGGCCTCCTCACCCCGCCACGCCACGATGTCGCGCCAGATGTCGTGCTCCGCGGTGTTCGTCCACTCGGCGAAGGCGTCATCCATGGCCTTGGGCGTCTTCGGCCGCGCCTTGCCCGGGTCGTGGTAGTACAGCTTGGCGAAGTCGTCCAGCGACATGATGGCGCCGTACGTGCGCACCAGCTTGCGGTAGTCGGCCTTTACCTGGGCGGAGTAGCACATGGATCAGGCCGCCTCGTCGATTGGCGGCACCAACCCGTGGCGCGCCAAGATGGCCAAGCCCTGATGCTCGACCCAGTCCCGATCAGCCCCCGGAGCGGCGGCATCGGCAATCGTCTCGACCATGGCCGCGAAGGCCTCAATAAGATGGTGGCCCTGGCTATCTACCAGCCCGGGAACGGAGTCGTCCAGCTGGTCCAGGTGCGCCTGCAGTTGGTCTCGGGTCAGAGGCATGGCTCGCCCTCCGGTTGGGACGACAGGCTAGGCCCGGTACCGTTGAGGCGGCGTAGACGGGCCGCCTCCCGGCGCAGGCTCGCCACAGTGTCCGCATGGCGGGACCAGGGCCGCCGGCGCCGCCCGCACCCCAGGTGCATCGCCTGGATCTTCGGCTCGATGGCTTTCGCCCGCTGAGCGGCCCCGCGGGCCTTTCCCTTCGCATCGTTCATGCCGGCAGCGTGCGCGGCAACGGTCTCATGGGTTGCGAATGGTCCTACAATGCCTTGGATGCCCGCTGGCCGGATACAAACCGCTGGCGCAACCGGTCGGCTCGGTCGAGCACCCAAGTGAAATCGAACGCCCACGGTACGAGCCGGCCGGCCACCCAACACGCGGCAGTGATTGCCAGCGTCGCGACTAACGCCGCGACCAGCCTGACCGGCCAATCAGCCGCCTCGATTCTTTCGAACAGCCCTGCGACGCGCAGCGCCTTTAGCACATAGATGTGCGCGATGAAGATGGCCAGCGAACGCTGACCGATCGCAGCCAGCAACGGCACGCCTCCCACAAGGCGCAGCAAACCAAAGGTTCCCACCACGCCGGCGCAAAGCTGAAGAAGTCGGAGGACGAGTCCGCGCCCTTGCGTGGCCGCGAATTCCGCGTAGGACGTGTGGCCCCACAACCATTCGAACGGCTCGCCAGAAGTCGCAAAGGCGAAGGCCGCCACAGCGGCCAGGCCGAGCAGCCCGAGGGGAATTCCCAGCTCAGGCAGATTGATCCCACGGCGCGCTGCGTATTGGTGCCCAAGCACGAAGAAGGGGAGAAAGGTTGCTGTGCGTCCAGCGGACCAGGCGTGATCGAATTCGGGGCCGAACCCGGACAGGAGGCTCACTGCGATGGCTACGACCAGCGGCCACCCAGTCGCCAATAGCAACGGCATCGCGAGGCGCCAGAAGCACAAGCTCAGCAGGTACCACAGGGCCCAGTAGGGCTGGCTCACCGCAAGGGCGAACGGCTCGTGCTTCAATGCTGCGACCAGACCGTTCGAAAGTGCCTGGTGCGCCAAGTAGGGGAGCAGGATCATGCCGAGGATTCGCCTCGCCCCTCTTGCATCAATGATGTCGCCGCACACCAGTCCGGAAAGGAACACGAACGCCGGCATGTGGAACAGGTAGATGAACCGGTAGAGGATCTGGTCCTGCCCGATTGGCGCCCATTCGATGAAGTGGCCGAAGACGACCAGCACGATCAGCACGGCCTTCGCCGCGTCAATTCTCAGGTTACGCATGAATCCCCCTTGCAGGCCAATACTAGCGCAGTCGCAGGCTATGCCTCCGGATGCCTACAGAGCGCCGCCGGCATC
Organism: Pseudomonadota bacterium; assembly: GCA_023386795.1. Lineage (GTDB taxonomy): Bacteria > Pseudomonadota > Gammaproteobacteria > Xanthomonadales > Xanthomonadaceae > Stenotrophomonas_A. The sequence goes on from JAEWJB010000075.1 coordinate 6,509, forward strand.
CACGACACCCGGCGGAATAGCGGCGAGCGCGATCGCCTGACGAATGCTGACGTCGAGCAGGTACTGGCTACCCCAGGCGACCACTTCGGGCTGCTCGCCCAGCAAAGCCAACAGGCAATCCCGGGCCACGGCATCTGCTCGTGCGGCATTCCTGTCACTGTGGGCGAGCTCGCGGACGACGGCGCGACCGTCCAGGCCGACCAGTGTCACGCCGTCCGCGCTGATCGCCCTGGCGCGCCCTGCGTACCGGATGAGTCCGGCCTGCACTTCTCGCGCGCAACTCACCGCGACCAGCGAGCCATCATCCAGTTCCACCACCTGCTCGCCGGCCTCGCCGGCGAGGTCTTCTCGTTTGATATAGCTCATATGGCCTGCTGGTTCGTTCCGGGGTTCTTGGAGCCGCCGCTGCCACCGCCGCCGCCGATGCTTCCGCCGCCGGTGCTGGAGCCGCCTGCGGCGGGAAATTTGAGCGACACCGGGGCGATGGCAACGCGCCCGGCGACGTTGGCCGACTCGACGATGTTTGTCGTGAGTCCGAGCGGACGCGTGCCGCCCTGCAAGCCGGCGTCGTCGTAGTACAGATAGACCGTCACCTCTTCATTGGCTGTGCCGTCAATCGTTGCGCTGCTGGCACCGTAGTTGACCGTGACATCGCCAATTACCAACGTGCCGGCCGAGACGCTGATCGTGGCCGTGCTCACGCCGCCGGCATTGCTGCTGGCCGCGTACGTCACGCTGGTGTCCACGTCCCACATCGCCTGCTGGTTTGCTACGTTGGGCAACGCCGCAGCCCCCAGGCGGTTGGTGCTGGCCACCGCGACGGTCGCATCCACCCACGCCGAGTTGCGGCCATTGGCGCCAATGGAGCGCACTTGCACGGCGTAGGACGTGCCGCGTTCCAGCTCGGTCAGCTGGAGGGCCTGGCTGGTGCTGAAGCGCCGTGACTGCCAAGCGCTGGTGGTGTCGCCGCTGGGACGCCAGCGCACCTCATATGCCACCGTGGGGGTGCTCATTGGGCTTGCAACCTCAAGATGCCGGATTTGACGGAGACGCCCACGCGCACCACCGGTGCGGACACGCCGGCATCGTCGGTGCTGTCGTTGGCCGCCGAACTGGTGACCACGGTGACCACCGGCGGATCGGGCAGGTCGTAGTCGGTCCCCGTCACCTCCGAAATGATGGAAGGTGGAGGATTGGCCCAGTACGGGGCGACCCGCGCGTCATAGTCGGTGGCGGTGAACTCGGTGCCCAAGTCCTCGGTGTAGCGCACCCCGGTCACGATCAGCGTGTGGACCTCAACCTGGGTTTCACCCAGCACGGCCATGTCCCCTACCCCGACACCAGCAGGCAGCGCGTCGATCGCGAAAACGCGCGTCTCGCCACCCGCAGCCACGACGTTGGCGACAGCCAGTCCACCTCCAGCCTTACGGAACTGCACCCGGTAGGCGGTGCCGTCCACCGTGGTGACGTCGTTGTCCAAAGTGATCGTCGCGCCGGCGCCGGGCAGGCCGCCGGCGGCGATGGCGCGCACGCGCCCGTAACCTGCGCCCCACTCGGTGACGTCGTTGGGCACCTGCACGCAGTCGCCCCGCGCCACGCTCAGGCCCGCGATATCGGAGGTCCACTGATAGGTGTTGGGCCGGAACAGCGCCTGGGCGAGGTGGTAGCGCGCCACCTGCCATGCCTGGCGTGCCCGACAGGTCTGCTCGAGGTTCAGCGTTTCGAATTCGATCGCCGTCGGCGCGCTGGACGGGTTGCCGCGCGCGTCCTTGCCGCGGTAGCTGTAGCCATCGCGCACCACGACGATCTCGTCGTCCTGCCAGTTCGCGTCCGGGTTCTTGAACTGCACGCGCAGCGCATGCGGCACGCGCGTGAAGGTGCGGGTGGCGCGAAAGCCCTCGGTCTCCTCGGCGGTGAACACCATCGCCGGCGTCGGGTCATCGCGGTCGAACACCACGCAATACTTGCCGTCACGGTTGCCCAGATCGCCCAGTGAGCCGGCCAGCACCTTGCGCAGGAGATCCATCACCGTCATCTGCGTGTCCACGACCATACGGCACTCCAATCCGTGGGTCGTGCAGAAGTCGGCGAAGTCGGCAAAGCTCTGCAGGTCAATCCGCGAGGGCGGTACGCGGCGCGCGACCGCCCTGCAGATGGTCATCAGCCAGTAGGCGTTCCAGGCCGCATTGACGCTGTACTGCCACGACCAGGTGCCGGTCGCGCGGTTGTAGACCTGGATGGTCTGCTTGACCATGCACGAGAAGGTTTGCAGCGTGCCGGTCAGCTGCTCGGTGGCCCGGATGCGCAAGTTGAGCTTGCAGGTGCCGGTACTGGACGGCGAGGTGTAGCGGATCGAGCGCAGCGCCAGCCAGGTGGCCGCATCGGCCCACGTGCGCGAAGTCTGCGCCTTGGTGGCGTAGCGGGTCAGGCGCACCTCGTACTGCCCGCTGGGCACGTCCCAGGACAGTCCCACCGAGAACGGGTCGCGGGTCTGATCCTTGATCAGGTACAGCCCGGCCGCCGGCCCGAACGCCGGCAACTCGCTACCGCCGGCCACCCAGCTGGAGACCAAGCCCGACAGCCGCGGCGAGGTGGGCGTGAGCCAGGTGCCCGAGCCGACCGCGCGGTATTCCACCTTCCACACGATCCACATCGGCCACCCCTTCGCCATCGATTCGGCGAAGACCTTCAGGCCTTGGGGCAGCAGGATGTCGATACCGATCGAATCCACGTTGGGCGCGGTGGTGCGCGTGACTTGGTCGCCGTCCTCGTTCATGGCCGAGGAGACCGAATCCTCGGAGACATCGTTGGTATACAGCGTGGCCGGGGTGTCCTCGTCGGAGAGCTCCCAATCCCAGCCGGTGAAGTTCGACAGCGGGTCATCGCCGATCTTCAGCTGGTCCACGTAAAGCAGCCCATAGCCCAAGTCGAACATGCAGTGCTGGTAGCTGTTCCGGCCCACCATCTCGCTGTAGGGCATGGCGGCGTGGGGCGGGAAGTAGCGGTGTTCTCCGACGACAAGCGGAACCACGCCCCATGGGTTGATCTGGTTGGAGGATCCGGTGAGCTGGTTCCATTGCTTCTGGTCTGTGCTGCTGGCATTGGCCGCCGTCGGCACACGGATGAGGGCATTCACTGCGTAGGAGGCAGCGATCACGATGCCCGCGGAAATCGCCTGTCCCGCCGCAGTGCCCCACCCGGCTGCGCTGGCCGCCGCCTGGCCCCAGCCCGGCGCATAGATCGACACCACAATCATCACCGCCGCCGCGAGCAGCTGGCGGGCGCTGCCGCCGCCGGCCAAGCCGGTACGCGTGACCACGATGCGCGAGCCCGGCTTGGGGCGCAATCGATCCCACAGCGCCGTCGGGACCTCGTGACCACCCACCCGCACGACCAGATCAGGCGACAGCTCCACCCCGCCGGTGGCCTCTGCGAGCATCGCCGCCAGCGTCTGGCCCGGGGCGACATGCACCACGCCAGCCTCGGCGAACTCATGGGCTTTGATAATCAGGTCGGTCACTCGCGGGTTCCTTGATAGCGGTAGAAGCCCTCGATTCGGGCGGCCCAGTGCGGCGCACTCAGGCGGTCGATCTGGGAACGCCGGCCCTCCTCCACATGCAGGAAGCGGCCGCCGTCGATGCACACCCCGACATGCGCCGGGCGGCCGGCACGGTTGAACACCACCACATCGAGCGCCGCCGGCAGCGCCACGCGCGCCCAACCGCCGGCCTCGCCAGGCTGGTCCACCAGCGGCATCGGGATGCCGTGCTCGGCCAGGACCTGGCGCGCCAGTTCACGGCAGAACTTCTCGCCTTCGTAAGGCACGCCGACAAAGCGCGCGAAGCTCATACGAACAGCCCGGGCGAGTTGCTGGGGGTGTACGCCTGCGCGGGCACCGCCTGATCAAGGAAGCCCTCGGCATAGCCCAGCGTCAGCACCACCGCCGTTTCGTCCAAGTCGGCCGACAGCACCGAAAAGTCGAACGGCCCCAGCTCGACGGTATTCGGCGAGCTGGCCAGCACGACCTCGAGCCTGCAGGTCGCGATGCCCTCGTAGTTGCGGATCAGCCTGCCGATGGTGCGGTCGACATTGTCGATGCGCACCGAGATGGAGCCGTTCCAGTCGGCACCATCCTCCGGCAGCACCGCTTCGAATGCGCACGGCTGGTAGGTGCCGGCGGTGCGCACCACCGCCACGCTGTCATTGGCGATGCGCAAGGTGGACAGACCGGGGCCGGTGATGCGCAGGCAGGTCACGAAGACCTCGGCCGTCTCGCGCGCCAGCGCGGCAGCAGCGGCGGCGGTGGAGAGCGTGCGCGGCATCAGGCGATCCTCGCCGACCAGTGGAACTCGCCGGCCGCATCAGCCACGCTGGCCACCGTGAAGCCTTCGCGGTCCAACACTTCGATGTACAGGTCGGCAGTCGGCCCCACCGCGCTGATCAGCGGCTGCGGCACCTGATTGCAGGGGAATGGAAAGGTGATCGGCACTCCCACCACACCCTTGCCGCCCATCTCGTTATAGAGCGGGAACAGGCACCAGTAGTAGGTGCCAGACTCGCGCCCGCCGGCGAGCAGGTAGCGGCCGGCGAAGATGCAGCAGTCCTCGGTCTCGATCGCGTGCTTGGTGCCGTCGCGCCTGATCGCCCGGTATCGGAACTTCCGGTCGGTGCGGAAGGTGCCGTTCTCCCGGCAGGAGACCTCGATCACCTCCAGCGCGCTCGACGTGGAGGTGATGCCATAGAACAGCTTGCCGTCATGGAAGGCCATCCCTTGGGAGACGTTGTATTCCTTGCCGGTGTAGATCTGGTAGACCAGAGCGGTGCCGTTGTATTCGTCGGCGCCCTTCCCCGCCACAAACGTGCCCCACCTCGCGAGGTCCGTGCCCGTCGGGTCGCTGAAGTCGTTGCTGCCGGTGCCCAGCACCACCTTGAAGATCCGGTGCGGCACGCTGCCTTGCCCGGTCATCATGTAGAGGATGTGGACATCCTCGCCCCAGCAGCACACCGCACCGCTACCGCCGATTTCCTTGGTGACGGCCCCGCCGCCATCCCGAACGAAGAACTCGATCGATACGCGCGGCGTTCCCACGGGGTCGTTGAAGTCCAGCAGGACATTGTCGACTGCGTTGTAGCTGCTGGCATTGAGCAGCAGGTCGATGCGCGGAAGGACGCTGGTCGAGCCCTCGCCGTTGCCCATGCACATCACATCGCTGCGCGGGTCGTAGTCCGCAGTGGCCACGTGCCCGAAGTTGTGGGTCAGGTTGCCGGCGCCGGCGAAACCGCCCTCCAGGTCCGCCCAGTAGCGGATGATCCCCGCCGTGGTGCTGTGGTCGGCCAGCGACGCGTCGAAGGACCAGACCTTGTCGCGCACGATCGTCAGGCCCTGGGCGCTGAACTTGCCGTTCACCACGATGCAGCGGCTTTCGGTCATGTCGGCCTGGCTGTCGGCCAGCACGTTCTCCGGCAGCAGGGCGGCCTGCAGCAGCGGAAGCATGGCGCCGGCCACGAAGGTGCCGTTCTTGCGCATGAGCAGGGTAACGAACTGCGCCGGGCGCGCAGCATTGTTGTTGATCTTCTGGACGGTGTTGCCGTCCCAATTCCAGATCAGCACCTCGTTGTCGGCAAACGTCCAGGTCGTGGTGATGGCCGTGCCGACGCCATTGAGCTGCTTGACGTTGGCCCCGTCCCAGCCAATCGCGAACATGGTCAGCCCGGTGACCGAGACCGTCGCGCCAGACACTGACGCGATGGGCGACGCTGAGCTGCCCTCGCGCGAGAAGGTGATGTGCGAGTACTTCGTGACCGTGCGGCTATTGAGGGTGTCGAAGCTGCTCTTCAGCGCGTCGTACTTGGTCCGGCCGGTGGTCGCCTCAAAGGAGTTGCGGGTCTGGGTGAGCGCGCCAACCGTGGCGTGCCCGCCGGTGCGCGAGTTGACCAGCAGCACGTGGGGCGTGGGCTTGTCCGAGTTGTTGCTGTAGACGGCGACTGCATTACGCACGAGGTCCCACAGCAGCACCGAGTTGGCCGGCACGCTGAACGCCGTGGGATACGTGCCCGAAGTAAGCGTTTGCACCTGCTTGCCGGTACCGGCGACCAGGAACAGCGCGGTGGCGGCGAGGTTCACGGTGACAGCGGTGCCGCCATCGCTGACCAGTCCATCGGTGTACCAAGGCGATAGCACGAGCTGGTACTCGCGCATGTCGTCGGCCTGGCGGGCGATCACGTCCATCAGCAGACCGGCCACGATCTGGCCCGAGCGCACATAGGCGATCAGCGCGTACTTCGCCGGCCGCGTGGAGCCGTTGGTGAGTACCTGGAAGGCATTTACCTCCGGATCGAGGTTCCAGACCAGCACCTGGCCGGAGCCGAGCTGGATCGTGGTCTCGCTGGCCAAGGTCATCGTGTAGAAGTTGGTGACGCCGCTGCCGCGCTTGTCGCGAAGGCCGATCGAGCCGGCCGTGAACACCAGCGCCATCACGCCGCCGCTGACCGGGTAGGTGCCCTTGAACGTGACGATGCCACTGCCGGTGGCGTTGAGGGTCCAGGCATTAAGCTCCAGCTGCTGGTCGACGTTGGCCCAGTCGGACTTGTCGGCCATCGTGTCGCCGCGAAGCCACTGCCATGCCGCACCGGTCCAGGTATAGGTGCCGGCGTTGCTCACCGACACGCCACTCACCGGATCAAGGTGCGAGCCGCCGTCATTGACAACCTGCGCACCCTGCCCTGCAAAGGCACCGGCCACGCCGGACAGTGACGCCCAGGTCGAACGGTAGAGCGTGCTGGTGGTCTGGCCGGCCACCAGATTGTCGATCTGGCGCTGGGCGCCGGCCGGCGTAGGAAGCAGGCTTGCGTAGCCACTGGCTGACTGCCCCGCACGCACCAGGCGAACGAGATCAGTGGGCGTCGGCGTCAGTACACCGAGGTCTCGCTCCTTGATCAGGTCGTTCATGTGGTCAGTGCCTCGTCGTCATCGGTGGTCAAGAAGCTCCCGCCGTCGGTGACGAGCGGGAAGGTGCCTGCGAACGTGCTTTCGATCTGAAGTTCCAGTTCGACCTGATACACATCGTCGACACCGGTATGGGTGGGCTTGGACACGAAGGTGTACACGGCCCGCTGATCGGTATCGTGGGGCTTACGGAAATCCCACCACTGAAAGGGCAGCACCCACTTGCACGTGATCGCGTGGAAGTCGAGCAGCACCTGCAACTGCGCTGGGGTGAGCCACAAAGTACAATTGAAGCGCTCGGGAACGCGGCTGACGCGAAGGCGCGCCTTTTGGGCTCCAGGGAACTGGGTACGCAGCACGGGGTCGAATGCCGGCGTCCAGCGCATCGAACTCCACTCCGGGCCCGGCAGGCCGACGGGAAAGATCGGATCAGCCATAGCGATTGCCTCGATTGGGCAGGTTGAAGCGCATGGACGTGGCCTTGGCCGTCTTGCCACCGGCTGCCATGTCGGAGGCCACCAGATCGACCACCCACGTGCCTGCGTCGAAGCGGGCACCTCGCGAGGTCAGGGCGAGATCGGTCGCGCTACTCTCGTTCTTGATGTTGAGCGACAGGTTGAGACCACCCGCTGCCAGAGGAGCAGCGGCGCCCACGACACCCCCATTGGCATAGCCGCGATAGCCCAGTCGCATCGCCTCGACCGCGCCCACGCCGCCGGCGCGCGCAACGTCGCGTTGGCTCCAGACCACCTCGCCCTTGTGCACCACGCCAGCCGGCTCGTGGACACCGCCAGGGCCCGTCCACCCGCCCTCATCAAAGCCGGTGATCTCCGGTCCCCATGCCTGGCCTGCCGCGCGCACGAGCGCAGTGAGCCCTTGCTTGGCCTCGATGCGGGCATAGTCCGCCAAGACGGAACGGGTGAAGTCGCTGAAGCTGACCTTCCCGGTCTGGGTGAACTGTACCCAGATGTCCTCCAAGCCGGTAAAGGCATTTCCCAGCGCGCTCGCGACCTGACCTGCGACGTCAGCGGCCCCGCGCGCGTAGTTCGCCCACGCCGCCGCGGCCCCGTTAGACCAGTCGGCCTGCGCAGCGTCCATTCGCGCATAGCCCTCTTCGATGATCCGCACGCGCTCGTCGGTGGCGCGCTGCACGGCGGCGACCTCATCATCGAAATCCTGCTGCGTCAGCTGCCCAGCATTGCGCTGCAAGGTTAGATCGTTGATGCGCTCGGCACGCTCACGCAGTGCACCGTTGATGCGCTGGGCGACCTCGTACTCACGATCGCCCGAACCCACGCGGGCCACGGCGGCATCCATCTCGGCCTGCAGCGCCGAGGTGCTCGAATCCAGCGCCGATTTGTAGCTGGCCAGCGCCGAAGTTCGCGCCTTGACGGCTGCCCCCTCCTGAATCGTCAGCTGCTGCTGCGCGGCGGCCCCCTCAGTGCGCACCTGGGCAAGCTTGCTCTCCAACGTGGCGATCTGCTGGCCGACAGCCACGGCGTCCTTACCCGAGGCGCTCTGCCTCTGCAGGTAGGCGATCTGCTTCTGGATCGACGACGCCTCTGCGTCGCTGCCTTGCTGGGTCAGCGTCCGCAGGCGGTCGTAGTACTGCTCGACCGTGATTTCTCGGGCCTGGTACTGCGCCTGCAGGACGCGCGTATCAGCGTCGCGTTGCGACTTGTCGCGTGCCTCCTGGTCGCGCAGCGCCTGCAGGCCTGCCGAGCGCTCCGCACCGGCCACACCGGAGGCACCCTTCTTTGCAGCAGCCGCACGCAGCGCTGCCTCGCGCGCGTTCAGCAGCGCGGCATCCTTGACGCCCTGCTTGGTGGCGTCTTCCCGCATCTTCTTGATCTGGCCTTCCAGGTCCAGCGTCGTCCCGAGCAGCCGATTGGTCTCCTCCCGAAAACGGATCTCGGCCTTTGCCTGGTCACTGTCGACGATCTGGTTGCCAGCCGCCTGCGTTGCCGCTCCAGCATCAGGACTGACAGTGCCAGGCCCGTAGATGGCCGCCTGCATACCGAAGACAGACGCCACGCTGGGCAGCTTGAAGTTCCGGAAGAAGTTGGTCAGCGTCGAGGCCGCCTGCTTGGCATCCAGGTCGAGCTGCGCGAAGAAGCTGCCGCTGGCGTCGAACGAATCGCCAATCGCATTCTTCAGTTCGTGCCAGGCGCCGGTTACCAGACCCAGACTCTCCACCACGTCGTGTGCGCGCTCAATCTGTGCCTGTGCTCGCGCCTCGGTGGCCAGCGCGGCCGCGCCTTCGACGTCGCCCGCCTCCTGAAGGGCGGCGATACGCTCGAACGTCGCCTGCGTCAGGAACCGCTCGCTCTCGTTGAGCTTGAGGATCGCCTGCACTGGATCCTGGGCGATCTCGGCATACTCCGACACCGTGGTCTGGATCGCCTTGCCGGTCGCGTCCTGCATGGCGGCCGCGGCCTCGGCGACCAGTCGGAAGTTCTCCGCGGCGATCTTGCCGCTTCCCGCGATCTCGGTGAGCGCGGCAGCAGCGTCCGAGCCGCTGACGTTCGGCAGCTCCCCGATCGACTCGGCCAGATCGTTGAGCTGCTCGGCCGAGACCTCGCCTTGACGGCCGGTCAGGATCAGCGCTTCGTTGAAGCGGTTGATCCGCTGCTCGCCCTGAACGACTTCGTAGACCAGCAGTCCCAACGCGGCAGCGCTGACCGTGATGGGATTAACCAAGCCCAGCAGGCCAACACCGATGCCGCGCAGCGCCTCTTTTGTGCTGCCGAAGCTGTCGCGGATCTGTCCACCCTGCTGCAGCAGTACGGTGAAGAACGGCATGCCGCCCTGCAGGCTGGTCACGATGTCGGTGAACTGCGCCGGTAGCTGGCGCATGGCCGCGGCAGTTTGCCCAGCAGAAATGCCGAGCTGCTGGATGCTGTTGTTCGCCGGTAGCGGCTTGGCGGCATCCTTGCGCACCTCGCCCAGCCGACCCTGCAGCACCGCCAGGCCCTGCTTGATGTCATTCAGGTCCGCGCTGATGCGGACGCGCAAGTTGGTGGTCTGGTCGGCCATCTATCGCTGCAGGGATTGGAGGTACTGCTTCCAGGCGGGAACGTCGGCGCCGAAGGCCATACGAAGCGCGTTGGCCAAGGCGGCTTCTCGCTGGCAGTCATCCCGCGCGGCCGCCTCAGCGAACGCGCGGGCCTGCGCCAGCGTGTAAGTCATCACGTCGCGCCGCTGGTGGCCTCGGGCGACGAGGAAGTGGATGAGGTCGGCCCATCCGGCATCGGCTCCCGACGCGCGGCTCGGATCGCCGCCTGCCCCGCGCCCATCAGCGCCGGCAGGCGGCGGGCAAAAAAATCCGCGTTCACCGCGACAATGGCCTCGGCCAGCTCGGCAATCTCACCGACCGCGGCGCCAGCGAGCCACGCCTCGGCCCGTCCGGTCACCACGCCGGCTGCCTTGGCGAAGGCCTGGGCGTCCTGCTCGAGAATGTCCAGCAGCAGAGCGCCCATCTCGATCTGTGCGCCGGCACCGGCTAGGCTCATCGCGATGATCACGCGACCGATGAGGGGCCGGCTCGCCCCGATGAACGCCGGCAGCTGCTCCAGGGTGAGCGGCGAGACCGCGAGGGTCTCGCCACGCACCACCACTTCGCGCATCGGCGGCGCGATCACGTCCAGGCTCTGATCGCGCTCGCTCACTTGACGATGTCCACCGTGAAGTACTGCGACAGGCCCGCGCCCTTGCTGGTATCGGCCTGCAGGGCGCCCTGCACCTGGCCCTGGCCGTACTGGTCACCCAAAAGCCCCAGCTCCTGGATGACACCGCCGCTGATCTTGTGGGCGTGGACGCGCACCGGCTTGCCGCTGCGCGCCTCGTTGAGGCCCAAGAACAGCGCCTCGTACTGCTTGGCCGAGGTCACGAATGCCTGCACGCGCTCCGCGGCGCCGTAGCTGTAGCTCACTGCGATGTTGGGCGCACCGGCCACGGGCGCCGGGATGTCGCCGTCCTCAAGGACGCGCAGGCCACCGTCGACGAACTCGTAGTCCGTGCCGGCGATGTAAGTGTCGGTGCCGTCGGGCGACTTCACCGTCGCGATGGCAGAGGCGATATTTGCCAGCGGCGTGTAGCCGCCCGGATAGGCGACGACCGCCTCGGAGACTGCATTGCCGCCGGCCACCTCGCTCACCGTGCCACGCATCGAGCGTGCGAAGTTGGCGGCGTTGTAGTCGTGGAAAGTGTAGGCGATCTGCACCTCGGTCACGCGATCCACCCGGTTGCGGGTGCCGCCGCCGGGCTTCGTATAGTCTGCCAGAGTCAGTGAATTGACCTGGGGCGACAGCGTCAGCGCGCTGACGTTGCCTACCTCTTCGAAGGGAGTGGCGGCGCCGAATTCGCGGAGCAGGAGCTGGCCGCTGCCCAAGTAGCTGAAGTCGTCCATCGTGATGATCCTCTTGGATGAAGCCGCGCGGGCGGCGGGTTACTTGATCGGGATGTGGGTCTGATAGGTCAGCAGGGCGCCGATCCATCCGATGCCGGCCTCTGGCTTGGCCGGCTCCATCGACACGTACTGCGGGTACTGGATCCCGACCGGATACCGAAACTGCTGGTCAGCCATCGCACGCTCGATGTCGCCGACGATCGCGTCCAGCTGGGCCTGCGCCCGGTCCAGCGCAGCCGGCAGCTTGGCCAGCAGCACGAAGGTGGTCAGCCGATGCGTGCGCGTCAGTCCCGGCTCGATGGCTCGCTCCTGCTTGGTGATGAGCACGCCGAGTACCGCCGCCGCGTCGTCATCGACTTGAGCCGGCTCGGTGGTGACCGCAGCGCCCGCGTTGGTCTCGTAGTCCGGCGTACTGATCCGCCGCAGGCATGTGGCCACCGTATCGAGCAGGACTTGGCGGGAGCTAGGCACGCAGCACCACCCATCGGCTCGCCGAGCCGTCGCTTTCCTCGTGACGATCGAGCACGTATGTCTCGCCATCGACGACGACACGCCCACCGCGCGCCGGTGCGACCTCGCGCAGTTGGAAGGTAATCTGGGTGTATCCGGCCGCCACCGGCGCGGGATCGTCACCGTAGTCACGCAGGCCGCGATCCACCAGCACGGTGCACGCAACGCCGACGCTGACGCCGGCCTGGGTATACACCGCACTGTCGCCGAAGGCCACCAATTGGAAGGCCTCAAAGGCATCACCATCGAATGCCTGCAGGAAGTCGCGCTGGCTCATGCCGCGCTCCGGTACTTCGAGGACGCCAGCGCCTTGTCCAGCTCGCGATTGAAGTAGAACGGCATCAGCTTGTCCCAGGCACGCTGGGCGAGTCCGAAGATGTCGTAGCGGGGACGATAGCTGGCGCGCGAGGTGTAGATGAAAACGCTGCGAACCGCGCTGCCGAAGCCGGTTCCGATCCGCTCGTATACGCCCGGGGCGAGCCGGCCGCGGCGCTTCTGCAGGGCGAAGTAGCGACCGCCGCGGCGCACGACGCGACCAGCCACCTTCGTGGCGCCTTTCCGATCGCGCCCTAGGTACTCGTAGCGGCGACCCTCACTGGTGCGGCGGCGGCGCGATGAGGCGCTTTCGTTCTGATAGGCGTCGCGCTGGGCGCCGAGCTGAGAGAGGATCTTGGTAATCTCTCCCGCCGACACGTTGCCGTAAGCGTCCAGCTTGGCGCCTCGACCGGCCACTGCGAACTGGCCCGCCGGCATCACGCCCCTCTGCTGCAGCAAGATTTCGAAGCCCTTCTTCCGCCGGGTCCCGCCCTGTACTTCCGCCGCCAGATATTTGGCCGGCGGCGTGCCCTTGGCCGCCTCGTCTCGCAGGAGGATTTCGGCGTAGAGCCTGTCCTTTGTGGCTTTGCGGTACGTCGCCGCATTGCGCGTCAGGCTCGTGGGGCGGTCGAACACGCGGGGAGCGACCCGCTGCCACTGCTCGCGGATATCGAATGCGGTCGCGTTGACCGCCTGCACGATCGCGAACGGCAGGTTCTGGCGCTCCAGCGCCGAGAACTGGCGCCCCAGCAGGTTGTCGGCATCGACCTCGATCGCGATCCGGCTCACGGCTTGGGCTCCAACGCCGGCCCGCCCTGCTTGGCGGCGATCTCGCGCAGGTGCGCCTCGTAAAAGTCCAGGCACAGCTTGCGCCCGCGCGAAACCTCGGGCATATCCTCCAGCGCGCCGTTGCGCACCCAACTGCAGGTGGCGGTAAGTTCCTTGTCGATCGGAACGTAGCGCGTTTGCGGCACACCGATCACGACAGGCGCAGGCGCAATGCGCTGGGTGGCCGGCACCGACGGCTTGACCTCGCGGACGCAGCCGCCGAGAAGCATGCTGGCAAAGAGCATGGCGGCGATACGCATCAGTAGCCTCCCAGCGTCGGGCACGCCTGGGCCATGGCCTTCAGCGCAGCCGTGCACTCCACCGGGCGCTGGTCGTATTGCTGCTTGAAGGCCTGTGCACTGCGCGCAGCCTCGGCCGTGGCCGCCTCGGTCTCGGCGCGCAGCGCCAGGTTGCGGGCTTGCAGCTTGGCCAGGTTGTCGGCCTCGGCCTGCAGGCGTTGCGCGATCGCTTTTAGCGCAGCGTCCTTGTCGGCAACATTGGCTTCGAGCTCGGCGCGCTTGAGCACCGCGGCGTCTGCATCGGCCTTACGGTCTGCCTCGCACTGCGTGATCTGCTGGGTGACGACGATTACTCGCTGCCCCTGCCGATAGGACGACAGCGCGGCGAAGAAGCAGAACACAGCCAGTACCGCACAGCAGCTCTTGAGGGTGCTGCCTGGCTTGTGCAGCCAGGTCAGAAAGCCAGTCACCCAGCCCAGGATCAGCGACCCGGCGGCTTGGACGAGTGCCCATACGGCGCTATGGAGGCTCATCGATCGCTCTCCCGCCGGCGCCATGGGTAGACCAGCAGCACAGCCAGGCTGAGGCGAACCAGCAGCACGTACCACGCGGCCACGTACTGGTGGCAGGCCAGGTCTCGCAGGAAGATGCCCAGCATGCCCACGGCGATGCCAATCAGGCACGCGCCGCGCAACAGCCACGCCGCCCGGTCCCGGTGACGCGCGCCGGTCTGGAAGGTAAGTAGCAACTGCCAGGACGCGGCGCAGAAGACCGCCAGCGTTGAGAGCAGATTGCCGAGGTAGGGCATGGTCATGCGGCACCTCCAGCGCGACCGGCCAGGCGGTCGGTGACCTTCTGCAGGCTGCCGAGGTAATGCGGCAGCATCGGCTTGATCACGAAGCCGCTCAGGCCACTGAAGGCCATGCCCGCTTCCTTGATCGAGGGGATGTAGGTGGAGGCCGCCACCACGATCCAGCCGGCGGCCAGCGCGAAGCCCAGGACGAACAGACCCAGCAGGCCAACGCGCAGCAGCAGGGTCACCCAGCGCATCCCCAGCGCCAGGTCGCGCGGGGGTGCGATCTTGCCGGCGTCGATCTCGCTGAGCAGCAGCAGGCCGACCAGTGCCCCGACGATGGCCGCCAGGAACCACGACTGCGGGATGCCGAGGAACAAGTGCTCGCTGCCGGCGATGACCTCGGCTACCACCGTGCCGCCGGCACCGGCAGCGCCCAGTGCGGCGCCCAGCTTGACGCTCAGGGAAGTCCAGGCGTCCATCAGGCCTTCAGCCCCGCCAGCTCGACGCCGTCGCGAATGACTTCATCACCCCAGAAGTGGCCGCCGTTCTCGTGCCGGGCGATCGCCTTGGCGAGCTTGAAGGCGGTAGCGGGATCATCGACACGGATGACCGTCGTCTCGGACACCCCCAGTGCCTTGGCCACTTCCGCGGCGTAGGCGCTGGTGTTGTTCTCGGTGGGCGGCGCCCAGCGATTGATGATCGAGCGCACGGTCAGCAGACCGTACTTGCGCTGGTAGGTAAGCAGTGTTTTGACGAGCGCGCGAAAGCCCCATTCCGGGCTGTCGAACACGGCAAAGCGCGCCTCGCGCGCGATGGCCGCCGCCGTCCGGTTCTCGCCCTGCCAGGCGGTACCGGTGCGGTCGATGTTGCCCGGATTTGCATTGCGAACGCCGCGCGGGTTTGCCATGGGATTGCTCTTGGAGGATCAGGAGAAGACCCACCACCGCACACGCCACCCGGGCATCTGTGTGCGGTGGTGGTCGAGCGTTACGCCACCAGCGCCGCGGTGCCGGGAGTCAGGCGCACCAGCACCTCGGTGGTGCCATTGCCGGCGGCCGCCACGGCATAGCCGATGGCGTCGCTGTCACCCGTGCTGCCGGCCGCCGAGATGGCCTGCTTGTTGTCGGTATCCCAGTTGACCGGGGTGCCGGCGGCAAAGACGGCCGCGGAGGCCTTCTTCAGCCGGAACACGCCTTCGACGTGGGCCGCGATGGTGTCGCCGATGGCGCCATCGGTGACCGCGACGGCGATGATCTTGTTCTGCACGATCACCTCGCCACTGTTCACCGCGGCGGTGAGGACCAGGTCCAGGACGCGGCCGTCCTGATATGCGTTCTTCATGATGCTTCTCCGGGATCGAAAGGGAGGGGCTGCTGCGAAGCACGGCGGCCGAGGCCGCCGCCTCCGTTACGCGCCGGGGTTCTTGTAGAGGCCGCGGTAATCGGCGATGGCCGGCGCCGCGTCCAGCCGGACCTTCCAGGCCACGCCGTCGACGGTGAAACCCTCGTGCTGGTCCAGGAACGGCGTCTGGTTGCCGTCCAGGTAGCCCACCACGATGCCGTCCACGAAGTTCGGGTTGGCCACGCCATACCAGGCTGCCGGATCAGCAGCGTCCAGACGGCCGTCGCTGATCACGTCGAAGGTGTTCTGCACGATGTTCGGCGTGGTGTTGTTGCGCGTGGCCGCACCCACTTCGAACTGGCTGGCGCGCACGGTGAGCGCCAGCCCGCCCAAGGCGACCGGGGTCAGCAGCGACTTCATCGGGACCCGGATGATTTGGCCGTCGGCATCCTTCTGGAGCGCCATCTTGGCCTGCATCGCGCTCACGCTGGTGGTGCTGATCGCCGCGCCGTCCAGCAGGTTGCCGTGGTCGGCATGGAACAGGGTCTTGCCGTCCGCCAGCACCGGGTTGCTCAGCAGCAGCTGATAGACGGCGTTGGCGAGGGTGCGCTTGGCCGCCTGGCCCATCTTGCGCGGGACATCGTTGAACACGCCCAGGTCGTCGTTGATGATCGCCTGGCGCGAGATCGAGAACAGCTTGCCGTAGGTCACCAGCTGCGCCGACTGCGACTGCTCGCTGAAGGTGCCGTACTTGTATTCGCCACCCTCGCGCACGATGTCCAGGTTCGAGAAGGCGCCCAGGCCCACCAGATTGGTGGGCTTGAAGTCGGCCAGGTTCACCGCCCGGGTGAACTGGTCGAACTGCTCCTCCACTTCCTGATAGCCCTGCAGGATGGCGCGGTTGGCCGCATTACCCAACAGCGCCGGGAAATCCGAGGTGCTGTGGGTGAAGGCCAGCCCGACGACCTGCATGCGGTCCATGCCACGGGTGTTGACGCCAGCCGCCTCAACGCAGGCCCGCGCCAGCTCGGCCATGGTCAGGCCGCGGAACGGGTTGCCATCGGTCGGCTTCGCCGAGCCGACGCGCGCCTGGATGGCGTTGGTCATCGCCGCCCGGGTCAGCTCGCGCTGGTCGGTGCCGGCAGTGATGCCGGCGCCGCCATTGAGCGGCTGCCCGTTGCGGGCCATCAGCGCCAGGATGTGCCGACCCACGTTGTCGGCGGTGACCGTGGGATCGGCCGCCGCGATCACGCCGTCGACGTAGGTGCGCACGTCGGCGTTGGCCATGTGCGGCTCGGCAAGCGCCATGATCTCGGTGTTGCGGGTGCGCAGAGCCGCCAATGCGGCCTGCACCTGGCCCTCAGCGCCGACGGCGACGATCGGCGCCGGGACGGGAGCGGGCGTCGGCGCGGGAGTGGGCGTCGGCGGCGGCGTCGCGGAGCTGGTGCCGCCCTCGGCGAGGATGGCGCGGTAATGGTTCTGCATGGTGGGATCCTCGATGTGGCCGATCAGGGCGGCCTGGGTGACCTCGGGGAGCGAGGCGAAAATCTGCGGCGACAGCGCCGCGCAAACGTGGGCGCGCAACTGCGGCGCAATGCCCGCAGGCGCAGTGGAGAGCACCTGGGCATAGCTGCTCAGCGCCACGGCCGCAGCACGCGCACTGGTCGATGCCGTGGTCGCGGCGTCGGGCACACGGTCGGCGAACCCGAACTCGACCGCCTGAGCGGCCGTATACCAGTGGTCGGCGCCATCGGAGAGCAATCGCTCGACCTCTTCGCGCTTGTCGGTCTTGGCCACATAGGCCTCGACCATCGCGGCGGCATGCGCATCGAGCGCGGCGGCCCATTGGCGGAAGTCGGTCGCATTGCCCGCGGCAATGGTGTGCGGGGCATGGACCATCAGCAGGGAGCTGGCATACATGACCACCTCATCGCCCGCCATCGCAATCAACGAAGCGATCGAGCAGGCTTGGCCGTCGATGAAGACAACCTTGCGCGCGTGGTGTTGCTTGAGGGCGTTGTAGATGGCGATGCCGTCGGCGGCGACACCGCCTGCGCTGTTGATGCGCACGTTGATGGTGGCCGCCTGGATCTGGCCGATCTGCTCCGCCAGGTCGGCGGCAGAGACGGACTCGGCGCAGAATATTCCCCCGATGGTCCCGTAGATCATGACCTCTGCGGCCTGGCCATCGGCGCGGATCTGCAACAGGTTCAGGCCCTGTCCGGCGCCCGCGTCGGCCAGGATCTGGCCCATTACGATGTGGAGAAGGGTGTGGCGCATCAGTTGTTGCTCCCGAGCTGGTCGCGGATCACGGAGGCGCGCAACTGCGCACGGGCCTGCGGATCAATGGGCGCCGCCACAGGCGGCAGATCACGGGTCTGCTCGGCCCAGTCTTCGCGCTGGCGGAGCACCTCGTTGGGGTTGTTGCCGTACTGCAAGGTGTTCTGCTGCGGGCTGACCCAGCCGCGGTCCTCGGCCTCGCCGCGGGCATTGGCTTCCTTCAGCGGGTCGATCCACGGCATCACCGGGCGCACGTAGGTCGATGCCGCCAGATCCCGCAGCGTCCAGCCCTTGGGCAGACGCACCTTGCCCGCCAGTAGGCAGGCCTGGACGAAGCGCAGGCGCTGGGGGCGCACCGCGCGGGCGATGAACTGCTCGGCCAGCATCAAGTAGCTGCCCCACTTTTCGACCAGCTCTTGGCGCTGCGCCGAGTACGTGCCGTTGTAGTCCAGCGACAGACTGGAATAGCTCACGCCGATGCCGCCGGCCGCCGCACGCAGCTGCTCTTTGCGCCAGGTCGCCGCGTTCGGGTTCGGGCGATTTGAGGCCAGCTCTTCGATCGACTCGCCCGGCAGCAGGTCGTCGAAGATCATGCCCGGTGCCATGCGCAGCTCGCGGAAGCTCTGGCCCTGCTGGACAACGGCGACACCCCCGAGCCCTTCGCCGAGCGGCGTATAGGCGGTGCCGTCGCCCTTCTTGATCTGGAAAGTCAGCGAGGCCGCGACCTTGGCCGCAATGCGCTCGGACTCTTCGTAATCCTTCACGTCTTCAAAGCGCGACATGGCGCTGGCGAAGACGCTCAGACCGCGCACCTGATGCACGCGTGTCAAATGCGCGATGTGGTGCAGGTACTCGGCGCTGACCCGCTTTGTATCCAGCAACCGACCAAACGGGTCGCCCGGGTGCTGCTTGTAGAGGTGGTAGGCGACCGCCCTGCCCCAGGCATTGCGCTCTACCCCTTGCAGGATGCCTCTCCCCGGATCGTTGAGATCCAGCGGGCACATATCAGCTTCGATCATCTCGATGCTGTACGGCACGTCGGTACCGTGCTCCAGATATGCGATCGGCCCGATCAGATCCTGGTAGAACACCTCCCCGTCGCGGAACAGGCTTCGGGCCAGCAACTGCTGGACCGCCCCGTAGTCGTGGGTGAAAGTGACTTCTGGACGGTCCCACCATGCGTCCCACAGGTCGTCCAACTGCAGGGCCAAGTTGCGGTTGATCGCCTCGCCGGGGCGGCGTGGTGCGGCCAGCACGTCGATACCGGAACCAACGGTGTTCTGTACCAGGACATTGAGCGCGTTGGTCGCGAGGTCTAGATCGCGGTCGAGGTGCCGCGCTTGATCGCGCAGCTGCTTGGCGTCCATGCCCGCAACGGCGTTACCGCTGCCCCAGTCACGCGCTAACTTGCGACTGCGCGACGGACGCGTCACCTCATGGGCGACCGCCGAAGTCTTCGTCAGGGGCTTGACGGTCTCCACCGCACGCATCCCCCGATCGACAGCTACCGCTACCGCGAGGCGATCTCGGGCAATGGCTGCGGACCTCACGTGCGGCCACCGAAGTCGGCCACGGCGAAGCGGGCGCGGCGCGGGCCGGCGGTCTGCCCGTCGACGACGCTCTGCCACTCCTGGCGGCCTTTGCGAATCTCCGCCAAGTCAGCCCGCGTCAGGAGGCGCTCGCCGTACCGAATGCTCTGCCCCTGCAGCACGGAAGCCTCCGCGCGCATGTAGAAGTCGAGCATTTCTTGGGCCGCCGTCATGACGACTAAGTTAGTGAGCAGTCCGTCCGGAAACTAAACAAAACGCCGGACAATACCGCGCGCAACCCTCTGATCCATAAGGGGACGAGAATTATTTTGTTCGCTCTTTCAATGAAATGCCGGACGACGCGCGCGCATCCGCCCTCGGCAGGCCGCCCGGAAAGAGCGAGTACAGCGTCGTTCTGGAGATCTCGTAGTCGCGCAGCACCGCCTTGACCGCCTTGCCTCGGCGCAGATCCGCTTCGATATGCGCCACGGGATGGCGCCGCTCTGCGGCGGGGAAATACGGTTGCTCTCCTGCGAAGCAACGCATGATCGATTCAACGAAGGGCTGTGCCATTTGTTCGCTGATCCCGATGTCGGCCCGCATTGCACCCATGATGCGTGCCCGCAGCTGCTCGGCCGTTTCTTTGCGTCTTCCCATCAGAGCCCCCAACCGTCGCGCCCGAAGCCGGTAGATCGCGACCGAGTGGCCAGGGCGGTTCCACGGGAATCGGTCGGAGCCGCGGAAGCAGCCTGCGTCGCTGCCGATGGAGTTCCACGGGAATCCTCTTTCACTGAAGATGTCGCCGAGGAGAGCAGGCGCTGCTCGATCGCATCCCAGTCCGCCTTCGTGAACCGGTGCAGGCGCACTTCGGGATGGTGTGCCGCCGCGTAGGCGTAGACCCACGTGTCGAGCGGTTCGTTCCGCACGACTTTCTTCTCGAATCGGTTCTTAACCGGGTTGTAGACCTCCGATACAAGGCCGGGGAAGAACTCGGCCGGCAGCTGGTCGGAAAAATGGACTAGGCGCGCATCGACCTGTCGCTCGGAGTCAGCCGACAGCCTGCTGTACAGGTAGTGCTTCGCCGCCACGCCGCCGACGTGGTAGATCGTGATGCCGCGTTTGTCGGTGCGCCCATTCCAAGTGACGTCAGCCAACTTCCCCTTCGACAGGATGGGAGCGTTGTTCGGTACCGCGCCGAAGATGCACATCGGTCGAGTGACGAGCCTCTGCCGCACGTAGTTCTTGACGGCCTCCGTGCGGTGCCCGCCCGCGTCGATGGCAACCGCCAGTGGCCGAAGCTGCACACCATCTTCGCGCTCTATCGGCCGGTTCAGCAGATCTGTAAGCGCCACCCAAACCGCCTCCTCCGCGGGGTCGCCCGGCAACTCGACGTAATCGAGCGTCCAGGAAGCCATGCCGCGTCCCCACCCGATGATGTGCACCGGCAGTCGGTTGTCTTGGGTATCCACACCCACGGTGATCGCGAGCACGCCACGCGGCGCGTGCCGCAGCAGGTAGGCCTCGGCGCGATCAGCAATGACGTTGTGCTTGACCGACCGCATCGACGGGTCTTCCCACGTCTCGGCCAACCGGTCGTTGATGAAGGTCTTCAGCGCCGCCGGGTCGTTCTGTGCATCCAGCCACTCGCGCACGAGGTCCGCCCATCGCGGGCCCAGCCCGAACTGGTAGTACAGGCAATTGATGGTGTAGCCGCGGATTGCGGAGTCCGGGTTGCCGGCGACCCAGCGGCCGGTCGCGATCATCTGCGGCTTGTGGTGCTCCTCGATGGCGGTGCCGCATTCGGCGCATGCGTACCACGCCTGCTTAGCATCCGGGGACCACACCAAACCGCTCCAAGTCAGCGGCTGGTAGTGACCGCAATGCGGGCATGGCACGTGGTAGCGCCGCTGGTCGCTCTTCTCGTACAGCTTGGCGATGCGACTCAGACCCGCGATGCCGGGGGTGCTGATGTACAGCCGCTTGTACGTCGTGGGAAAAGCTGAGGTGCGCCCGTCGAGCATCTTGACCGGGTCATCGCCCGTGCTGAGCTGCTGAGGTGCCTCATCGATCTCGTCCACGCCCAGGTACTTCACCGTGGTGGACTTCAGGCGCTGCGGGCTGCCCATGTGCTCGACGTAAAGCTGCCCGCCAGCGAAATCCTTGAACGTGCGCTGGTTCGCGCTGTCACGGCTCGCCGTGCTGCTGAGCGCGCGACGCACCGCCGGGCACACCTCGATCATCGGGTTGAGCTTCTGGGCGATCCATTTGGTCATGGATGCCTCGCCCGGCAGCGCGTACATGATCGGCGCAGGGGCGTAGTCCATCCAGTAGGCGATGCTGTTGGTCGCCAGCTGGCTCTTGCCGAACTGGATGGGAAACATGCAGACCTGCTCGTGCACCGGGCTGCGTGCGGACATGTTGTCCATCGGCTCGCGCAGCGGCGGATTGCGATCCGTGATCCA
Organism: Pseudomonadota bacterium; assembly: GCA_023386795.1. GTDB lineage: Bacteria > Pseudomonadota > Gammaproteobacteria > Xanthomonadales > Xanthomonadaceae > Stenotrophomonas_A. The sequence continues at coordinate 28,163 of JAEWJB010000075.1, forward strand.
CCGGCCAGGCTTGCTGCTGCCCTTGCTGGACAGCCACATGTGCTCGTCGCACCACTGGGAGACCGTTAGCGGCCGCCGCGGCTGGAGCGCGCGTGCCAGCACCGCAGGAATACGCTCGGCAGCAATAGCGGTCACGACTGTTCCCCCGTCTCATAGAAGCGCGCCTGGTCGAGGTAGTACTGCGCGCGGCGCTCGCGCTCGGCCAAGGTGAAGTGCGGGTCCCGAAGCGCCGTCTCGGCAGCGATTCGGCAAGCCTTGGCCAGATTCGGATCCGATTCCCGCAAGAGGTCGCGCTGGGTGTTGTCCGACCTCATGAGCTGGCCTCCGCAGCCTTAGCCGCCTCGCGGAAGCCGCGGCTCAGCTCTTCCAGTGCGTGGCTGACCTCATCCCATACCAGCTTGCGGCACTGCGCCTCGTCGTTGGTGGCAGCCAGCTGCGGGGCCAAGGTATCGGCCATGTTCTCCAGCGCCACGCGCAGGCCGTTGGCCGCCTGGCCAATCGCGCGCTCCACATCGGCGCGGGGCAGCAGCTCGCCCAGGCGCTCGGCCATATCGATGCGAGCGTTCTCCGCATCTAGCTCAGCCTTGTCGGCGAGCGCCTTGGCCTTGCGCTTGGCGTCGCTGCTGAGCGGCCGCTCAGGCGCATCGATCGCATCCTCGGCCTCGTCGTCCGGCCCCTCCTCCACCTCCGCGCCGGCCAGGGACTGCCCGCGCTCGGCCGCGTGCCGCGCTGCGACGCCTGCACGAGCGGGGTCACGGGTTTGCTCATACAGCGCCAGGGAGGCGGCCTTGAGGTAGCCCTTTCCGCCCGCCGCCGGGACGAGCCGGCCGTTGCGCTTGAGCTCCACGATGTAGGAGGGCCGGCAACCCAGGAAAGCAGCCAGCTCGACTCCCGTCACGACGACATCATCGACTGCCATTACCAGCAGCCCTCCTCTTCGATTTCTTTGGGAACCAAGGGCATAGAAAAACGCGCGCGCGCGAGCTGTGCGGGATGTGCGGAGACATGTGCGGGATCGAAGTGTCGCGAAGTCCTTGCCGCGTCTGCGTTGTGCGGGATGTGCGGGATGTGCGGGCACTCATACGCGCGGGAGTCGGAATCCACATAGACGGGGGCATGGCTGTCAGTGCTACGCGCGCCCGTGAAGGCCCGAAAATGCCCGCACATCCCGCACAGCCCTACTGCCAGCAGCGTTTGCGCCCGCACACCGTCCCGCACACGCGCCCGCACATCCCGCACATTGGTGGGCGCACTCATGCCGACCGCCCCCTGTAGTCATTCACGCTGCTGCGGAAGCGCACGACCTCCTCGCCGAGCCAGGCCGCCTCGTTACGACCGTCCGGCGGCGAGCAGCTGCCCAGCATCAGGAACCCGTGCGGCCCATGCGTGGACTGCTCGATGACGTAGCGCTTGCGCGCCTTGTCCGGATGGACGATGCCGCGCTTTCGGACCAGCGCGTTGATGAACTTGGGCGCGGGCGCCGGCCTGGGCAGGCCCTCCCGGGCGCACCACACGCGGTAGACCTCGTACCACTCCTTCGACGGTGCCGGCCGCGGCTTGATCCCGGGGATGTCCTCGCCATACAGCTCATCGAGGAACCGCTGCGGGCTGTCCTGACTCAGGTTGATCAGCTCGGCCTTGGCCGAAGTCATGGGCGGGTTGGTGCCGTTGGTGAACCCGGTGAGATCCACCTGCAGTAGGTAGTGGTGTAGCGCGGCTGTCCCGCCGGCCCGGATCTCCGCCAGCGCCTCCAGGTAGAACGCCTCGGTGAGTTTGGAGGGTGTCCAGATCACCGCATGGCGCCGGTCGTCCTCCTCGAGCACGACTGGCATGGCTTCATTGGACAGGAACACCAGGTTGGCGTGGTTGTCTTCCTCGTAGGCCTGAATGTTCTTGGGATTGATGCGGATCCGGTCGCCGGTGATCAGCGCCTTGAGCTTGTTCTTGAGGTGGTAGACCTCGGTGCGCGCCACGACCTCGTCGGCCAGCAGGAACAGCTTGCGGCTAGCCCAGTCGTTGAACTTGTCCTCCAGTGCGGCCTGGTCGAGCACGCGGCCATAGGTGCCGAACAACTTCATGTACTCGTCGAAGAACATGTTCTTGCCGGTGCCCTGGGGCCCGTGGATCACGATCGTCGACTTCATCTTGGCGCCAGGGTGCTGCAGCGGATACGCCAGCCACTTGAGCACCCAGTCGTACAGCGCCTTCTGGTTCGCCTCCTCGCCGCACATGTGCCACAGCAGATGCAGCAGCTTCTCGCATGACCCTTCCTTGGGAACGGTCGGCCAGCCCGCGAACAGGTTGCAGGTCACGCCGGGCTTCGTACCGGAGGGATCGAAATCCACCTCGTCGACCCGAACAAGCACACGCTGCGTACTCTCCATCCACGCCCGGTGCAGTTCTTTGCGAACGCAGGCATCGCGCATGTCGCCCAAGGCGACCAAGGTGTGCTCTTGTCGGTCGAAGACAGTACCGCCCTGCCCGTATACCAACGCGAACCGCCTCAGCAGCTCGCTAAGGTCGTCAATCGGCTTGAGGGGCGCTTTCCCCGCGCCCCTGGGTGGTGGAGTGGAAGCGCCGTGACTTTCGACAGGCGCCCGCCACGAAAGCTCCGTGATGCGGGCCTCGATCTGGCTGCGCACCACGTGCAGGCCTTCGGCGGCGTGCAGGTCGTTGAAGTCGCTGGCCTTGACGCCGCGGTGGATGAACAGCTTGCGGCGACCGGCTTCCTGCTGAAAGCGCGGCAGGACGGCGGCGCCATGCACGTCCAGTGCGGCGGCCTCGGCGCCCAACATGCCGGCGTTGCTAGCCTGGTGCGGCTCGCCGCACGTGGGGCACTCGACCGGGTGCTCGGCGAGCACCAGGCGCGAGCGGCAATGCCGGCACTTCTGCAGGATGTCGTCGTCACCGCACAGCAGGATTTTCGTGCCGCGGTAGCGCTTGGCCATCGCGGTGGCCACGGGCAAGAGGTTGCCGGCGTCGAATGCCACTGCGACCGGATAGCCGGTGGCCATGTGTAGCGTCGCGGCCGTCGCATACCCTTCGGCGATAAGCAGGATCCACTGCGGCGTGCCGCCGATCAGATGGAAGTGCCCCTTCTTCGCCAAGCCGGCAGGCCAGAACTCCTTCGCGGGCTTGCGCTGCTGCTCTGCCAGCTTCGCCGAGCGCAGCAGCTGCAGGCCATGGATCGCGCCGTTAGGGTCGAGCATCGGCACCACCGCGACGCCCGTCGGGCTGTAGCGCAGGCCGAAGCCCTGGACACCCTTCGCCGCCAAGTAATCCGAATCGCCGTCCGGCGCCGCCTTTGCCCATGCGGCGGTAGCGGCGCGCGCCGCGCGCTCAGCTTCCTTGCGCCGCGCAGACTCGGCACGGCGGCGATCCTCCGCCAGCCGACGCTTGAGCGCTTCGCGCTGTTCGGCGGTGAATTCGCTGTCGCGCTTGCGCAGCTCGACCTTGGTCACGCCGTTGTCGTTGCCGCGCCACACGCCGTAAGTACCGACGACCAGGACGTCACCGCCGCTGGTATTGAGCTCGTGCAGCACATACCAGCCGCGCTTCTCGCGCTCGCCCTCGACCTTGCAGCGAACCATGCGCCCGGTGGTGTCGAGGGTGTCGAGTATCAGGCCGGCATCGCGCAGCTGGCCAAGGACGTCATCGTAATTGGCCGACATTCAGTAACTTCCAGCGTCGCTATCTACCGAGGAAACGGGGTCCGAATTACCCGCAGAGCCCATCGGGGGGGAGGACCCATCGCCCGGAACCTGAAAAGCCCCCTCTTTGTTCAGGTTCAGCGACCCAGCGTCCGCTCGCGCGCTCCTCGACGCCCCTCCCGGGGGAGACGGGGCCAAGTCGAGCAGCAAGACGCCCTGCCCTGCGCTTCGCGCCTCTTCCTCGCAGCGGTACCGCTCGCGCTGCGCGAGCGCTTCATCGCCATGCAGTCCAGGCGCGTCGCCATAGAGCACACGCATCGCCTCTGCGATGTGACCTCGCGCCACCGCGCTGATCGCTTTGCGTCCGGCCGTGCGTGCTGCCCGGGGCGCGTGGAAGATCGCCATATCAAGCACCCGGCTTCTCCCCGTAGATACCGCGGTCGAGCTCGTGCCCAATGCCGATCACGGCAGCGATCACGTCGCGGCCAGCCGCGTCGATCGCCCGCCGGTGCGGCAAGTCTTCGGGCCCGAATCGACCGTCTTCGATGGCCGGCGCCAACGCGCGGACCAGGTTGGCGTAGTTGCCCATCAGGGTCGCCACGCTGGCTACCTGTAGCCCTTCGGGCGCAGGCATTGCTACGGCGAGCATGCTCCGTCGCGCTGCCAGGTCCCGCTCGCAATCGGCGCGGTATGGCTCGGGCAGGCTCAGCACCCAAGCATCTTCCAGATCGGCCGGCAGTGTCTTGAGCGTGCCATCCATGTAGCGACGCAGGATCTGGGCGTTGTTCTCCATGGCCCTGATCAGGTCCGCACCCTCGCCCGTGCGCAGCTTCACCTGGCGAACATCTGGCGCAGTCATCGCGAGGTACTTCTCAGCGACCTGCATGGCGAAGGTGGTGTAGTTGCACGCCGTGGCGTCGAGCATTCGGCGCGTGTGGGCGTAGATGAGCGACTGTCGCGGCGGCAGAAACTGACGGACATCCTTCATGCGCAGGACCCTGCATCGAATGAAGAATTCAGGCCATGCACTTCATTTCCCCCCTGCCCCTCGCCTTCACCGCCCTTCGACGATTCAACATCGAGCTCGGGGTTGGCGAAGTCCTCGCCGTGTTCTTCTCGCCAGTCGGCCCAAGATCGCCCGCCAGCGCCGAGAAGCAGCCCGATCATGCCCACCTCGAGAACGAGGCGGACGCCAGACCGGCGTCGGCAAGCGCGCCCAACGTGGTCAACCTCGGCGCCCGTTGCCGCAGGAGCTCTACCCATGCGTGACAACCTCGGAGAAGTGCAGCGGCCAGCCGACCCGTCTGCGACGAGCGATGAGCTCGAACCATTCGTCAGCAGTGAGCGACAACTCGGTTTGGTCGCCGGAATCGAAGATGGGGTTGCCGATCAGGGAGCTAAGCTCGCCCGAGTCGAGCTCGTCCCGAACCGCTGTGACATAGCGGGACACTCAGCCACCCCCATTGGTGGACGAGGGGAACCGGCCGAAGACGTCAGGCCGAAGCTCGTGACGAGAGACGCCCGTCAGCTCTTCGATTGCGAGCACACGCTCCGCGGGCACCCTCCCCCGGCCGCGCCAGTTCCCTACTACGCTTTGGCGCACACCCAAGGCGTGCGCAAGGTTGGTGACGCCGCCGGCGGCGTTGATTGCTCGAGACAGGGCATCCATGGTCAAAAGATCACATATCGTGATCTTGGCGTCAACACGTATCGTGTTAGACGGGCATCACACTCCGTGAAGAATGGCCGCATGGCCTTCTCCGACAACCTTCGAGCTGCCCGCATAGCAAAGGGCATGACCCAAGAGCAGCTTGCGCTGGCATGCGGCTGGTCGGGGCAAAGCCGCATAGCGAACTACGAATCGTCATCTCCCAGCGGTCGTGAGCCGAAGCTCGCCGAGATCTCTTTGCTTGCCCATGCACTGGGGGTTTCCGTAGCGTCGCTTTTTGGCGAGGCAGATCCCCTGTCGCAGCCTGCGCGACCCGACTTCCAGAAGATTGCCGCCGCAGTCACGGTGCTGACGCACTATTTGGAGCTCGTGGGTGACCCCCCTGAATGGGTCCAAGACCCACTGCTCCTTGAGACTGCCTATCTTGTCGCGGAAGAGTTCGGTCGCCCCGTGCAGCCGGATAACGTCCTCGATTTGACCAAGGTACTGGCAAAGCGCATCAGGGGGCAGAAGGAAGATGTCGGACAGCACGCGATTCAAGGAACTGGCGCAGCGGCTCGCCGCAAGAACGGATGAGCTGAGGTCGCAAAGGGCGATCTCGACCAATACTCTGCTGGTTCCACAAGCTCGGCGCATCGTTGAGCGGCACCTTGACGACGTCACTCGCGAAAGTCACTTGCGGATGGTCCGCAGCTTGGTGGGAGCTTTCCGACACTGTGGTTTCCAGTTGCTCGTTGACCAGGCGACTTTGGGAAAGGTAGGGCTCGACGAGCTCAGCGACGACGAACTCATCGAACTTCACCGGAACTTGGACCGCGCGCGGGAGTGCATGCAGGACGGAATCGACTTCCAAGAAGCTGGGCTGCTCCGCTCATTCGGCTGACGGCTAAATAATCACGAAACGTGTTGACACGGACAATCACGATATGTGATCTTTTGCCCGCCAGCTCTGCTGGCGGGCGACCGGCGGGTCGCCGCACCTGCCAGCCTTCCCCTCTGGCCGTCGAAGTGGCCACTCCCCAGGCCCGATGACCCGCTGGCGCCCTCCCTTCCCGGAGGAGCGCCATGTTCCAGACCGACACCGAAGCCGAAGCCCTACCGCCCTGCGCGGTGCGCTGCTGCCTTTCGGCTGCCCAGCATGATCATGCGCTTGCGCAGGCCCAGCTGAGGTCCAGTCGCGGCTCGCACAATCGCAACCAGAAGACTCGCGCCGCGCGCCTGGATGCTGCCAGCAAGCGCGCCGAAGCCGCCTCCCGTGATCTTGCCCGGGAGACTCGGTCTTGAGCGCCCTCCCCGCCTCCGAATCCTTCGCCACCGGCATCCGCGGCGAGACTCTCGCCCTGATCGTCTGCCGCGACTTCGTGTGGGCCGGTCTGCTGGCGAGCCCCCACAGCCTCACGCCGCGCGAAATCGGCGTTGCGACCGTCCGCCGCGCCCAAGTGTGCGGCCGTGAGCTGCAGTTGGGTGCCGAGCGCTTCCGGATGACCCGACACGCCCTCAAACGGGCTTCGCGCTGGCTCGATCGCCAGGGCGTGCGCGTGACCGAGGTCCAGCCATGAGCCGCCGCCTGCGCGCCGCGTGGTTCGCCGTGGCCTTGCTCCTCGCCTATGCCGTCCCTCATCGCTTGGTCGAGATGGCGCAGTACCGCTACGCCTACGTGGAGGCACACGCCGATGAGCGCTGATGTCTCGCTCTACCAGCGTTCCCACGCGGCCATGGAGGCCCATGCCGTTGCCATCCGAGAAGGCGCTATCGCGTGGGACCGCAAGCAACCCCAGCTGGTCGCCTTCTGGCAGGAAATCGCCCGCGCCTGCGTGACCGAGTTCGAAGAATGCGACGCGGCCATTCGTGCCGGCGTCGAGGCCTATCTCGGTTTCTCTGGCCTGCAGACCGGCAATTCCGACCTATTCCCACTGGAGGCCTGACCATGCGCCAGACCGCTCATCCGCTGCCCGCATCCATCCCCGGCTGCCAGCTAGGTCACCACCCACAGTGGGTGGAAACCCACGGTGCACCCCAGCGCGCCCGCATCGGCACGCCTGTGCCGACCACCTTCCACATCGAGTGCTGCCGTTGCGGGATCGCCACGCGCCCAACCGCCAGCCGCGCGTTGGTGGAGTCGCGCTGGACCGACCCGTTCCGGATGCACCTGATTCCGCTCTCCCAGCTGACGCAGGCACGCGAGCAGGCCGTGTCTGCCTTCGTCCCTTCGGCGTGTGCCGCCTGATCCGAGGAACCCATGAACCTACAGCCCATCGCCCAGCGCGCCTTGCTGGCAGCGTTCCAGAGTCCCGGCCACGCCCTGCGCCGCGCGCGCGGCGGATTCGCCACGCCGCCGGCGGAGATCCGCACCAGCGGCACCGCCGACATCCAGGTATTCACCCGGCGCGCAGTGAACTGGCTCGACAACGCCGGCCTGGTCGACTTCGACGACCCGGAATATCCGTCCGTCGTGCGCCTCAACGCCCGCGGCGAACGCTACGCCGAGCAGCTGCTCGCCGAAAGCGGCAAGGCGGTGCGCGCATGAAGACCCTGCGTGCCCGCATCGCTTGCTGGCTGTACTGCCAACTGGTCTGGCGCGTGGTATCCAAGCGCCAGCCGGACTTCGTCGTCGGTGCGGACAATGCCGATGGTGCGTACCTGCTTCGCTGGTGGCTGCTTCCGCGCAACCCGATCTTCAACGTGTACCTGCATCGCTTCCTGCGCAGCGACGACGACCGGGCACTTCACGACCACCCGTGGGCGTGGTGCTCGCTACTGCTCAAGGGCCGCTATGTCGAGCATACCGTTGCCGCGGGCGGCATTCACCGCCGTCGCGTGCGCCAAGCAGGCAGTCTGCGCTGCGCACTGCCCAACAGCGCTCACCGGGTAGAGGTCCTGCCAGGCGAAGGCGCCTGGACGATCTTCATCACCGGACCTCGCGTGCGCCTATGGGGCTTTCATTGCCCGGACCAAGGCTGGATGGACTATCGCCGTTTCACTGCGGCGCGCGACGGCAAGCCAGGGGAGCGCGGGCCGGGGTGCGACGCATGAGCGGCCATACCGTAGGCGATGCCCTGATGACCCGCACTGCCCAGAACCGGAACGATTCCGAGCTGCGCCGCGCAGCGGAGAACCGATCGCCGCTCGCGACCTTTGCCAACAGCAACCAGCATCAGAAGGACGCCGAACGCGCCGAGCTGGAGCGCTTGATGGCGGAGTTCAAGCGCCGCGGAGGCAAGGTGCAGGTAATCAGGTGCACCGCGATCAAGAAGCCGAAGTCGCGCCGTCAGGCGACGACCGAGGAAGCTTCTCGCCGCGTTGGCCAGCAAGCAAAGGAGCGCTCAGATGGGTAGGCGCGAGTTCGAGGTAAAACGGGCGCCGGTCCGCGATAACCGCCCCACGATGATCATGCGAAATCTTGAGGTCTCCGCCCGGGAGGACATGCGCACCGTCGCCCAGCGCCAGCGCCGGGCATGCCGCCAGCTGCGCGACAAGGTCGACGAGATCGATCTTGCCACGATGGGAGTTGCGGAGTGACATCAAGCAAGGTCGTTCGCGATCTTCTTACTCGCCCGCTCCAGCGCGGCGATGGCCACATCGCACCGTTCCAGTGCCGCATCCATGTCTCGACGAAATCTCAGCCAAAAGTTCGCCCAATGCCGCAGGTCGTCGGGACCAGTCGACCCAGCCTTCAATGCGTCCACTATCGAGCGGCATCCCGCCTGAGCGACCACGACTTTGGACGCCAAGTCCAAACTGACTGCGCTTGGCCACTGACTCAGATCGATCGATCTGTCTGCCAGCTCCGCAAGTGGCTCCCCCGCGTTTCCGAAGCGTTCCCTGACATGAACATCAGCCATAAGTGCGGCCTCCACGGCCCACGCCTCCGGCGTATCCAGACCGAGAGGGAATTCTTCGTTGATCGACCTCAGGCGGGACCGAGCCCGTTGCAAATCCCTTTCGAAGGCCACGGCGAACATGGCATTTGCTCGACTTTTCGTGCGCAGCCATTTCAGAGCTGGCATCGCAAGCGCGAGCAGCACACCGGAGCCCGTGGCAATTGCCGACCAGGCATTCCAATCGACCGCGCACGTTTCACTCAGCCGCCAGCACTGGCTGACGCCATCAAGCATCGACATATCCAGCCCCCCCCATCCTTAGTGAGGCGATTCTGCCGTGAGCGACATCCACCTGAACGACCGGCTGGCGGCCCTCGACTGGGGCTTCGCCCGCGCGCGCGAAGCTGCCCAAACCGACGACCTGCCCATCAGGCTGCCTCCGCCGCCACTCCTAAAGCATCACGCCCAAGCCTTCCGCAGGTGCCCAACGGTGCTGTATGCGCGTCGTCCGCTTGGGTTCACCAGCCTGACGCTTCCTTCGGGGAGCTTGAAGACACGCTGGATAACCAGCAAGGCGTTGTCGATAGACCCATCGTCATGAAGAACGGTACTACGCCTTGCCCTCGCAACCCTTTTAGCGGGCTTCTTAGCCGGCTTCTTGGCTGCCTTCTTAGCTGCCGATTTTGTAGCCATTCCATTTCCCCCTGTACCGCCCACTCCGGGCAGACCAATCTTGCCTTCTGCCCTCCGCAACTTCCACCAGAAAATGCCAAGCCCCGGAAATTGCCGAATTTGTGCATTTCCCTTGGGGCTGCGGCCGCGCATATGAGGCGCTTTATCCATATCAACCAAGCTCTTTCTGGGGCGCCTGCGTTGAAAGGCGGGAGCGATGGGAACTCAGGACTTCTAGAGCACCTTCCAGCGGAACAGCGACCCTCAACACTCTCGGGAGGTCCGGCTTGATCGGTTCTATCCTTCAGTTCGAGGATCTGCAGCAGCTCTGCTGTCCGGGGAGGAGGCCGCGCCTGGCAACGGTTGAGTCGTGGGCGCGGCGCCAAGGGATCCGATTTCAGTACGATGGCCGCGGCGGAATCTGGACAACGCTCGACGCGTTGAACACGGCGCTTGGCATCCGGCCGCCAGCGAATGAATCCAACAACTACTTAGCCGACGAATTCATCTGATGCGTCCGATTCTCCAAGGATTCCTGTTAGTTGCACGCCGGCTACCGCTCCTGGTGGCCGACCTTGTCCTCAAAGTTATCTGGAGGCTGATGCCGCTGGCCTTTGCGCTTGTGGCCTATTCTTGGGCACCCAGGTGGGGAATAACGCCTCTAAAGCCTTATCAGATCGCGCTTCTCCTCGACGAGGCGAGCACTGAGGTGAAGGTCGCAGTAGTTACCGCGGCCATTACCGTTGCCGGCTTCCTCATCGCGTTTCGGACGGCTCATTCTGCGTGGAGAGCGGAGCGCGTTGCCGAGCTGAGGATAAGGGCGGGCGATGAGATCTTCGACTTCGCTCAGACGGTCTACTCGACCACGCTCGCTCTCGATATCGACCTAAAGAGACTGATGGCATTGATCGACATGGTGCACAAGAGCGCTTCTGCCCCACCTTTATATGCCGCAGAGGTCCAGCTTGGCCTCAAGGCGGCGGAGAGCGCCGAGGAGCGAGCTCAGACCCTTCGCGCAATGAGCAATTCGGTTTTCGCGCTTGATGCGAAGTTTCAGTCAGTAGTAGGGTTGAATCCATTATCAGCTCAGCAGCTACCTGAGATGACGGAGGCGGTTGCCAAGGTTGGGAGCCGTGCCGTGCTCCCACTCCCATCCCCCCATTGTGATGGAACTGCACTCATAGCATGGTGCCAGACTGCAGCGACCGACGCGTACGTGAAGTTCTTACGCGAAGCGGTACCTGCCGCACAGGCAGCTGTCGTCAACGCGGGCTCCATTCGCGGCGTCATGTTGTCGGCGGTAGTACGCCCTACCCTCGCGTCGGTCGTCCGAGTCGCAGGGCACAAGTGATGGGGAGGCCACGCTCTAAGAACCCCAGGAATCTTCCAGGACACATCGACTACAGCAAGGTGCCCAAGGGGATCTACTGGGATGCGAGCGGGAATGGCCGGTGGTTCGTGCACGAACCGCATCCCGAGGGCCGCGGCGTGCGGAGCAGAACCGTCGCGCAGGCTGGCGCTCGGCTGTCGGATCTCCATGCCATCGCCGAGCAGCGGGCGGGTTCGGCCTTCCGAGGATCGGTCGCGCATGTGATCGATCTTTTCGAGGTCAGCCTCACCTTCGAACAGCTCGCGTCGAGCACCAAGACTCACTACCGGGACTACGCCAAGGCGATCAAGGCGTACCCACTCAAGAACGGTACCAAGCTGGGCGAGGCGATCGTGGATCGCATGACCCCCGGGGTCATGCGCCGTCTTATCGATGTCGTCGCACATGGGCGCTCTCCCGAGCGGCTTGGAGAAGCCGGAGTGCCCGGCTATCCCACCAAGGCCAACCACTGGCTGCGCTACCTTCGTCGCGTGTTCGGTTGGGCGCGGGAGCACGATCACGTCAAGACCAACCCGGCGGCAGGCGTGAAGCAGGTGCGCGAAAAACGCGATCACCGAATGCCGGAATTGGAGGTGTTTCGCCGAGTGCAGGCTTACGCCCAGGAATGCGGGTCGCGCGGCGCGCGCGCGAAGGGCGCCCTTCCGCCCTACCTCTGGGCGGCTATGGAGCTGGCGTACCAGGCACGCTTGCGCGGCATTGAGGTGCTAACTCTCACCGATGCCCATGACTTCGGCGAGGAACTCATGACCAATCGCCGCAAAGGGAGCCGGGACAACCTGGTCCGCAAGGGGGCACGACTGGCGAATGCGTTGGAGACACTTCGTAGATATCGCGAGTTAGTGTGGAAGCGGCGCAAGCGCCCTACACCTCTGAATGCATGGGCACGCCCGCTCCTGGTCGGCGAAGACGGCGAGCCGCTGACTCGGTCCGGGTTCAATACCGCGTGGCAGCGCATGATGCGCGCGGCGGTCAAGGACGGGGTGCTGACCGAGGGAGAACGCTTCGGCCTGCACGGACTCAAGCACCGGGGCGTCACCGACACTAAGGGCGACAAGAAGGTCGCCAGCGGCCACAAGACTGACGCCATGGTCATGCTTTACGATCACCAACTTAAGTCGGTCGATCCGACATACGACCCGTAGAATCAAATACTTACGCACAATGCCGACAAAATCTGCCACGCCCCCCCCCATGGCGCAGCCATTCCTGCTCGTGGACACCTTCGCCGGGGTTGGGGGAATGAGCCTGGGCGCCGCTCAGGCGGGCTTCAAAATCGCCGCCGCAATTGAGATCAATGCGGACGCCGTCGCAACATATCAGCGAAACCATGCGGGCGTTCCAGTAATCCATCAGGACGTTCGCACAGTATCCGCAGCGGATGTCGCGACGGCGGTGGGTGACAGGCAAATCGACGCGCTCATCGGATGCGCTCCCTGCCAGGGCTTCTGCTCTCTGACAAGTAAGAACCGTCGCGAGGACGAGAGAAACCAACTTGTCCTGGAAATGGCCCGGCTCGCCGAGCTGCTCAACCCGCAGGTTGTCGTTATGGAGAACGTTCCCGGCGTCCTTACCCGGGGCAAGGAGCTCTTTGCGCAGCTGACCTCTCGCCTCGAAGCAGCTGATTACCAACTGACCTGGGGCGTGGTCCAGATGGCCGATTATGGCGTGCCGCAGAATCGCCGCCGTCTTGTACTCGTCGGCGCGCGTGGTTTCAAACCTACATTACCTAGCCCGACCCATGCCCGTTCGCCCGAGGAGGGAAGGCAATTGCCTTGGACTACCATCAGAGACACGATCTACGGACTCGAAGCGCCGAAGCGCCTGTCTCTTGCACTGAAGAGCGGTGGCCCCAAGGCTCTGAACTGGCATGTCGTGAGCGATCTCAAGGCTGAGACCAAGGCTCGTCTTCGTGCCGCATTGCCTGGTGCAGGGAGGCTCACGATTGATCCAGAGCTTTTGCCTGCTTGCCATCAAGCCGGCTACAGAGGGTTTACCAATGTCTACACTCGTATGGAGTGGGACAAGCCTTCGCCGACAATCACCGCCGGATTCCTTACGCCAGCTAAGGGAAGATTCGGCCACCCAGACCGACGTAGGACGACAATTTCTATCCGAGAAGCGGCGAGGATTCAAACTTTCCCGGACAGTTTCGCCCTAGAGGCATCGAAAATGGAAGCGGCCTGTCAGATGATTGGGAACGCGGTTCCACCGCGCTTCGCGGAAGTACTGTTTAGGCACCTGGCAGAGCAGATGACGGAACACAAAGGAATTCAGGGATGACCACCACACTGCAGCTAAAGTACAGCCACAATATCGTCGAACATCTGGGATTGAAGCTATACCAGAACCAACCGACACGAGTTCTCGCAGAGCTTGTATCTAATTCGTGGGATGCAGACGCGAGTAGAGTCGCGATCAGGCTTGAAATGGACGCAGCTGCGCGCTGGGTCAGTGTTTCCGACAACGGACATGGCATGACCCGCGACAAGCTCGCGCACGCCTACCTCGTTATCGGGCATCCCAAGCGCTCGCGCGCCACAGACAAATCCCCGGGCGGACGCGCCTTCATGGGACGGAAGGGAATCGGCAAGCTTGCTGCATTTGGCATAGCCAGGCGGGTTGACGTGATCACCTGTGCTATCGACGAAGAAACAGGTTCGCTTAAGTGCGTATGGCTGCGATTCGACCGTGACGCTCTCCTGGACGCTGGCGACGGCGAACACACCTATGTGCCTGACATCAAAGCTGATGGCTGCGCACCAGCGGAGCTCCCGCTGCAATTCGATGAGCACGGTGAGGTGCGCAGATGGCTGGAACTAACCGAGCAGGGCACCGGGACGCTTGTCCTGATGAGCGAGCTCTCCATCAGCCGCGCCATATCCCAGGAGAAGCTTCTCGAGTCGCTTGGAAGTCGCTTCACGGTAATGACTGGAGGGAAGATTGAGATCACTGTCAACGACGCAGCCGTGACAAGTGAGAATTCCCTACCCAAGTTCGAATATCGCCTGCCTGCGGAAGGCGTTGAGACCATTACATTAGCGAACGGCAAGACATTCACAGCATGGGCCGGCTTTGTCGAGAACGCTGCTTGGCCTCAGGATCAAGCCGGCGTAGGCGTCTACGCGCATGGAAAAATCGCTCAGGATCGCCCTTTTTTCTTTGGCGTGAAGGGCAAAGAGATCATGTCCCGGTACATGCTGGGATTTATCGAGGCTGATTGGCTCGATGAAGAAACCAAGGATCTAATTTCGACCGACAGAACATCAGTCAACTGGGATGCAGACGAAGCGCAGCCACTATATGAAGGTGGCGCTAAGCTCGTGCGTCAATGGATTGCGAAGTTCGAACAATGGCGGAAAGATCAAGAACTTCGGAAGAACCGCATTCTGGTACAAGCAGCGGTTCGAGGAGGACACGCAGCGAAAGTTACCGATGCGGAGGAGGAAGAAATTGTACGGCTCGTATCATCGATCACACCGAGCTTTGCTAAGGATGAGGACGAGGCCAAGGATCGACTGATTGGAGCAGTCTCGGAGGCATGGGTTCAAAAACCTATGCGCAAGCTTGTTACTGACCTCTGGGCCAGCTTCGGCGCGGACGGCAACCTTCCACCCCAAGCGTTCACGCAAATCGTTGAAAAACTTTCGGCGCATTCGGTGCCCGAGTCTCTCAATCTCGCCGTGATATTTGCCCAGCGAGCGTTCGCTCTGACCCGTTTGTATGACTATGTCCACAACGGCATCGAAACGGATCTACAGAAGCTGATTGAGAAATTCCCCTGGATTGTCGAGCCTGACACTGCGGTTCTTACTGCTAATCGCTCACTGAAGACGGCGGCGGAAAAAGCCCTCGAAATGGGACACCTCATAACTGGCCGCCGAGCGGTGGCTGACGTTCCTGAACGGAACAAGCCCGATTTCGTTTTTCTTTCGAGCCCCGAAGATCGCCGAATTGTTGTTGTCGAGCTCAAGAATCCGCAAGAGGATTTGACTGTCGGAAATTTGACCCAGCTAGGAGACTACATCACCTGGCTCATGACAAATTATCCCGACTCGACTGTGACCGGCTACCTCGTCGGCCGCGTCGGCGGGACCCTCCCCCCCATCTACAACAACGTCAAAGTCGTGCCGTGGACTACGATCCTCCAGCTGTCAAGATCGCGCCACATCGAACTTCTCTCCGCCATGCTACTTAAAAGCGGCGCAGACGGGAGCGGTGACGCACGGGCCATCGATGCCATCGAACTAGCCGGACCCGAGGCCCAGGCGCTACTGGACCGCCTGGCAGCAAATAGTCAGGAGCTGGCCCAGCTGATGAGAACCTTCGAGCTAAAGAGCAAGAGTGACACGAAGGAGTAATTCTATGGAGAGTTCTAGGGAAGTGCGGCGCAATCCGCCCTAACCAGTTGATTTTATTGGCGCGCCCGACAGGACTCGAACCTGTAACCGCCGGCTTAGAAGGCCGGTGCTCTATCCGGTTGAGCTACGGGCGCTTGGGGGCGGCACGGCCGCGGCGGATCGAGTGGTCGGGGTAGAGGGATTCGAACCCCCGACATCCTGCTCCCAAAGCAGGCGCGCTACCAGACTGCGCTATACCCCGGCTTGATCTCACGAGACCCGGCGCCGGCGGCGCGCGGGTCGTGCATTGTCCGGACAAGCCGCCCGCAGTGTCAATCTCGCCGGGACGCCGGCGGCGGCACCCTCCCCGCTGGGCTATGCTGCGGCATCGGCCACGACGGCCCTGGCTCATTCCTCAAGGAGATTCCCCATGTTCCGCAGTGGCAACCCCGCCCTCCAGGAGTCCACGTTCCTCGACATCGGCAGCGGCAGCGTCGTGCGCCGCGATGCCGACGCGATGACCCTCAACGGCACCGTCAACAAGACCGGCCTGCTCCTGCTGCTGGCCCTGCTCACCGCCTGCTTTGCCTGGAGCCAGACGCTCACGCCGGAAGGCGAAGTGCTGCCGGCCGCCAGGCTCTACCTGCTGGGGGGTGCCATCGGCGGCTTCATCGTGGCGATGATCACCACCTTCAAGGCGAAGTGGGCGCCGGTGACCGCTCCACTGTATGCGCTGTTGGAAGGCTTCTTCCTCGGCGCGATCTCGGCCATCTACGAAGCCCGCTTCGATGGCATCGTGTTCCAGGCCGTGCTGCTCACCTTCGGCACGCTGTTCGCCCTGCTGTTTGCCTATCGCAGCGGCCTGATCAAGGCCACCGAGAACTTCAAGCTCGGCGTGGTGGCCGCGACCGGCGGCATCGCGCTGGTGTACCTGGCGACCATCGTGCTGGGCTTTTTCAACGTGAACATTCCCTTCATCCACGAATCGGGACTGATCGGCATCGGCTTCAGCCTGTTCGTGGTGGTCATCGCCGCGTTGAACCTGGTGCTGGATTTCGACTTCATCGAGAACGGCGTCCAGCAGGGCGCGCCGAAGTACATGGAGTGGTACGGCGCGTTCGGCCTGATGGTGACCCTGGTGTGGCTGTACATCGAGTTCCTGCGCCTGCTGTCCAAGCTGCAGTCGCGCAACTGAGGGGACAAGGCCCGGCCCCTCGCGGGGCCGGGTTCGCGTGCTAGGCTCAAGGGTTGCATTCTTCCTGATGCCTGCCGATGGACCCCTCCTCCATGTCACGCGACATCCGCTTCGGCGGTAGTGCTTTTCGTACCCTCTGGCCGCTGATCGCAGTGGTCGTGTTCTTCGTCGGCAGCGGCCTGTTGGCAGGCCAGAACATCCGCACCATTCGCAACGACAACGCCCTGGTCATCCGCTCCCAGGAAACCATGACGGCACTGGGAGACGTGCTCTCGGCCGTGCAGGACGCCGAAACCGGGCAGCGCGGCTACCTGCTCACCGGCAACGACAGTTATCTGGAGCCGTACGAGACCGCGCTGGGAGTCGCCAGCGCGCGTCTTGACGCGATCGCGAAGGCGGTCGAAGGCGATCCCGCCCAGCGCGACCGGTTCAAGCAGCTGGCGAGCCGCGTCCAGGGCAAGTTCGACGAACTGCGCGAGACCATCCAGCTGCGCCGCGACCAGGGATTCGAGCCGGCGCTCGCGGTGGTCAGCTCGAACCGCGGCAAGGCCACCATGGATGACATCCGCGCGCGACTGGGTTCCATGCGTGCAGTCGAACTGGACAAACGGGCGCGGCGGCTGTCGGAAATGGAGGCGGCCTACGCCACCGCCCTGACCTCGGGCACCGCCAGCGCCGTGCTTGGCATTGCCTTGACCGTGTTCGTGGGCTTCATGATCCGCCGCAACGCCCGGGCACGCGAACGCGATGCGTGGCTGCAGGCCGGACGGCTCGAATTGGCCGCCGTCATCGCCGGGGACAAGGACAGCCGTGAACTGGCCAGCGAAAGCCTGGGCTTTCTCTCCCGATTCCTCGGCGCCGAGGCCGGCGCGTTGTTCGTGCCAGCCGGAAACGGGTTCTCCAGGATCGGGGCCGTCGGCGTGGCGCCGGCCACCGACGAGACCGAACACTTCCAGCCTGCCGGCAGCCTCCTGTCGCGCGCCGTGGAAGAGCGCGAGGTCCTGCTGATCTCGGACGTGCCGCCCGGCTATCTGACCGTCGGATCGGGCCTGGGCCAGGCTGCACCGCGCCATCTGGTCATCGCGCCCAGCATCCAGAACGGCGAAGTGCACGGCGTCATCGAACTGGGTTTCTTCAAACCGGTGAACGAGGCGGTGATCGACCTGCTCGGCCGCATTTCGCCGGACATGGCGGTGGCGCTGCGCTCGGCCACCTATCGCTCTGAACTGTCGCAACTGCTGGAGCAGACCCAACGGCAGGCGGAGACCTTGCAGGTCCAGAGCGAGGAACTGCGCGTGTCCAACGAGGAGCTGGAAGAACAAGGCCGCGCGCTCCGCGCTTCCCAGCACCAGCTGGAAGAACAGCAGGCCGAGCTGGAGCAGACCAACAACCAGCTCACCGACCAGTCGCAACAGCTGGAGAACGAACGCGACAAGCTGGCCCGCGCCAACGACGCCATCGAAGCGGAAGCGCGCAAGGTGCAGCGCGCGAGCCAGTACAAGTCCGAGTTCCTCGCCAACATGTCGCACGAGCTGCGCACGCCACTCAACTCGGCGCTCATCCTGTCCAAGCTGCTGGCCGACAACCGCGACGGCAACCTGCACGAAGAGCAGGTCAAGTTCGCCCGCACGATCCATGCCTCCGGCACCGACCTGCTCAACCTCATCAACGACATCCTCGACCTGTCGAAGATCGAGGCCGGGCATATTGAGGTCAGCGCGGAGTCTTTCGGCGTGGAAGGCCTGCTGTCGGATTTGTCCACCCTGCTGGGACCGGTGGCTGCCGAGAAGGGCCTGTCCCTGGAGGTCTCGACATCGGCGGACTGCCCGGCGGTCATCGAGTCCGATCGCCAGCGCATCGAGCAGATCCTCAAGAACCTGTTGTCCAATGCACTGAAATTCACCGAAGCCGGCGGCGTCACGCTGCGGGCCACGGCAGGCCGGGGTGGCCAGATCGCGTTCACGGTCAGCGACACCGGCATCGGCATCGCACCGGAACAGCAGGCGCGCATCTTCGAAGCGTTCCAGCAGGCCGATGGCTCCATCAGCCGTCGCTATGGCGGCACCGGCCTGGGCCTGTCCATCTCCCAGGAACTCGCACGGCTGCTGGGCGGCGACATCACCGTGGACAGCGAACCCGGCAAGGGCAGTCGCTTCACGTTGCGGGTCGCGACGCGGCTGGCGGAAGGCCAGCGCGCGGCGCCGTCGCCCTCCCCGCGCGCGGCTCCGCCACCGGCTGCCATGCGCACCCCCGAGCCGGCGCAGCGCCTGCGCGTGCCGACGAGCACGCCATCCGCCTCGGCGGCGGACGCCACCGAACCGGCCGACAAACGCCGCCTGATCCTGATCATCGAAGACGATCCCGCGTTCGGCGAGATCGTCAGTGATCTGGCCCGCGAGATGGGCTTCCGTGCGCGCGTGGCGACCTCCGCCGGCGAAGCGCTGGCCGCCGCCCGCGCCGAACTGCCGCACGCCATCGTGCTGGACGTGGGTTTGCCCGACCAATCCGGCCTGTCTGTGCTCGATATCCTCAAGCATGACGTGCGCACGCGGCATATTCCCGTCCACGTGGTCTCGGCGACGGATCATGCGCGCAAGGCCCTGTCGCTGGGAGCGGTGGGTTACCTGGGCAAGCCAGCCACGCGCGAGGAACTTGCCGGCGTGCTCGATTCACTGGAGCGCCGCCTCTCGCAGCGTCCACGCCTGGTCCTGGTGGTGGAAGACGATGTGGTGCAGCTCGACGCGGTGCGCGAACTGCTGGCGTCGGCCGACGTGGAAACCGTGGGCGCCGGCTCGGCCGCCGAGTGCGCGCGCGCACTGGAGCAATACACGTTCGACTGCATGGTGCTGGACCTGTCGCTTCCCGACGCCTCGGGCTTCGAGCTGCTCGAGGCACTCAGCGAAAAGGAGGGCCATGCCCTGCCCCCGGTCATCGTGTACACGGGCCGCGTGCTGACGCCGGCCGAAGAGGCGCGGTTGAGCCACTACTCCAGCTCGATCATCATCAAGGGTGCGCGCTCGCCCGAGCGCCTGCTCGACGAAGTGACGCTGTTCCTGCACCAGGTCGTCAGCGAGCTGCCGGAACCGCAGCAGGGCATGATCCGCCGCGCGCAACACCGCGACGACACGCTCGACGCGCGCCACATCCTCATCGTCGAGGACGACGTGCGCAACATCTACGCGCTGATGAACGTACTGGAGCCGCACGGCTGCAAGGTCTCCATCGCCCGCAACGGGCAGGAAGCCATCACCGCGCTGGGCGCGGCGGCCGGCAGCCAGTCTCCGGTGGACCTGGTGCTGATGGACATCATGATGCCCGTCATGGACGGCCTGACCGCGACGCGCCAGATCCGGATGGACCCGCGCTTCGACCGCCTGCCGGTCATCGCCCTGACCGCCAAGGCCATGCCGGACGACCAGCAGCAATGCATCCAGGCCGGCGCGAACGACTACATCGCCAAGCCGCTGGACGTGGACAAGCTGCTCTCGCTCATCCGGGTCTGGCTGATGGCCTGATGCAAAAAGGGCATCGCGGTATCCCGCGATGCCCTTGGCATTTGCCGCATTGGCGCGCAGGGCGCGCCGGGGCGCTTACAGGCGGCTGGCGATCGCCTGGGCGAAGCCCATCGTGTTGCCGGTGCCGCCCAGGTCCGGGGTCAGCGAATCCTTGGCTTCCAGCGTGGCGACGATGGCGTTGCGCAGGCGCTCGGCGTTCTGCGGCTGGCCGACGTGGTCCAGCATCTGCGCCGCGCCCAGCAGCAGGGCGCAGGGATTGGCCTTGCCCTGGCCGGCGATGTCCGGGGCCGAGCCATGCACGGCCTCGAAGATCGCCGCATCCACGCCAATGTTCGCGCCCGGGGCCAGGCCCAGGCCGCCAACCAGGCCGGCGCACAGGTCGGAGATGATGTCGCCGAACAGGTTGGTGGTGACGATGATGTCGAACTGTTCCGGGCGCATCACCAGCTGCATGCAGGCGTTGTCGACGATCATTTCCTGGAACTCGATGTCCGGGTACTGCGCGGCGACTTCGCGCGCGACCTTCAGGAACAGGCCCGAGGTCGACTTGATGATGTTGGCCTTGTGCACCGCGGTGACCTTCTTGCGGCCGGTGTTCTTGGCCAGTTCGAAGGCGTAGCGCACGATGCGCTCGGAGCCCTTGCGGGTGATCCGGGTACCGGAGAAGGCGGTCTCGCCATCCTCGGACACGGTCTGGCCTTCGCTCAGGTATGCGCCTTCAGTGTTCTCGCGCACGGTGATCAGGTCCACGCCGTCGGCAAAGCGCGACTTGGTGTTCGGGAACGACTTGGCCGGACGCACGTTGGCGTACAGGTCGAACTTGCGGCGCAGCGCCACGTTGATCGAGCTGAAACCCTCGCCGACCGGGGTGGTCAGCGGGCTCTTCAACGCCACCTTGTTCTTCGCGATGGAGGCCAGGGTGGCCTCGGGCAGCAGGTCACCGTGTTTTTCCAGCGCGACCAGGCCGGCGTCGGCGTATTCATAGGTGAGGCCGGCCTGCAGCGCGTCGAGCACGTGCAAGGTGGCGTCCATGATCTCCGGGCCGATGCCGTCGCCGCGGATGACCGTGATTGTCTGCGTCATAAGTAATGGGATTCCGAACGGGGGATGGAGTCTTTGAAGACGGGAGCGCTGGCCGGCGGAGGACGCCGTGCGCATGCGAATGCCAGTAGCGGAATTATGCCCGATCGGGCTCCCGCCCCCCAAACCGACCTTGGTCGAAGGCGGGCCGCGCGCCCCGGGCGGCCTTCCCGCGGGGCGCCGGCGCCGCCCTGCTCAGCCGTGCGGATGCGCCTGCGGGGGCGGCGCGCCGCCTTCCAATTGGTCCAGGAAGTCCACCGCGCGCCGCAGGTGCGGAATCACGATCGAGCCCCCCACCACCAGGCCCACCGAGAAGGTCTCGAAGAACTCCTCGCGGGTGACGCCCACTTCCTTGCACTGGGCCACGTGGTAGCTGATGCAGTCGTCGCAGCGCAGCACCATCGAGGCCACCAGCCCCAGCAGTTCCTTGGTCTTCACGTCCAGCGCGCCGGCCTGGTAGGTCTGCGTGTCGAGCGCGAAGAAGCGGCGTACGACCTGGTTCGGCTCGTCCAGGATGCGCTTGTTCATGCGCTGGCGGAACTCGGTGAACGCGCGGACGCGGTCGGCCTCGTCCTCGTGCGTGGGGGCCCCGCTCATGCCTGCGCCTCCGGACCCTGGCCCGCCAGCAGCGGTTCCAGCTTGCCGGCGCGGTGCAGCGCCATCATGTCGTCATAGCCGCCCACGTGGACGTCCCCGATGAAGATCTGCGGCACGCTGGTACGCCTGGCCAGCGCCACCATCTTTTCGCGCTCGGCCGGGTCCAGGTCGATGCGCACTTCCTCCCACTGCTGTCCCTTGCTCTTGAGGAAGTTCTTGGCCGCCACGCAGTACGGGCAGATGGCGGTGGAATAGAGCCGGATCCGGGGCGCGCCGCCGGTGGCCGGTGAAACGGTGTCGTTCACGGGAAACTCCGCGTGGGTTCAGTGGTCTGCAATATGGTAACGGCCCGCTGGAATTTCGAGCCGCCGGCCGCAACACTGTGGACCGCTACGCATTCACGCGCCGGCCAGCCGGCGACGCCTCACTGCCGGAGCCCGCCTTGCGCCACCTGCTGCTTGCCACCGCCGTCACCCTGGCCCTTGCCACGGGCATCAGCCCCGCCCAGGAGAGCCGGCTGCCGGACATCGGCTCATCCGCCGGCGAACTGCTCACCCCGGCGCGCCAGGCCGAGTACGGCAAGATGATGCTGGCCGAGCTGCGCAACTACGGCTACGTGCTGCAGGACCCGCTGATCGAGGACTGGCTGCAGACCCTGGGCCAGCGCCTGGGCGCCAACAGCGACCAGCCGCAGCAGCCATTCACCTTCTTCATGCTGCGCGAGCGGCAGATCAACGCCTTCGCCACGCTCGGCGGCTACGTGGCCGTCAACGCCGGCCTGGTGCTGACCGCCGAGCGCGAGGACGAAGTGGCCGCGGTGCTCTCGCACGAAATCGCCCACGTCACCCAGCAGCACGTATTGCGTGGGGTCGAACGCGCCCAGCGCGACCAGATCCCCATCCTGCTCGGCATGCTGGCGGCGGTGATCGCCGCGCAGAGCGCCGGTGGCAATTCCAGCGGCGACGCCACCCTGGCCAGCATCACCAGCGCGATGGGCCTGATGGCGCAGCGGCAGATCAACTACACCCGTTCCAATGAATCGGAGGCCGACCGCCTGGGCATCCGCACCCTCGCCCGCAGCGGCTACGACGTGGACGCCATGGCCGGCTTTTTCGAGCGCATGTCGCTGGCCATGCGCGGCAACGAGGGGGGCTACAGCGCGCCGGATTACCTGCAGACCCACCCGGTCACCACCACGCGCATCGTCGAGGCCAAGGCCCGCGCCGAGCAGATGAAGAAGGACACCGTCCTGCTCACCACCAGCGTGCCGGGTGCCACCGAACAGGTGCGGGTGAACCCGTCCGACCCCTCGCTGTCCGAGCCGCTGGGCACCAGCACCAACCCGCTGCTGCCGTACACCTTCCAGGTGCCGTTCGACGCCGCTACCCGCGGCAACAGCGGACAGTTCGCGTGGGCCAAGGAACGCCTGCGCGTGCTCAGCGCCAACACGCCCGGCGCGGCGATCCGCGAATACGAGGACCTGCGTCGCGGCAGCCCCAAGGGCCTGACGGACGCCCAGCGTTACGGCCTGGCGCTGGCGCACATGCGCAACAGCGACAGCCAGGCCAACGTGATGCACACGCTCTCTGCCTTGCTGGAAGACCACCCGGACAACCTGTGGATCGCCCTGGCGCTGGGCGAGGCGCAGACCCGCGCCGGCCAGGCCGAGCAGGCCAACCAGCGATTCGAGCAGCTGCTGCACAACCACCCGGACAGCCGCCCGGTGGTGCTGACCTACGCCGGCCTGCTCAACGAACAGGCCACCGCGGCGGCCGGACGGCGCGCCCAGCAGATCCTGGAACCGCTGGCGCGCAGGGCCGCCGAGGACCCGGTGTTCCAGCAGACCTATGCCCGCGCCAGCGAGCTGGCCGGCAACCCGCACCGGGCCAGCGAGGCCTATGCGGAGGCCGCCTTCCTGAACGGACGCGCCGAGCAGGCGCTGATCCAGCTGCAGGCACTCAAGCGCCAGGACCTGGACTACGTCACCCGTGCCCGCGTAGATGCCCGCATCGCGGCCATTACCCCCACGGTGCTCGAACTGCGCCGCCAAGGCGTGCGCGACCCCGAGCTGTCACGCTGAAGCTGCTCTGCAGGACTTGCCGTGGAGCCATGCTGGCCCCGGGTGACGTCACATGTCTGTCATAAAACCGTAGTCTACTGGCGACCATCCGCCATCCCCCACGGTAGCCGTGTGCAGAAACGCATCCTGATCGTCGATGACGAACCCGCGATCCGCGACATGGTCGCCTTTGCCCTGCGCAAGGGTGAATTCGAGCCGATCCACGCCGGCGACGCCCGCGAGGCACAGACCGCCATCGCAGACCGTGTTCCCGACCTGATCCTGCTGGACTGGATGCTCCCGGGCACCAGCGGCCTGGACCTGGCCCGCCGCTGGCGCAAGGACACCCTGACGCGCGAGATCCCCATCATCATGCTGACCGCGCGCGGCGAGGAAAACGACCGTGTCGGCGGCCTGGAAGCCGGCGTGGACGACTACGTGGTCAAGCCGTTCTCGGCCCGTGAACTGCTGGCACGCATCCGCGCGGTGATGCGCCGCGCCCGCGACGACGACGAGGATGGCAGCGTGTCGGTGGGCGAGTTGCGCATCGACGGCGCCGCGCACCGCGTGTTCGCCGGTGATTCGCCGGTGCCGATCGGCCCGACCGAGTACCGCCTGCTGCACTTCTTCATGACCCACCCCGAACGCGTCTACAGCCGCACCCAGCTGCTGGACCATGTCTGGGGCGGCAGCGTCTATGTCGAGGAGCGCACCATCGACGTGCACATCCGTCGCCTGCGCAAGACGCTGGAACCGTTCGGCATGGAAAACATGGTGCAGACCGTGCGCGGATCGGGTTACCGGTTCTCGGCAGCGACCTGACGGCACCCGCTGCACGCCGCCGGTCATCGCCTCCATGCCCCAACACATCCGTTCCGCCTGGATCCGCACACTTGGCGCCCTCGCGCTGTGGTTGCTCGCCGCGCTGGCCGTCGGCGTGCTCCTCGGCCACGCCTGGATGGCGCTGGCCCTCGCCGCGCTCGCCGCACTGGGGTGGTCGTACTGGCGCCTGCGCCGCGTGCTGCGCCGGCTCACCGCCCGCCAACGCTGGGAACCGGAGCCCGCACAGGGCGCCTGGAACGAGCTCGACCGCCTGCTCTACCGCAGCCAGGCGGAAATGCGCACGCGCAAGCGCCGCCTGCTGGAGATGCTGCGCACCTACCGTGCCGCCGCCGCCGCACTGCCCGACGCCGTGGTGGTGGTGGACCGCAACAGCCAGCGCGTGCAGTGGTTCAACGAAGCGGCCGGTGGCCTGCTTGGCCTGCACCATCCCGGCGACCTCGGCGTGCCGGTGGTCCAGCGCCTGCAACCGCTGCCGCTCGCCCACTGGCTGGCCGCCGGCCGCAATGCCGAGCCGATGCTCGACGCTCCCTCGCCGGTCGATCCCAATCTGCGCCTCAACCTGCGCCTGATTCCCTATTCGGACGACTACTGGCTGCTGGTGGCGCGCGACGTCAGCAAGCTGCTGCGCCTGGAGCAGGTGCGCCGCGATTTCGTCGCCAATGTCTCGCACGAACTGCGCACGCCGCTGACCGTCGTGCACGGTTACCTGGACATGCTCGACCCGGAGGATTTCCCGGATTCGGGTCCCATGCTCACCGAGATGCGCAAGCAATCCCAGCGCATGGCGCAGTTGGTGGAAGACCTGCTGACCCTTTCGCGCCTGGAATCGCAGGACGAGATCGGCGAGGAGACCGTGGCGATGGCCCCCATGCTCGCCACGCTGCGGCGCGAGGCCGAGGCGCACAGCCACGGCCGGCACACCATCGAAGTCCACGACGAGGCCGGTTGCGACCTGCTGGGCTCCAACAAGGAGCTGCACAGCGCGTTCTCCAACCTGGTCACCAACGCCGTGCGCTACACGCCGGCCGGCGGCACGGTGAGCATCCGCTTCGCCCGCGAAGCCGACGGCGGCGCCGTGTTGGCGGTTCGCGACAGCGGCTACGGCATTCCCGCCTCGCACCTGCCGCGCATCACCGAGCGCTTCTACCGGGTCTCGAGCAGCCGTTCGCGTGAAAGTGGTGGCACCGGCCTGGGGCTGTCGATCGTCAAGCACGTGCTCGGCCTGCACCAGGCGCGGCTGGATATCGAAAGCGAGGTCGGCAAGGGCAGCGAGTTCTCCTGTCATTTCGGTCCCGCCCGCGTGCTGGCGCGCGAGCCGGACACGCACGCGACATGACGCCCGTGCTATTGGTATGAGCGCAGCAAGCGCGGGCCTCGGGCCCGCGTTCCCACCGTCACCGTTTCCTGCAGAAGGTCACATGGCCAGCGCCAAGAAAGCCGCCGTCAACGTCACCGCCGAACCCGTCGCGCACGACCCCCTTCGCGAGCCGGCGCTGTACCTCAACCGCGAGCTGTCGCAGCTGGATTTCAATTTCCGCGTGCTGGCCCAGGCCCTGGACGAACAGGTGCCGCTGCTGGAACGCCTGCGCTTCCTGTGCATTTCCTGCACCAACCTGGACGAGTTCTTCGAGATCCGCGCCGCCACCGTGCGCCACGCGCAGGAATTCGGCCTGGCCCCGGCGCCGGACGGCATGAGCCCGACCGCCATCCTCAATGCCGTGCACGACCGTGCGGCTGAACTGGTGGACCAGCAATACCACTGCTGGAACCAGGTGCTGCGCCCGGCGCTGGCGGAGGCCGGCGTGGGCGTGCTCGGCCGCAATTCGTGGACCGCGCGGCAGAAGCGCTGGCTGCGCGCCTACTTCCGCAACGAGATCATGCCGGTGCTCTCGCCGCTGGGCCTGGACCCGGCGCACCCGTTCCCGAAGATCCTCAACAAGACGCTCAACATCGTCGTGGTGCTGGAAGGCACCGACGCCTTCGGCCGTGCCGGCCACCTGGCCATCGTGCGCGCGCCGCGTTCGCTGCCGCGCATCATCCAGCTGCCCGAAACCCTCTCCGAACCCGGTACGCAGAGCTTCGTGTTCCTGTCCTCGGTGCTGTCGGCCTTCGTGGACGAAATGTTCCCCGGCATGGAGGTCAAGGGCGCCTACCAGTTCCGCGTCACCCGCAATTCCGAGCTGGTGGTGGACGAGGAGGAAGTGGAGAACCTGGCGCTGGCGCTGCGCGATGAGCTTGTGGACCGCGGCTACCGGCCGGCGGTGCGCCTGGAGATCGCCGACGACACGCCCAAGCCGATCGTGCGCACGCTGCTGCAGAATTTCGGCTTGCCGGACAACGCGGTGTACCGCATCGCCGGCCCGGTGAACCTCAGCCGCGTGATCCAGGTGTACGACCTGGTGCAGCGCCCGGAACTGAAATACCCGCCGTTCAATCCGCGCACGCTGCGCGACAGCGAAGGCATCTTCGAGATCGCCGGCAAGGGCGATGTGCTGCTGCACCATCCCTTCGATGCGTTCACCGCGGTGTTGGACCTGATCCGCCAGGCCGCCGTCGACCCGAACGTGCTGGCGATCAAGCAAACCCTTTACCGCACCGGCAAGGACTCGGCGATCGTCGATGCGCTGATCGTGGCCGCGCGCAACGGCAAGGACGTCACCGTGGTGGTGGAGTTGCGCGCGCGCTTCGACGAGGAAGCCAACCTGGGCCTGGCTGACAAGCTGCAGGAAGCCGGCGTGCAGGTGGTATACGGCGTGGTCGGCTACAAGACCCACGCCAAGATGCTGCTGATCGTCCGCCGCGAGGGCCGCAAGCTGCGCCGCTACGTCCACCTGGGCACCGGCAACTACCACAGCGGCACGGCGCGTGCGTATACCGACCTGAGCCTGATCACCGCCGATGCAGACATCGGCAACGACGTGCACTTGCTGTTCCAGCAGCTCTCCGGCCTGGCGCCGAAGATGAAGCTCAAGTGCCTGCTGCAATCTCCCTTCACCCTGCATGCCGGGGTGCTGGCCCGCATCGAGCGGGAGACGACGTTGGCGCAGCAGGGCCGCCCCGGCCGCATCATCGCCAAGATGAACGCGCTCAACGAACCCCAGGTGGTGCGTGCGCTTTACCAGGCCTCTCAGGCGGGCGTGCAGATCGACCTGATCGTGCGTGGCGCCTGCACGCTGCGCCCCGGCGTGCCGGGCGTGTCGGACAACATCCGCGTGCGCTCCATCGTCGGACGCTTCCTGGAACACAGCCGCGTCTACTGGTTCGGCAACGACGGCGAACCGGAACTGTTCTGCGCCAGTGCCGACTGGCTGGAACGCAACCTGCTGCGACGGGTGGAAACCTGTTTCCCGATCCTCGATGCGGATATCGCTGCGCGCATCCACCGCGAGGTGCTGCAGAACTACCTGGACGACAACTGCAACGCCTGGGAACTGCACGCAGACGGCATTTATCGCAAGCGCATGCCCGCCGAAGGCGAACGGCTCCATTCCGCGCAGCAGGCACTGCTCGACACCCTGTAAGCCCACCGTCCTGCAAGCACACCGTTCCGCGCCGGCGTCGCGCACGGGAGCACCCGCCTGCACGCGGCCATCACGTCTTCACGCAGGACACGCTGTGCCGCCACGGCGCCCGTGCCGGCTGCTGCGCATCCACGCGGCCCACGCTAACATTTGCCCCATGCCCAATACCTCCCCGACCTCTCCGCCGTTGCAGGACGGTGACCTGCTGGCCGCCGTCGACCTGGGGTCCAACAGCTTCCACATGATCATCGCCCGCTACATGCTCGGGCAGCTGCGGGTGGTAGACCGGTTGCGCGAGACCGTGCGCATGGCCGACGGCCTGGATGGCAAGGGCGGGCTGTCGGCCGAGGCCCGTGCCCGCGCACTGGAATGCCTGGCCCGCTTCGGCCAGCGCATTCGCGAAATCCCCCCCACGCGCGTGCGCGCCCTGGCCACCAACACCGTGCGCCAGCTGCGTTCGCCGCAGACGTTCCTGTCGCCGGCTGAAGCCGCACTGGGCACCCCTATCGAAGTGGTCAGCGGCCGCGAGGAGGCCCGCCTGATCTACCTGGGCGTGGCGCACGCACAGCCCCCCAAGCCGGACCAGCGCCGGTTGGTGATTGACATCGGCGGCGGCTCGACCGAATTCATCATCGGCCGCGGCTTCGAGACGCTGGAGCGCGAGAGCCTGCAGGCCGGCTGTATCGCCAGCACGCGGCGGTTCTTCCCCGGCGGCAAGCTGTCCAAGAAGCGCTGGAAGGATGCGCTCACCGAGATCGGCGCCGAGTTCCAGCAATTCGCCACGCTGTACCGCGCACTGGGCTGGCACGAGGCCGTGGGCTCGTCGGGCACGCACAAGTCGATCGGCGAAATCTGCGCGGCGATGAAGCTCACCAAGGGCGCGATCACCGCGCAGGCGCTGCCGGTCGTGCGCGAAGAACTGCTGAAGGCCAAGCACATCGAGGACATCCAGCTGCCGGGCCTGTCGGCCGATCGCCGCCCGATCATCGCCGGCGGCATCCTGGTGCTGGAAGCCGCGTTCCAGGCCCTGGGCCTGGAGAAGCTGATGGTGAGCAAGGCCGCGATGCGCGAAGGCATCCTGTACGACATGCTCGGCCGCGCCGGCGCCAGCGACCCGCGCGACAACTCGGTGGCCGCGCTGGTACATCGCTATGCCATCGACGAGAACCAGGCCGGCCGCGTGGAAGCCACCGCGCAGCGCATGCTGGCCCAGGTCGCCGGTCCCTGGCAGCTGGACGGCGACGACGCCCGCGTGCTCGGCTGGGCCTGCCGCCTGCACGAACTGGGGCTGATGATCGCGCACAGCCAGTACCACGTGCACGGCGCCTACGTGCTGGAGAACTCCGACATCGCCGGGTTCTCGCGGCAGGAGCAGCAGGTGCTCGCCACGCTGGTGCGCACGCATCGCCGCAACGTGCCGAAGAACGCCTTCGAAGCCCTGCCCGATCGCCTGCTGCTGGCGACGCGCCGCAAGGCCGCGCTGCTGCGTCTGGCGGTGCTGCTGCATCGCGCGCACGAATCGGACCCGATCCCGACGCTGGACTTGAGCGCGGACGACAACCGACTCTCCCTGGTGCTCTCGCAGGAATGGCTGCAGACCCGCCCGCTGCTGCGCGCCGACCTGATTGGCGAAGTGGAAGGGATGGCAGGCCTGGGAATCACCTTCAAGCCCTTCGAGGCCTGACGCAAGCCAGTCATCGAAAGGCAGTCTTCCGCCTCGCCTATCCCGCGCGCCCCTCAAAAGGGGGATGCCTTCCAGTGACGCAAAGCGTTGCGCTGTTGATCTTGGTGCCGATCGCGGCGCTCTGTCGGGCGTGCGGGGGCCATGCCCTGTCGGGGGCGTAGGGCGACAGGACGTCGCCCTACGAGCCCCGCACGGATGCGGTTTTTGGCGTCCCCCGACAGGGCATGGCCCCCGCGCGCCGCGCGATAGCACCAGAGCCGCCGCGCCGTTCGCGACCCACCCACCACCGCGTCATCTCCACGCAACAGAACTGCAACGCGGATGCCACCGCTCCCACCGACACTGGCGACCATCCGGAGGTCGCCATGCGCTATGCCATCGTTACCGAGACCTATCCGCCGGAGGTCAACGGCGTCGCCCTGACCGTCCAAGGGCTGGAAACCGGGCTGCGCACGCGCGGCCATGCGGTGCAGGTGATCCGTCCGCGCCAGCCGGCCGATGCGGCCAACGCCGAGGACAACACCCTGCTCGTGCGCGGCGCCTCGCTTCCCCGCTATCCGGGCCTGCGCTTCGGCCTGCCCGCCACCCAGCGCCTGACCCGCCACTGGCAGCAGCAGCGTCCCGACGCCGTGTATATCGCCACCGAAGGCCCGCTCGGCTGGTCGGCCATGCGCGCCGCGCGCCGCCTCGGCATTCCGGTGGCCAGCGGGTTCCATACCCGCTTCGATGAATACCTCCCCGAGTACGGCGCGGCCTGGCTGCAGGGCGCGGCCCTGCGCTGGATGCGCCGCTTCCACAACCAAGCCGGCGCCACCCTGGTTCCCACCGACGAACTGCGCCTGTTCCTGCGCGACAACGGCTTTGCCCGCGTGCGCCTGCTCGCCCGCGCCGTGGACAGCCTGCAGTTCGATCCGCGCCGGCGCGACCCCACCCTGCGCGACGGATGGGGCATCGACGCCCATGGTCTGGCCGTCCTCTACGTGGGTCGCATCGCCGGCGAGAAGAACCTGCCGCTGGCCGTGCGCGCCTTCCGCCGCCTGCAGCAGGTGCGCCCGAAAGCGCGCTTCGTGTGGGTCGGTGATGGACCGATGCGCGAACGCCTGCAGCGCGAGAACCCGGACTTCATCTTCTGTGGCGTGCAGCGTGGCGATGCACTCGCCCGCCACTTCGCCAGCGGCGACGTGTTCCTGTTTCCGAGCCGCAGCGAAACCTTCGGCAACGTGACGCTCGAATCCATGGCCAGCGGCGTGGCCACCGTCGCCTTCGACTACGGCGCCGCGCGCCAATACATGCGCCACGGCATCACCGGTGCGGCGGTCGCGGACGAAGAGGCCTTCATCGACTCGGCCGTGCGCCTGGCCGAAGACGACGCCCTGCGCCACAGCATCGGCCAGGCCGCCAGCGCGGCCATGAAGCAACTGCATCCAGACCGGGTGGTCGCCGACTTCGACGACACTCTGCAATCGCTCATCGCCCCCGGGGGACACCATGCTGTCGACGCGGCTTGAACTGTTGCGCGGGCGCGAAACCCGTTGGTGCCGGCGCGCCAACCTGTGGTGCCGGCGCTCGCGCGTGCGGCGCTTCTTCTCCACCATCAGCCGCCTCGGCGATGGCGTGTTCTGGTACGCGCTGATGGGCCTGCTGGTGATCGTCGACGGCATGGACGGCGTGCGCG
Organism: Pseudomonadota bacterium; assembly: GCA_023386795.1. Classification (GTDB taxonomy): domain Bacteria; phylum Pseudomonadota; class Gammaproteobacteria; order Xanthomonadales; family Xanthomonadaceae; genus Stenotrophomonas_A. Next base: position 59,871 of record JAEWJB010000075.1, read on the forward strand.
CCTCCGCCCACATGGCTGCCACCGGCGTCATCGCGCTGACGCTCTACAAGGTCCTCAAGCGCTGGACGCGCCGCCCGCGTCCCTACGCCGCGGACATGCGCATCCGCGCCTGGGTCGCCCCGCTGGACGAATTCAGCTTCCCTTCCGGCCATACGCTGCACGCGGTGTCCTTCAGCATCGTCGCACTCGCCTACTACCCCTGGCTGGCACCGGTGGTGGTGCCGTTCTCCGCCTGCGTGGCGCTGTCGCGCGTGGTGCTGGGCCTGCACTACCCCAGCGACGTGCTGGCCGCCACCGCGATCGGCAGCGCACTCGCCAGCCTCTCGCTGGGCTTCCTGCCGATGGCCCGGCTGCTCTGAAGCCCGCGACGCCTGGCCTACAATGCCGGGCATGACGACCCTCTTCGTTTCCGACCTGCACCTGGATCCGGCGCGCCCGGCGATCACCGACCTGTTCCTGGCCTTCCTGCGTGGCGAAGCGCGCCAGGCCGAGGCGCTGTACATCCTTGGCGACCTGTTCGAAGCCTGGATCGGCGACGACACGCCCTCGCCGGCCGCCGACGCGGTGGCCACCGAACTGCACGCGCTGGCCGACAGCGGCGTGCCGGTCTATTTCATGGCCGGCAACCGCGACTTCCTCGTCGGCGAGGACTACGCGCGCCGTGCGGGCTTCCGCATCCTGCCCGACCCGACGGTGATTGATCTCTATGGCCGGCCCGCGCTGCTGATGCATGGCGACCTGCTGTGCACCGACGACGTGGCCTACCAGCAGTTCCGCGCGCAGACGCGCGACCCGGCGTTCATCGCGCAGTTCCTCTCCCAGCCGCTGCAGGCGCGCGTGGCGTTCGCGCAGCAGGCGCGCGCGGCCAGCCAGGCCCGGCAGTCGGAGATGAAGGAAGGGGATCGCGCGCAGTTCGAGACCGTCACCGACGTGGCGCCGGCGGAAGTGGAAGCCACGTTCGCGCGCCATGGGGTGGATCGGATCATCCACGGGCATACGCACCGCCCGGCGATCCATTCGTTGCAGGTCGGCGATCTGTCGTGCACGCGCGTGGTGCTGGGCGACTGGTACGAGCAGGGTTCGGTGCTGCGCGTGGATGCGGACGGGATGGAACTGGAGTCACTGACGACCGGCTGAGCATCGGATGTAGCATGCCTGCAGAAGAACTACCTTGCCTGCTCCACCAAGCTCGCCAACTCGTCCTCATCGAAGCCCGCCAGCAATCGCGCTTCCATGTTGAATGGCCCATGCAGGTAGCCGCCGGCGTATTCGCGCAGCAGCGCCTTGAACCGCGCGCGCGGCTCCACGCCTTCGCGCTGGCAATACCAGCGATACCAGCGCGAACCGGCCGCCACATGGCCGACCTCCTCGCGCAGGATGATCTCCAGGATGTCGGCCGTCGCCGCATCGCCCAGCGAACGCAGCTTGACGATCATCCCTGGCGTGACGTCCAGCCCGCGCGCCTCCAGCACGCGCGGCACCAGCGCCATGCGCGCCAGGCCGTCGTGCGCGGTCTTCTCGCAAATTTCCCACAGGCCGTTGTGCGCGTCGAAGTCGCCGTAGTCGTGACCGTATTCGTGCAGCCGCGCGCGCAACAGCGCGAAGTGGCGGGACTCATCGTCCGCCACCGACACCCAGTCGGTCTGGAATGGCGAGGGCGGCGCGCGGAAGCGGTAGACCGCATCCCACGCCAGGTCGATCGCGTTGAGCTCGATGTGCGCGATGGCATGCAGGAAGGCCGCGCGCCCCTCCGCGCTGCCGAGCCCGCGACGCGGCAGCTCGCGCGGATGCACCAGCCTTGGCCGCGCGGGGCGGCCGGGCATGCGGATCGCTTCCGGGGCGGGGGCGTCGGCCGGCATCGCCAGTTCGCCGCGACGGAACGCCGCGGCGTAGCGCTGGGTCAGCGCGACTTTCTCGGCCGGGTCCGATGCTGCCAGGCAGCGCTGGGCCGCCTGCAGCAGGTCGCCGGGCAGGGCTGCGTCCATGGCCGCCGGCGCGTCGCGGTCAGGCGCGACGCTTGTGCTTGGCCTCGTCCGAACGCAGCTGCTGGATGCGCTCGAAATAGCCCGGCTCGATGCCGGTGGTGTAGCGGCCGTTGAAGCACGAGGAATCGAATTCCTTCAGCGCCGGGTTGCCCTCGCGCACCGCGCTCTCCAAGTCTTCCAGGTCCTGGTAGACCAGCCAGTCCACGCCGAGGAATTCCTGCACGTCCTGCTCGCTGCGGTTGTGCGCGACCAGTTCCTCCGCCGCCGGCATGTCGATGCCGTAGATGTTCGGGAAACGCACCGGCGGCGCGGCCGAGGCCAGGTAGACCTTGCGCGCGCCGGCTTCGCGCGCCATCTGCACGATCTGCCGGCTGGTGGTGCCGCGCACGATCGAGTCGTCCACCAGCAGCACCACGCGGTTGCGGAACTCCAGGTGGATCGGGTTGAGCTTGCGGCGCACGGATTTCACCCGCTCGCCCTGCCCCGGCATGTTGAAGGTGCGGCCGACGTAGCGGTTCTTGACGAAACCCTCGCGGTACTTCACGCCAAGCACGTTGGACATCTCCAGCGCGGCGTCGCGCGAGGTGTCCGGGATCGGGATGATGGTGTCGATGTCGTGGTCCGGGCGCAGGCGCAGGATCTTCTCGCCCAGCTTCTGCCCCATGCGCATGCGTGCCTTGTGCACGGAGACGTTGTCGATCATCGAGTCCGGGCGGGCGAAGTAGACGTATTCGAAGATGCACGGCGTGTGCGACACCGCCGGCGCGCACACTTCCGAGAACAGCTCGCCGCGCGCGGTGATCACCAGCGCCTCGCCGGGCTGCACGTCGCGCACGCGCTGGAAGCCGAGGATGTCCAGTACCGACGATTCGGAGGCGACCACGTATTCCTCGCCTTCGGCATGCGTGCGCTTGCCCAGCACCAGCGGGCGGATGCCGTGCGGGTCGCGGAACGCCACCAGCCCCAGGCCCAGCACCACGCTCACCACCGCGTAGCCACCCTTGCAGCGGCGATGCACGCCGGCCACCGCGCGGATCGCCGCTTCCGGGGTCAGCATGCCCTGCGCGTCGAGCTCGTGCGCGAACACGTTCAGCAGCACTTCGCTGTCCGAATCGGTGTTGATGTTGCGGCGATCGGCCTCGAACACCTGCTGGCGCAAGGTCTCGGTGTTGATCAGGTTGCCGTTGTGCGCCAGCGCGATGCCGTAGGGCGAGTTGACGTAGAACGGCTGCGCTTCGTCCATGCCTTCCGAGCCGGCCGTCGGGTAGCGGCAATGGGCGATGCCCACGCGGCCTTCCAGCACGGCCATCTTGGTTTCATCGAAGACGTCGCGGACCAGGCCATTGGCCTTCTGCACGCGCAAGCGCGTGCCGTCGGCGGTGGCGATGCCCGCGGCGTCCTGGCCACGATGCTGCAGGACGGTCAGGCCGTCATAGAGCTGCCCGGCGACATTCTGGTTGCCGACAATACCGACGATGCCACACATGATTGCGCGATCTCCGCTGGGGCTTGCGCCCCTACTGTGAAGGTGGCCGTGCCTGGCCGTGGGGGTCGGCCCGCCGAGGGCCGTGTTCGCCGTCGCGCGCGGGCGCCGGCTCGATGTTCGCGGGCAGCGCCGTGGCAGGTTCCGCCACGGCCGTCTCGCCGCCCTGTCCCACGTGGCCTTCCGCCGCGGGCACTGCGACGGGCTGTCCCGTCGCGGAGAAGTCGCCATTATCGCCCGGCAGGGCCAACTTGCCCAAATCCGCCACCGGAACGGACCAATCCGGCAACTGCGTGCGCATCCAGTGCGCGCCCGGTGCCAACCATGGCACCACCTGCGATTGCCGCCATGCATCTTCCTGCGGCAGCGAGCTGTAGCCCATCAGCAGCACCAGCACGCAGGCCAGTACCACTCCGCGCACCGCGCCCAGGCCGAAGCCGGCTATGCGGTCCAGGCCGCCCAGGCGCACGGCATTCACCGCCGCGCGGATCAGCCACCCGACGATCGCCACCGCGGCGAACACCGCGATGAACACGCCGCCGTAGCCGCACAGGTACTGCGTCAGGCTCGGATGCTGCCCGCCCGCCAGCCAATGCGCAGCGGCACTGCCGAACAGGAACGACAGCCAGACCGCCAGCAGCCAGGACAGCGTGCCGACCACGATGCCGATGAAGCCGCGAAACAGCCCCAGCAGCGCCGACAAGCCGATCACGCCCAGCAATACCAGATCGATCACGCCGCGCTCCGTGCGTCAGGGTCGGCCCGATGGCCGGGCGCTGCCGCCCCGTGGATGGGTGCGGACCACGGCCGAATCAAGGCCGGCCTCAAGGATGCGGCCGCACCATGCCGGCGATGCCGACCTTGGCGGCGACCTGTGCCTTCAGCTGCTCGGCATCGGCGCGATTGGCCACCGGCCCGACGCGCACGCGGCTGAGCGTGCCTTTGTCGGTGCGGACCTGTTCGACAAACGCGCTGAAACCCGCGGCACGGACGCGATCGCGCAGCGCGTTGGCGTCCTCCACCCGGCCGAAGGCGCCCAGCTGCACGGCGAAGCCCACGCCCCCTGCGGCAGGCGCGGCGGGGGTACTCGGCGTGGCCGGCTTGGTCGCCGGGGGCGTCTGCGGCTTGGGCGCCGGTTCAGCCGGCTTGGGCGCGGTGGCGACCGGGGTCGCCGGTTTCGTC
>JAEWJB010000159.1 GCA_023386795.1 Pseudomonadota bacterium
GGCCTGGCCACCGCCACCGCGCGTGGCGCGGCCGCGCCGCAGGTGGGCTACGTGCGCCGCCTGGGCACCGGCGCGGACCTGCTGCGTGTCAGCGGCAAGCTCACGTCCGCGCAACTCGAGCGCGTGCGCGCGGAGATCGCCGCCGACCCGGCGGTGAAGTCGGCCAGCATCGACCGCCTCAAGCAGCCCCTGCTGGTACCCAACGATCCCTACTACGCCACCTACCAGTGGCATTACAGCAATGCCGCCGGCGGCGTGAACGCGCAGCCGGCATGGGACAAGGCCCAGGGCGAGGGCGTGGTGGTGGCGATCCTCGACACCGGCATCCTGCCCGACCACCCGGACATCGCCGTCAGCAAGCTGGCCGGCTACGACTTCATCACCGATTCGTTCGTGTCCCGGCGTCCCACCGACGACCGCGTGCCCGGCGCGCTGGACTACGGTGACTGGAACCCGGTCGCCGACGAGTGTTACGCCGGCTCGCCGGCCCGCGGCAGCAGCTGGCACGGCTCGCATGTCTCGGGCACGGTGGCGGAGAACACCAACAATGCCGTCGGCATGGCGGGCCTGGCGTACAAGGCCACGGTGCTGCCGGTGCGCGTGCTGGGACGCTGCGGCGGCTACAGCTCGGACATCGCCGACGCGATCATCTGGGCTTCCGGCGGCCACGTGGACGGCGTGCCGGACAACGCGAACCCGGCCGAGGTCATCAACATGAGCCTGGGCGGCGGCGGCAGCTGCGATGACGAAACCCAGGCCGCCATCGACGGTGCGGTGTCGCGCGGCACCACCGTGGTGGTGGCCGCCGGCAACGATGCCGACGATGCCGCAAACTACAGCCCGGCCTCGTGCAACAACGTCATCACCGTGGGTGCCACGCGCATCAACGGCGGCATCGCCTCGTACTCGAACTACGGCACGAAGGTCGACCTGTCCGCGCCGGGCGGCGGTGGCAGCGTCGATGGCAACCCGGGCGGCTATGTGTGGCAGCTCGGCTACACCGGCACCACCACGCCCACCTCCGGCGCGTACAGCTACTACGGCATGGCCGGCACCTCGATGGCCTCGCCGCACGTCGCCGCCACCGTCGCGCTGGTACAGGGCGCGCTGGCCGCCGCCGGCAGCGCGCCGCTCGCGCCGGCCGCGGTGGAAGCGTTGCTCAAGCAGACGGCGCGTCCGTTCCCGGTGGCGCCGCCGGTCAACAAGCCGATCGGCACCGGCATCGTCGATGCCAATGCCGCCATCGAGAAAGCGCTGACCCCGCCGTGCGATCCGGGCGACGACGGCTGCGCGCCGGACGCCACCCCGCTGACCAACAAGGTCGCCATCGGCGGGCAGTCGGGCGGCGACCAGCTCTTCAGCTTCAAGGCCAGCGCCGGCCAGGTGTTGTCCGTGCAGACCTACGGCGGCAGCGGCGATGTGTCGCTGTACGTGAGCCTGGGCAAGGCACCGACGACCACTGCGTTCGACGCCAAGTCCACCCGCACCGGCAACAGCGAGACGGTGCGCATCACCGCGCCGAAGGCAGGCACTTACTACATCCGCCTGCTCGGGAATCCGAGCTACACGAATGTGAGCGTGGTCGCACGCCAGTAACGCAGGGCAAGACGAAGACCCCGGCATCTGCCGGGGTCTTTCTTTTTCCGGTGTCCGCTGTCTGGCCTGGATCGGATCGGACATTTCGCATTCCCCGCACGATCGTGCCGCTTCGCGGTTGTCGGTGGCCCATCGCTTGGTGACGCTGCATCCGTGGCCGTGCTTCCGGCCAGGAGGAGCGATCGTCATGCAGCCGTATTCCTTTCCTCGCGTGCGGGCCCGCCTGCGTGATGTCGCGGGCCTGCTCGCTTGCTTGATGGCGACGCATGCGCAGTCGCAGGAGGTGCCGTTGCCCGAGCCGGTGCCTTACTTCGTGGCCAACGGGGCGGCGGGCAATGCAGCCGGTGCCTACGCCGAAGGCGAGGAAGCCCTGGCGGCGGGCGAGGGGGCCAGCGCGGTAGGCGATGCGGCCATGGCTCTGGGCGCCGGCGCCGGCGCGTTGTCCGAACGCGGAATCGCCATCGGGCGCAACGCGCTCACTCGTGGCAGCCAGAGTGTCTCGCTGGGAGCCGATGCACGCGCCAACGGCAGCTACGCGATCGCGCTGGGCAGTGGCACCCGGGTGGAAGGGCTGCAAGCGATGGCGTTCGGCCTGCGCAGCGAAGTGGCGGGCGTGGCGGCCATCGGCATCGGGGGTTATTCGCGTGCCAGCGGCAGGCTTTCCACGGTGCTGGGTTACGGCGGCCAGAGCGATGCCGAATATGCGCTGGCCCTGGGCAGCTTCAGCCGCGCGAGCGGGCGGCGCAGCGTCGCGCTCGGTGCCGGTGCCGTGGCCGAGCGCGATCGCACCGTATCGGTGGGCAGCGCGGGGGCCGAGCGCCAGGTGGTGAACGTGGCGGCCGGCGAGCGGGATACCGATGCGACCAACGTGGCGCAGCTGCGCCAGGCCACGGAGGCATTCAGTGCTGCGGGCGAAGGCGTTGCACTGGCCACTGGCGCGGCAGCCACGGCGGCTGGGCGCAACAGCGCGGCCAGTGGCGAGCGCAGCGTCGCGTTGGGCGTGGAGGCGGTCGCAGGCGCGCGCGATTCGGTGGCGATCGGCGGCGGCTCGAAGGCGCTGGAGGCCGAGGTCGTGTCCGTGGGCAGCGGCGACGGCGTGGGGGGTCCGGCGGCGCGACGGCTGGTTAACGTGGCCGCCGGCGGCGTGGGCGCCGGCAGCAGGGAGGCGGTCAACGGTGGGCAGCTATTCGATGCGATGACGCACACGCTCGGCGTCATCGACCGACGCTTCTCCGAAGCGGCGACGCAGCTGACCGCCCATGCGATCGGCGTGGGGGCTTCGGCGGCCACGCAGGACGCGGTGGCCCTCGGCCGTCACGCGCAGGCGCAGGCGAGTGCTTCCACTGCCCTGGGCGCGGGGGCGCGCGTGGAAGCGCAGGCTACCGGCGCGGTGGCCCTCGGGGAGGGCGCGGTGGCCGACCGTCCCAACACCGTATCGGTGGGGCGAACGGACGCCGAACGACAGGTCACGCACGTGGCCGCGGGCACGCAGGCGACCGATGCGGTGAACAAATCCCAGCTGGACGATGGCGTGGCCCGCGCCACCCGCTACACCGACGCGCATTACACGACGCTGGCCGATGCCTTCGCCGACTACCGCAGCGACATCGATGATCGCTTCCGCCAGCAGGATCGTCGTATCGACCGGCAGGGTGCGATGAACGTGGCGATGCTCAACATGGCCACCAGCGCGGCGGGCATCCGCACCGACAACCGGCTTGGCGTGGGCGTGGGTTTCCAGCGCGGCGCGTCCGCCCTGTCGATTGGTTACCAACGCGCGTTCGGCGAACGGGCGACCGTCACGCTGGGCGGTGCGTTCGGCGGTGGGGAAAGTGCACTGGGCGTCGGCGCCGGCCTGGGCTGGTGATCCGGCGCGAACGTGTCCTGCAAACGGGTTCACAGGAGTGAGTGCAGATGAAGCTGCTGTCGTGTCGCGTTGTTTCCCCGGGCCGGTTGGCATGCGCGCTGGGCGCGGTGCTGGCCCTGCCCGCCATGGCCGCGCCTCCGCAGAGGTTGATCGTGCGATTCCACGACGTGCCGCCGGAAGCGTCGGCCGGTGCGCAGCTGCGCCACACGCTCGATCAAGCATTGGCCCGCGCCGGCCGGCCGGCGCCCGCCGCGCAGGGCGCAGGCATCCAGCGGTTGCGGCGGCTGGGTACTGGCGCGGAGCTGCTTAGCCTGCCCGCCCCATTGCCGCCGTCGGCGTTGCAGCAGGTGATCGACGAGATCGCCGCCGATCCGGCGGTGCGCTACGTCGAGGAAGATCGCCTGCAGCGTGTCGCGGCCGAAGCGCCTGCCACGCCGGATGATCCCGATTACGCCGTGCGCCAGTGGCACCTGCACGAAGCGCTGGGCGGAGCCAATGTGCCGGCGGCATGGGCCTCTTCGCAGGGCGAGGGCGTAGTGGTGGCGGTCCTGGACACCGGCATCCTGACAGGACATCCGGATTTCGAGCGCGTGCGCCTGCTCGAAGGCTATGACTTCATCGGCGAGCCCTTCATCTCCCGTCGCGTCGAAGCCGGGCCCGCGCCGGGCGCCCTGGATCGCGGCGACTGGGTCGCGACGGCCGACGAATGCGAGCCGGGCTCCACGCCCGAGAACAGCAGCTGGCATGGCACCCATGTCGCCGGCGCCGTCGCGCAGACCACCGGCAACGGGCTCGGAGGCGCCAGCGTGGCGCCGCGCGCCACCGTGCTGCCGGTGCGCGTGCTGGGCCGTTGTGGCGGGCGCATCTCGGACATCATCGACGGCATCACCTGGGCCTCGGGCGGGCACGTGCGTGGTGTCACCGCCAATGCCCATCCGGCCCAGGTCCTCAACCTCAGCCTCGGGGGGCGCCGCGCGTGCGGGCCGGCATACCAGGAAGCCATCGACGCGGCGGTGGCGCGGGGCAGCGTGGTGGTCGTGGCCGCCGGCAACGCGGGCGCGGATGCGCGCGATTTCTCGCCGGCAAGCTGCCGCAACGTCGTCACGGTGGCCGCCACCGGCGCGGGGGGCGGCATGACGAGCTATTCCAATTACGGCGCGCAGGTGGACCTGTCCGCGCCGGGCGGGGATTTCCAGGGCGCCGTGCGCGGTTTCATCTGGCAGGCCGGGTATACCGGCAAGACGACGCCTACCTCAGGCCAATACACCTCCACGCCCATGGGCGGCACCTCGATGGCATCACCGCACGTCGCCGGGGTTGCCGCGCTGGTACAAGCGGCGCGCGTGGCGCAGGGGAAGCTGCCGCTCGCACCCTCGCGGATGGCCGCGCTGCTGGCCGCCAGCGCGCGGCCTTTTCCGGTCGAGCCTCCGGCGGGCAAGCCGATCGGCAGCGGCATCCTGAATGCCGGTGTGGCGATGAAGATGGCGCTCGCCCGCGACTGCGACATCGCCGTGCGCGACTGCGCGCCGGCCCGCATCCTCACGCCGCAGGTGCCGGCGAGTGGACAGTCGGGCGATGCCGCCGGGCGCCGATATACGTTCACGGCGCAGCCCGGCCGGCCGTTACGCGTCACGACCTACGGTGGCAGCGGCGAGGTGACCCTGTACGTGCGCCATGGTGCGCCGCCGCAGGCCGATGCCTTCGATGCGCGCTCGGCACGCGCGGGCACGCACGAAACCGTGTTGATCGCCCGCCCGCAGGCCACGCAATACCACGTATGGCTGGAAGGGGCCGGTTCTTTCGAGGGCGTCACAATCGCGATACGGCAGTAGCGCCGCGGGCCGTTGCGCATGACCGAACTGCTACAGTTCGGGTTGGCAACGGAGACGGGCGTGAACGCGATCGCTGGCGCATCGGTCGACAACCGGAATGAGGCGGACGAGGTCTCCTCGCGCATCGTGGAGGCCTTGTTGGCGAACCGCCGGCTCAAGGAGGGCGACCTGCTGCGCGCACGCCAGCTGCAGGCCGAATCCGGCCTGGGCCTGCTGGCCTTGCTCGGGCGCCTGGGGCTGGTGTCCGAGCGCGACCACGCCGAAGCCTGCGCCGAGGTGATGCACCTGCCGCTGCTGGAAGGCCGCGCGCTGGCCGATACCCCGCCCGAATCGCTGCCGGAAGTGCGCGCGCTGTCGCCGCGCTTCCTCAAGCAGTTCCACGTCTGCCCGGTCGGTGAACAGGGCGGCACCCTCGAACTGTGGATGGCCGATCCCTTCGACGACTACGCCGTCGAAGCGGTGGCGCTGGCCACCGGCATGCCGGTGCGCGCGAAGGTGGGCCTGCGTTCGGAGATCGACGACCTCATCGAGCGCTGGTTCGGAGAGGGTCGCAGCGCGATGGGCGCCATCGTGGAGACCGCCGACGGAGAAGCCACGGGCGGCGAGGACATCGAACACCTGCGCGACCTCGCTTCCGAGGCGCCGGTGATCCGCCTGGTGAACCTGGTGATCCAGCGCGCGGTGGAACTGCGCGCCTCGGACATCCATATCGAGCCGTTCGAGAACCGCCTGAAGGTGCGCTATCGCGTGGATGGCGTGCTGATCGACGGCGAAAGCCCGCCGGCCAAGCTCACCGCCGCGGTGATCAGCCGCATCAAGATCATGGCGCGGCTGAACATCGCCGAGCGCCGCCTGCCGCAGGATGGACGCATCCAGCTGCGCGTGCAGGGCAAGGAGCTGGACCTGCGCGTGAGTACCGTGCCCACGGCGCACGGCGAGAGCGTGGTCATGCGCCTGCTCGACCGCGAAACGGTGGTGTTCGATTTCCAGCGCCTGGGTTTCACCGACGAATTCCTGCCGCAGTTCCGCCGCGTGCTGGAATTGCCGCACGGAATCCTGCTGGTGACCGGGCCTACCGGTTCCGGCAAGACCACCACGCTGTACACGGCGCTGAGCCAGCTCAATACGGCCGACGTGAAGATCATCACGGTCGAGGACCCGATCGAATACCAGATCGAGGGCATCAACCAGATCCAGGCCAAGCCGCAGATCGGGCTGGATTTCGCCAATGCCCTGCGCAGCATCGTGCGCCAGGACCCGGACATCATCATGATCGGCGAAATGCGCGACCTGGAAACCGCGCGCATCGCCATCCAGTCCGCGCTCACCGGCCACCTGGTGCTGTCCACGCTGCACACCAACAACGCCGCCGGCGGCATCACCCGCCTGCTGGACATGGGCGTGGAGGACTACCTGCTGACCTCCACCATCAACGGCATCCTCGCCCAGCGCCTGGTACGCCGGCTGGAGCCCACGCATGCCGAGCGCTACGCGGCCTCGCCGGAAGAGATCGAGCGTTTCGAACTGCGTCGCTGGCAACCGCACGGCGAGATTTTCCTGTACCGCCCGCGACCCTCGGCGCTGGCGCCCACCGGGTACCTCGGCCGCACCACCATCCTCGAATTCCTGGTGATGGACGACGAACTGCGCCGGGCGGTGATGCGTCGCGCCGGCATGGGCGAAATCGAGCAGCTGGCGCGGCGCGCCGGCATGCGCACGATGTACGAGGACGGCGTGTCCAAGGCCCTGCGCGGCGAGACGACGCTGGAGGAAGTGCTGCGGGTGACGGAGGAAGGTTGATGGCCGCCCTCGCCCTGCCGGGATGTGCCGCAATGCACGAGAGCGCGCGCTGATGGCGCTGTTCCGCTACAAGGCGCTCAATGGCGAGGGCGAATTGCTGGACGGGCAGATGGAGGCCGGCAGCGAGGCCGAAGTCGTCGCGCGGCTGCAGGAACAGGGCCACCTGCCGGTGGAAACGCGCGCGGCCAACGCCGACGAACCCGGCCCGGGCTTGCGCGCGCCCTGGCGCGCACGCGTGCTGGCCGGTGGCGCGCTGGTGCAGTTCACCCACCAGCTGGCGAGCCTGCTCGGCGCCGGCCAGCCGCTGGACCGGGCACTGTCGATCCTGATCGACCTGCCCGAAGACGCACGCGAGCGCCGCACGCTGGCGGCCATCCGCGACGCCGTGCGCGGCGGCGCGTCGCTGTCCACGGCGCTGGAGCGCCAGCATGGCGTGTTCTCGCGCCTGTACGTGAACATGGTGCGTGCGGGCGAGGCGGGCGGCAGCCTGCACGACACCCTGCAGCGCCTGGCCGACTACCTCGAACGCAGCCACGCGCTGCGCGGGCGGGTGATCAACGCGCTGGTGTACCCGGCGATCCTGCTGGTGGTGGTGGGCCTCGCCCTGCTGTTCCTGCTCGGCTACGTGGTGCCGCAGTTCGCGCAGATGTACGAAAGCCTGGACGTGGTGCTGCCGTGGTTCACCCGCGGCGTCCTGGCGGTGGGGCTGTTAGTGCGCGACGCGTGGATCGTGTTCATCGCGGTGCCGGCCGTGGCGCTGCTGTGGCTGGAGCGCCGCCGCCGCGACCCGGCCTTCCGCCTGGCGCTGGATGGCTGGCTGTTGCGCCGCCGCCTGTCCGGCGAACTGCTGGGACGGTTGGAAACCGCGCGGCTCGCGCGCACGCTCGGCACGCTGCTGCGCAACGGCGTGCCGCTGCTGCAGGCGCTGGGCATCGGTCGCGGCGTGCTCGGCAACCGCGTGCTGGCGGCCGAGGTGGAGCGCGCCACCGAAGAGGTACGCAACGGCCATGGCCTGGCCAGCGCGCTGGGGCGGGGCAAGCAGTTCCCCAGGCTGGCGCTGCAGATGATCCAGGTCGGCGAGGAATCCGGCGCGCTGGATACGATGCTGCTGCGCGTGGCCGACACCTTCGAGCAGGAAACCGCGCAGGCCATCGACCGCCTGCTCGCCGCGCTGGTGCCGCTGCTGACATTGCTGCTGGCCGGCGTGGTGGGCGGGGTGATCATCGCCGTGCTGGTGCCGCTGTACGACCTCACCAATGCCATCGGCTGAACAGGCGGTCGGCCGTTTTGCCATCGCCATCGCCGCGGCCGCCCGCTAACCTCGCACACCGCATTCCCTTCGACCCAGACCAGGAAGCCCGCATGATCCACCGACGCCGTTTCGTACCCGCCGTAGCGCCGCGCGGCCAGTCCGGCATGAGCCTGCTGGAGATCATCATCGTCATCGTGCTGATCGGCGCGGTGCTCACCCTGGTGGGCAGCCGCGTGCTCGGCGGCGCCGACCGCGGCAAGGCCAACCTGGCCAGGTCGCAGATCCAGACGCTGGCCGGCAAGGTGGAGAACTACCAGCTCGACACCGGCAAGCTGCCGACCAAGCTCGACGAGCTGGTCACCCAGCCGGCAGGCGCGGCCGGCTGGCTTGGCCCCTATGCCAAGCCGGCCGAACTCAACGACCCCTGGGGCCACCCCATCGACTACCGCGTGCCGGGTACCGGCCGGCCGTTCGACCTGATCAGCCTGGGCAAGGATGGCCAGCCCGGGGGCAGCAGCTACGACGCGGACATCGTCTACGAGTAAGCCGCCATGGCCCCCGGCCCGCGGTTGAGGCGTTCGCGCGCGCGCGGCGTCACCCTGCTGGAGATGCTGCTGGTGATCGCGTTGATCGCGGTGGCTGGCGTGCTCGCCGCCGGCGTGCTCGGGGGTGGCATCGATGGCCTGCGCCTGCGTTCCAATGGCAAGCAGCTGGCATCGGAGCTGCGGCTGGTGCGCACGCGCGCGATGGCCAGCGGCGTGCCGCAGCAATTCGAGATCGATCCGCGCAGCGGCCGCTGGTCGAGCACGCTGGGCCACCGTGGCCAGGTGCCGGCGCAGCTGCGCATTGCCTTTACCGGCGCGCGCGAAGTGCAGCCGCGGCAGGGGACGGGCGCGATCCGCTTCTTCGCCGATGGCGCGTCCAGTGGCGGGCGCATCGAGCTGGCGGCGCGACAAGCGCGCTGGCGCATCGACGTGGCCTGGATCACCGGCGAGGTGCGGAGCGGCCGGCTCGAGGCCTCGCCATGAAGTACCAGCGCGGCTACACGCTGATCGAGGTGATCGTCGCCTTCGCGCTGCTCGCGCTGGCACTGGGGCTGTTGATCGGCACGCTGTCCGGAGGGGCGCGGCAGGTGCGCGCGGCCGAGCAGGCCAGCCGCGCCACGCTGCATGCGCAGTCGCTGCTCGCCGGGCTTGAAATGGAGGGGCCGCTGCGCCCGCAGCATCGCGAAGGGCGCTGGGAAGAGGGCCGCTATGCGTGGCAACTCGACGTGCAGCCGTGGGTGGACCCGCAGCCGCCGGCCACGACGCAGCCGGTGTCGCCGGTCGATCCGCAGCTGATGCAACTGGAACTGGTGGTGCGCTGGGGTGAAGCGCCGGAGCAGCAACTGCGCTGGCGAAGCCTGCGGCTGGTGCCGCCTGCGCTCGACGGGGGCACGCGATGAGCAGGCCACGCGCCGCCGGGTTCACGCTGATCGAAGTGCTGTTGGCCACCGTGCTACTGGCGGCGGGGCTGACATTGGCGTTCGCCACGTTGCGTTCGGCCGGCACGATCGGCGGCCGCGGCGAGGCGATCGCCGCGCGCAGTGAACGGATGCGCACCATCGAAGGTTTCCTGCGCCAGCGGCTCTCGGCGGCCTTGCCGGTGGTCATGGCGCGCGATCCGTCCACGAAACAACCGCAGCGCTTCATCGGCGAGGCACAACGCATGCGCTTCGTGGCCGACGTGCCCGACTACCTCGGTTACGGCGGCCCGTACCTGCATGACATCCGGGTCGAAGGGCAGGGCGCCGCGCGCCGCCTGCAAATCCAGCTGACCCAGGTGCAGGCGGGCGAGACGCTTGCACAGGCCAAGCCGGTGCCCGCCGAACCACTGGCCGAGGGGCTGGTCGAGGCGCGCTTCTCCTACCGCGGCTTCGATCCCCGCGAGCGCCGCCTGGGCGACTGGCAGACGCAGTGGACCGACAGCGACCGCTTGCCACGCTGGGTGCGCATCGACCTGCGCGACGCGCAAGGCGACTGGCCTTCCCTGCTGGTGGCATTGCCGCAGGCCACGACCGAGCGCACCTCGCTATGAACCGGGGCATGCGCGGCGTGGCCCTGGTGCTGGTGCTCTGGCTGATCGTGCTGCTTACCGCGATGGTGGGCGCCTTCGCGCTGGCCGCGCGGGTGGAGCACGGCCAGGAGGCGGTGCTGCGCGGCAGCGTGCGCGGGCAGATGGTGGCCCGTGCGGGAATGGAATATGCCCTGTGGCGCCTGCGTGGGGAGCCGGCGACACGCTGGCGGCCCGACGGCCGGGCCTATGCATGGGCGTTCGATGGCGTGCCGGTGGAGGTGCGCATCGTCGATGAAGGCGGCAAGGTCGATCTCAACGCCGCACCGCCCGCGCTGCTGGCCGGCCTGGTACGCGCGCTCGGCGCCGAGCCGTCGCGCGCGCAGGCGATCGCCGCGGCCATCGTCGACTGGCGCGACGCCGACAGCCTGCAGGCCCCCAATGGCGCCGAAGATGCCGATTACGCCGCCGCCGGGTTGCCCTACGGCGCCAAGGACGCTCCGTTCGAGAGCCTGGGCGAGCTGCGCCTGGTGCTCGGGATGGATGCCGACCTCTACCGGCGGCTGCTGCCGAACGTCACCCTCCACAGCCAGCGCGCGCAGCCGGTGGCCGCGTTCGCGCCGGGCCCGGTGCTCACGGCGATGGGAACCGACCCGGCCCCGGTACTGGCCGCCCGGCAGGCGCCGGTGGGCGCTTCCGTGACGCAGGTCGACCCGGCGGCCATGGCGGCGGGGACGGGCACTTATAGTATTGAGAGCCGGGCACGCCTGGGCGAGGGACGCGAGGTGGTGCTGCGGGCGGTGGTACGTGCCGGCAGTGCGGTCGCCCGCGATTCGGCATACACCGTGTTGCAGTGGGAAGAGGGAGCGGCAGTGCAATGACCGCGTGGCGGCAAAGTCTCGAGCGCATCGGCCTGCGGATTCCGCCGGGTGCCGGCGGTTTCTGGCGCTGGTGGCAGGCGGCGTTGCTGGCCTGGCTGCCGCCGCGCTGGCAATGGCGACTGGGTTTCTCGCCGGCGCGCCTGCTGCTGTGGCGCGAGGGCGGGGAAGTCGCACTGGCCTGGCAGCGTGCGCAAGGCGTGGAGCCGCTGGCGCGCCTGCCCGAGGCGGTGCCCCCGGCCGATTGGGACGCCCTGCTGCCGCCGCGCC
>JAEWJB010000072.1 GCA_023386795.1 Pseudomonadota bacterium
AGGAGGGTTAGCGATGAAAGTAAGACCATCAGTTAAGCCTATTTGCGAAAAGTGCAAAATCATTAGAAGAAAAGGTAGAGTAATGGTTATTTGCGAAAACCCAAAGCACAAGCAAAAACAAGGCTAATATAAAGAAAATTTATAAAAATTTGATAGAATGGAATGCAAAATTTATTGACTTTTTTTCCATTCTAAAATATCATTAGATAGGCATTTAATTAAGGATAAATGAATTTTAGGGCGGCTGACGATAGAATATAATTCTATTGACCTGAAGTTTTATTTATATATATTTATCACATTGAAAAGGGAATTTAATTACCAGGAGGTGTAAGTTTTAATGGCTAGAATAGCTGGTATAGATCTACCAAAAGAAAAAAGAGTTGAGATAGGTCTAACTTATATATACGGAATTGGTTTACCAACTGCACACAAAATATTAGCAGAAACTGGAGTAAACCCAGATACAAGAGTTAGAGATTTAAACGAAGACGAAGTTAACGCTATAAGAAATTTCATCAACAAGAATTTAGTTGTTGAAGGTGATTTAAGAAGAGAAATAGCACTTAACATAAAAAGATTAGTAGAAATTGGTTGCTATAGAGGAATGAGACATAGAAGAGGTCTTCCAGTAAGAGGACAAAGAACAAAAACAAATGCAAGAACTAGAAAAGGTCCAAAGAAAACTATTGCTAATAAGAAAAAATAGTAAGGAGGGAAGACAATGGTAGCAGCAAAAGTTAAGAAAACTAGAAGAAGAAAAGAAAGAAAAAATGTTGAACATGGAGCAGCTCACATTAAGTCAACTTTCAATAACTCTATCGTAACTTTAACTGATGCAGTTGGTAATGCATTATCATGGTCATCAGCGGGTGCGTTAGGATTTAGAGGGTCAAGAAAGAGTACTCCTTTTGCGGCTCAAATGGCAGCTGAAACAGCGGCTAAAACAGCTATGGAACACGGATTAAAAAGTGTTGAAGTATATGTAAAAGGTCCAGGATCAGGTAGAGAAGCTGCTATAAGAAGTTTACAAGCAGCAGGATTAGAAGTAACTTTAATTAAAGATGTTACTCCAATTCCACATAACGGATGTAGACCACCAAAAAGAAGAAGAGTGTAGTAGAAACATCATAGGAGGTGTAATTAATGGCAAGATATACTGGAGCATCATGTAGATTGTGTAGAAGAGAAGGCGCTAAGCTATTTCTTAAAGGAGATAGATGCTATACAGATAAATGTGCTTTCGTGAGAAGAAGCTACGCACCAGGACAACATGGAGCTAGTAAAAAGAAGCTTTCTAACTACGGAATGCAGTTAAGAGAAAAGCAAAAAGCTAAAAGAATTTATGGAGTACTTGAAAAGCAATTTTCTAAGTACTATGAAAAAGCAGATAAGATGAGAGGCATAACAGGTGAAAACCTACTTATGTTACTAGAAATGAGACTAGATAACGCAGTATTCAGATTAGGATACGGTGCATCTAGAACTGAAGCTAGACAATTAGTTAATCACGGACATTTCTTAGTTAACGGTAAAAAAGTTGATATTGCTTCATATAAAGTAAGTGTTAACGACGTTATCTCTGTATCTGAAAAAAGCAGAGGAACTGAAAAGTTCAAAGTATTTGCTGAAAATCCAAAAACATTACCAAAATGGATAATGTCAACACCTGAAAACTTTGAAGGTAAAATAATTGCTATGCCAGCAAGAGAAGACATTGATACTGCAATCAATGAAACTCTTATCGTTGAGTTATACAGCAAGTAATAATATGCTATTTGCGAGGGGGTTATTCTCTCCTTTGCAAATATTGAATCAGTTGCCCTCATAATAAGGTTGCCACATTATAAAAAGGAGGGTTTTGCGCATGTTAGAAATAGAAAAACCAATAATTGAATGTATAGAACAAAGTGAAGATGGTACTTATGGAAAATTCGTAGTTGAACCATTAGAAAGAGGATATGGAATTACTCTGGGAAATGCGTTAAGAAGAATACTTCTTTCATCATTACCTGGTGTAGCTACTACTTCTGTTAAAATTGATGGAGTACTACATGAGTTTTCTACTGTTACTGGTGTTAAGGAGGATGTTACAGAACTTATCCTTAATATTAAAGGGTTAGCTCTTAGAATGAATGGAGAAGGACCAAAGGTTATTTACATTGATTCTAAAGGACCTGGAGTAGTAACAGGTGCAGATATTAAAACAGATGGAGACGTTGAAGTAGTTAATAAAGATATGCATATAGCTACTCTAGACGAAAATGGAAGATTATATATGGAGCTTACTGTTAACAGAGGTAGAGGATATGTGACTCAAAATAAAAATAAGTCAGATTCATTACCATTAAGCGCTATAGCAATAGATTCAATCTATACTCCTGTAAAAAGAGTAAACTTTACAGTTGAAAATACAAGAGTTGGTCAAATTACTGACTATGATAAGTTAGCATTAGAAATATGGACTAATGGAACAATCAAGATAGATGAAGCTATAAGTCTTTCAGCCAAAATTTTAATTGAACACTTCAAACTTTTCATGTCACTTACAGATAATACAAATGACATGGAGATAATGATTGAAAAAGAAGAAGATAAAAAAGAAAAAGTCCTTGAGATGACTATTGAAGAGCTTGATCTTTCAGTTAGATCATATAACTGTTTAAAGAGAGCAGGTATAAATACTGTTCAAGAGCTTGCATTGAGATCAATGGATGATATGATGAAAGTAAGAAACTTAGGTAAAAAATCTCTCGAAGAAGTTGAGAGAAAACTTAAGGAATTAGGCTTAGGTTTAAGACTAAGTGACGAGTAAGGAGGTAGAATCATGGCAGGATATCGTAAGTTAGGTCGTCCAACAGACCAAAGAAGAGCTATGCTAAGAAACCTTGTTACAAGCTTCTTAAAGCATGGTAAAATAGAAACTACAGATACAAGAGCAAAAGAAGCAAGAAGTCTTGCTGAAAAGATGATTACTTTAGCTAAAAGAGGAGATCTTCACGCTAGAAGACAAGTATTATCTTTTGTTACTGAAGAAGCTGTAGTTAAAAGATTATTTGAAGAAATTGCTCCTAAATATACTGAGAGAAATGGTGGATACACTAGAATGTTCAAAGTTGGTCCTAGAAGAGGAGACGGAGCAGAAGTAGTTATACTTGAGTTAGTATAATATAGAGGGGATTAAGTATATACTTAGTCCCCATTTTATCATACTTAGATATAATTATTATAAAGTATATATTCAATTATAGATTTTATAATAATTATATAACTAAGGGGGCGAATAGCATGGAAGACAAAATCATTAAATGTGAAGATATTAGTTTTAAATATTTTTCGCACGAAAATGGAGAAGAACATTACGCATTAAATGGTGTGAACCTAGAAGTTAAAAGAGGAGAATTTTTAGTAGTACTTGGTCATAATGGATCAGGAAAATCTACTATTGCAAAACATATAAATGCGTTATTATTACCCACTGAGGGGGCAATATATGTTAAAGGTTTGAATACTAAAGATAAAGATAATTTATGGGAAGTTAGAAAAACCGCAGGAATGGTTTTTCAAAATCCAGATAATCAATTAGTTGCAACTATAGTTGAGGAAGATGTAGCATTTGGTCCTGAAAATTTAGGGGTCGAGTCTAAGGAAATAAGAGCTAGAGTAGATGAAGCGCTTAAAAAAGTTGGAATGTATGAATATAGAAGGCATGCACCTCACCTATTGTCAGGGGGACAAAAACAAAGAATCGCTATAGCTGGGATATTAGCTATGCAACCAGAGTGCATAATATTTGATGAGCCTACTGCTATGTTAGACCCATCAGGTAGAAAAGAAGTTATGAATACCATAAGAGAAATAAATAAAAACTTAGGAATTACCATAGTGCTTATAACACATTATATGGATGAGGCTGCTCAAGGAGATAGAGTTATAGTTATGGAACAAGGTAAAATTGTTCTAGAAGGAAATCCAAGAGAAGTGTTTTCAAAAGTTAAGACAATGAAGGAAATAGGACTGGATGTTCCTCAGGTTACGGAATTAGCTTATGAACTTCAAAAAGAAGGTATAAATATTAGTACCGAAATATTAAATGTAGATGAGATGGTGAATGCATTATGTCAATTAAAGTAAACAAATTAACTCATATATATATGCCTAAGACACCTTTTGAGAAAAAGGCACTAAATAATGTATCTGTTGATATAGAACAAGGTGAATTTGTGGCATTAATTGGTCATACAGGCTCAGGTAAGTCAACATTAATCCAACATCTAAATGGATTATTGGAAGCCAGTTCTGGAGAAATAATAGTAGATGGAACTAATATCACTGCGAAGGGCGCTAAGCTAAGTGAAATAAGAAAAAAAGTAGGGTTAGTGTTCCAATATCCTGAATATCAATTATTTGAAGAAACTATAGAAAAAGATATTGCATTTGGGCCTAGGAACTTAGCATTAGGTGAAGAAGAAATACATAAAAGAGTAATCAAGGCCATGAATATGGTTGGACTCGATTATGAGATTTATAAAGATAAATCTCCATTTGAGTTAAGTGGTGGACAAAAACGTAGAGTTGCTATAGCAGGTGTAGTTGCAATGGAACCTAAGGTTTTGATATTAGATGAACCTACCGCAGGATTAGATCCTAAGGGACGAGATGAGATATTAGTACAGATTCAAAAGTTACACAAAGAATATGGAATGACTATAGTATTAGTATCTCATAGTATGGAGGACGTAGCCAAAGTTGCTAATAGAGTTATAGTAATGAATTCGGGTGAAATTATATTAGATGGAGAGCCTAAAGAAGTATTTAAGGAAAGTGAAGTACTAGAGAGTGTTGGATTAGCAGTTCCTCAGGTAACTTACTTAATAAAGGCATTGATAGAAAAAGGTTTTAAAGTAGATAAAGATATATTTACAATTGACCAAGCTAAGGAAGATCTTATTAAGATTTTAAGGAAGAACTAGGGGAGGGATTTTAAAATGATAAAAGATATAACTATTGGGCAATACGTTCCTGGAGATTCCTTCATACATAAATTGGATCCTAGGACAAAAATAATATCTGCAATATTATTTATTGTGTCGTTATTTATAATAAATGAATTTATTGGTTATATTTTTGTAGTGGCATTTATAGCATCTGCAATAATTAGTTCTAAAGTATCTCCTAGGTTCTACTTTAAGGGAATTAAACCTGTTATGACTTTAATAATAATAACAGCTATACTGAATATTTTTATGATAAAAGGAACAAGCGATACACTTTTATTTAGTTGGAAGTTTATAAAAGTATATGAAGAGGGAATTAATATAGCTATATTTATGACATTAAGACTATTATTCTTAATAATAGGAACATCTATATTAACCTTAACTACATCACCTATAGAGCTTACAGATGCTTTAGAAAGGCT
>JAEWJB010000122.1 GCA_023386795.1 Pseudomonadota bacterium
GCCGACGCCGTGCGCCGCCTGATCGAACTCGGCCTGCCGGTCGACGCCGTCGATGCGCAGGGCTGCACCGCGCTGCTGCGCGCCGCCGGCAGCGGCCACGCCGCCGTCGTCGACCTGTGCCTCGCACGCGGCGCCGACCCGCAGCACGCTGCCAGCAGCGGCGCCACGCCGCTTTCGGCCGCGGTGAGCATGCGCCAGACCGATATCGTCGTCGCGCTGCTCGACGCTGGCGCGCAGATCGAACACCGCCTGCCAGGCGGCGTGACCGTGCTGATGCTCGCCGCCGCGTTGGGCCTGCCGGACATCACCGCGCGCCTGCTCGCCGCCGGGGCCGACGTGCATGCTGGTGACGCGCAGGACCTGGCACCGCTGCATTGCGCCGCGCTGTACGGCTTCACCGCGCGCGACCGCTCGCGCCTGCTCGCCCTGCTCGATACGTTGTTGCTGGCCGGTGCCGACCCGGAGAAGGTCGCCGCAGGGAAGGTCAGCCCGCTGCTGTTGCTGCTGGGCGCGCGCGCCGAACCGGGTACGCGCTGCGACGAACAGGTGGTGCTGGCCGGTGTGGAGCGCCTGCTCGACGAAGGGGTTTCGCTGGACGTGCAGGATCCGCGCGGCTTCGGCCCGCTGCACCTGGCCGCCCTGCATGGCCTGCCGGCGCTGGTGCAGCGCCTGCTGCGCGCCGGCGCCGACCCGGACCGCCGCGATGGCCTGAACCGCACGCCGCGCGAGATCGCGATCATGCGCGGCTTCGTCGATGTGGCTGGCCAGTTCGAGCCGGCGGTGCCGGGCGTGTCGTCGATGGCGCGCTTCTTGCGCGAGAGCCGGTAACCCGTCCGGCACGTCGTCGGAAGGCACGACTTCGCCCGTGTGGTGACACCCCGGGGTCGCGGCTGAAGCCGCTTCTGCAAGAATCCTGGCCGCAACGCAGCTTCCCAATCGCTTCCCCGTCGCTGCATCAAATGCTCACATTCCCCATGTGAGACTGCCGCTTTCCGGCGATGGAGCCCGCATGACCGGGACGGCAGCACGCATCGAGGACCACGCCATGCTCGGCAACTGCCGCAGCGCGGCGCTGGTGGACCGCGACGGCACCATCGACTGGCTGTGCCTGCCGCGCTTCGATTCCGACGCGGTCTTCGCCGCGCTGCTGGGCAACGAGGAACACGGCTGCTGGAAGCTCGCGCCCAAGGCGCCGTACCGCAGCACGCGCCAGTACCGCGATGGCAGCCTGGTGCTGGAAACCACGTTCGACACCGATACCGGCAGCGTGCAGCTGCTGGACTTCATGGTCACCAGCCACGAAGAGGAAGTGCACACGCACCTGGTGCGTATCGTGCGTTGCACGCGCGGGCAGGTGGACCTGCACATGCGCGTGCTGCTGCGCTTCGACTACGGCCATTCGGTCCCGTGGGTGACGCAGATCGACGATGGCATCCAGGCGATATGTGGCCCCGACCGGGTCACCCTGCGCACGCCGATGCATCTGGTGGGCCATGACCTGGCTACCGAAGTCGACTTCACCCTGCGCGAGGGCGGGCACACCTGGTTCGTGCTCGGCCACGGGTATTCGCACGAGCAGGCGCCGCCACCGCTGGATCCCCTGCAGGCGCTGCGCGAGACCGAGGATTTCTGGCATCGCTGGTCGGACCGCTGCCACAGCGCCGGGCCGTGGGATGCGCAGGTCAGGCGCTCGCTGGTGGTGCTCAAGGGCTTGAGCTACCTACCCACCGGCGCCATCGTCGCCGCACCCACCACGTCGCTGCCCGAACGACTGGGCGGCGAACGCAATTGGGACTACCGCTACTGCTGGCTGCGCGATTCGGTGTTCACGCTGGTGGCGCTGATCACTGCCGGTTACCACGACGAGGCCGAGGCGTTCCGCGACTGGCTGCGTCGCACCGTGGCCGGCTCGCCGGACCAGCTGCAGGCGTTGTACAGCGTGTGGGGCGAGCGCCGTTTGCTGGAATGGTCGGTACCGTGGCTACCGGGTTACGAAGGCTCGCAGCCGGTACGCGTCGGCAATGCGGCGGCCGGGCAGTTCCAGCTCGATGTGTATGGCGAACTGATCGGCGCGTTCCATTACGCGCACGAGAAGGGCGTGCCGCCGCCCACGTGGGGCAGCGGCATGCTCACCGTCTACCTGGAACAGCTCGAACAGCGATGGCAGGCGCCGGATGAAGGCATCTGGGAAATCCGCGAGGCGCGCCGTCACTTCGTCCATTCCAAGGTGATGGCGTGGCTGGCATTCGACTGCGGCGCGCGCGACGGCTTCGGCGATTCCACGCCGGAACAGCGCGCGCGCTGGCGCGTGCTGGCCGATCGCATCCGCGCCGAAGTGCTCGAGCGCGGCGTGCATGCCGACGGCTACTTCGTGCAGAGCTACGACTCGGACCGACTCGATGCCGCCTGCCTGCTGATCCCGCTGGTGGGCTTCCTGCCGCCGGACGACCCGCGCGTGGCCGCCACCGCCGATGCCATCGCCGAACGCCTCACCCTCGATGGCCTGGTGCGCCGCTACCACGCCGACGACGAGGCCGATGGCCTGCCTGCCGGGGAGGGCGTATTCGTCGCCTGCAGCTTCTGGCTGGTCGACAACTACACCCTGCTGGGCCGGCTGGACGAGGCGCGCACCCTGTTCGCTCGCCTGGTCGGCCTGTGCAACGACGTCGGCCTGCTGGCCGAGGAGTACGATCCGCGCAGCGGCCGCATGCTCGGCAATTTCCCGCAGGGGTACTCGCACGTGGCCCTGGTCAACAGCGCGCTGCGCCTGCATGGTCTTTCCGGAGAGAAGGAACGCCACCCATGACTGCCAACCCGGCCGTGCCTCCCTGCATCATCGTCGTGTTCGGTGCCCGCGGCGACCTCACCCGTCGCCTGGTGATGCCCGCGCTGTACAACCTGCGCCGCGCCGGCGCGCTGGGCGATCACTTCGCCATCATCGGCGTGGATCACGGCGACATCAGCGAACGCGCCTGGCGCAGCAACATCGGCCGGCAGATGCGCGAGCTGCTCGGCGCGCGCGATGCCGAGTTCCAGGGCGACAGCTTCGACACGCAGGCGTGGGACTGGCTGCGCGAGCGCATGCACTACCTGCGCGGCGACTTCACCGACCTGGACGCGTACCACGCGCTCGGCACGTTGCTGGAGAAGATGCACGCGCGCTACGGCACCGAGGGCAACGTCCTGTTCTATCTGGCCACGGCCGCGCGCTTCTTCGAGCCGGCGCTGCTCAACCTCGGCGCGGCCGGGTTGGTGAAGCAGAAGGAGGGCAACGGCTGGAAGCGGGTGATCGTGGAGAAGCCGTTCGGGCATGACGTGCCCAGCGCGCGCCGGCTCAACGAGATCGTCGCGCGCGTGCTGCAGGAAGACCAGGTCTTCCGCATCGACCATTTCCTCGGCAAGGAGACGGTGCAGAACATCCTCGCCTTCCGCTTCGCCAACGGCCTGTTCGAGCCGGTGTGGAACCGCGACCGCATCGACCACGTGCAGATCACCGCCGCCGAGACCATCGGCGTGGAAGGGCGCGGGCGTTTCTACGACCCCACCGGTTGCCTGCGCGACATGGTGCCCAACCACCTGTTCCAATTGCTGGCGATGATCGCGATGGAGCCGCCGGCTGCTTTCACCACCGAGGCCATGCATCGCCGCCGCGCGGAGGTGATCGAGGCAGTGCGCCCGCTCAAGCCCGAGGACGTGGTGCGCGGCCAGTACGCGGCGGGCGCGATCAACCGTGTTGCGGTGCCGGGTTATCGCGAGGAGGACACCGTGCCGGAGGACTCCAATACTGAGACCTACGTGGCGATGAAGCTGCAGGTCGATACCTGGCGGTGGGCCGGCGTGCCGTTCTACCTGCGCACCGGCAAGCGCTTGCGCGAGCGCACCACCGAGATCGCCATCCGCTTCAAGCCCGCGCCGCTGGCTCCGTTTCGCAGCACCGAGGTCGGTGGCTACGGGCCGGACTGGCTGGTGCTGCAGATCCAACCGGACGAGGGCATCTCGCTGCAGTTCGACGTCAAGCGGCCTGGCCCGCAAGTGGCGCTGGCGCCGGTACGCATGGACTTCCGCTACCGCGACTGGTTCCCCAAGGAATACACCGTTGGCTACGAGCAGTTGTTGCGCGACTGCATGAACGGCGAATCGGGCCTGTTCCAGGATGCGGCGATGGTGGAGGGAGCGTGGCGCATCGTGCAGCCGATCCTCGATGCGTGGAAGGAAGCGCCAAGCGATTTCCCGAACTATCCCGCCGGCAGCGCGGGCCCCGCGGCGGCCGATGCGCTGTTGGCGCTCAATGGCGGCCATTCTTGGCGCATGTTGAC
>JAEWJB010000144.1 GCA_023386795.1 Pseudomonadota bacterium
GATCGCCGCCATGGCCGAGCGCCAGCCGGCCCGCGCGACCGCCACGACGGGCCAACGCGCCGTGTTCCCGGTGCCCCCGATGCCCGCGCCCGAGCGCACCGACGCCATCCCGGAAGAGATCTTCGCCACCTTCGCGCAGGCCGCCGCACCCCGTGCCGCCGTGGCAAGCGCGGTGACCCCGTCCACCGCCGCGCAGGTGGACGACAAGCCGGTGCCGGCCAAGCGTCGCGCCGAGCCGGCTGCAGACAACGACTTCGACCTCGGCACCTCGCTGCCGCGCATCGCCATGCCCGCGCCCCTGGCGCCGGAAGTGCCGGTGGCTGCCGCCGCACCGGTCCTGGCAGCCGTGCCGGCCACGCCCGCGCCGCAGAGCGACGAACAATTGGCGCAGCTGCGCGACGAGCTGGCGCTGATGCGCCAGATGATCGAGCGCGAGATGAACCGCCTCACCGACGAACGCCTGCGCGGCTCGCCGGTACGCGCCCAGGCGCTGGAACTGCTGGACGACTACGGCTTCGATGCCGGCCTCACCCGCGACATCGCCCTGCAGATCCCGCCGGAAACCGAACTGCCGCGCGGCCGCGGGCTGATGCTGGGCCTGTTGTCCAAGCGCCTGCCGATCGCCCCGATCGACCCGCTGCAGACCGGCGGCGTGATCGCCCTGGTCGGCCCGACCGGCGCCGGCAAGACCACCACCATCGCCAAGCTCGCCTCGCGCTTCGCCGCCGAGCACGCGCCGCGCGACGTGGCCCTGGTCACCACCGATACGCAGCGCGTGGGCGGCCGCGAACAGCTCTACAGCTACGGCCGCCAGCTCGGCATCGCCGTGCACGAGGCCGACAGCGACCAGGGCCTGATCGACCTGCTCGAACGACTGGCCGACTACAAGCTCGTGCTGATCGACACCGCCGGCATGGGCCAGCGCGACCGCGCCCTGGCCGCCCAGCTCAACTGGCTGCGCGGCGCGCGCCAGGTGACCTCGCTGCTGGTGCTGCCGGCCAATGCCCACTTCGCCGACCTGGACGAAGTGGTCCGTCGCTTTGCCGCCGCTCGCCCGCAGGGCGTGGTGCTGACCAAGCTGGACGAGACCGGCCGTTTCGGCAGTGCGCTGTCGGTGGTCGTGGACCACCAGCTGCCGATCACCTGGGTCACCGATGGCCAGCGCGTCCCCGACGACCTGCACCGGGCCAATGCGGCCAGCCTGGTGCTGCGCCTTGAAGATTTGCGCCGCGCTGCCGATAAGCCCTGTACTCCGGAGCAGAACCATGCCGTCGCGTGAATACGCCAAGCTGACCAACGCCTTCCCGCTGACTGCGACCCGTAGCGAGCCCCTGGGCCCGGTGCGGACCATCGCCGTGACCGGCGGCAAGGGCGGCGTCGGCAAGACCAACCTCTCGGCGAACCTCGCCGTGGCGCTGGCCGACATGGGCAAGCGCACCCTGCTGCTGGACGCCGACCTGGGCCTGGCCAACCTGGACGTGATCCTCGGCCTGTCGCCGAAGTTCACCCTGGCCGACCTGATCGCCGGCCGCTGCACGCTGGAAGAAGTGCTGCTGGAAGGTCCCGGCGGCGTGCTGGTGGTGCCGGCTGCCTCCGGTCGCCGGCACATGGCCGAACTGGCCCCGGCGCAGCACGTCGGCCTGGTCAACGTGTTCTCCGAGCTGGAGCGCGACCTGGACGTGATGGTCATCGACACCGCCGCCGGCATCACCGACAGCGTGCTGACCTTCTGCCAGGCCGCGCAGGACACCGTGGTGGTGGTGTGCGACGAGCCGGCCTCGATCACCGACGCCTATGCGCTGATCAAGGTGCTCTCGCGCGAACGCGGCGTGGACCGCTTGCAGATCGTCGCCAACATGGTGCGCGACCCCAACGAGGGCCGCCTGCTCTACGACAAGCTTTCGCGCGTGTGCGAGAAGTTCCTCGGCGACGTGTCGCTGAACTACCTCGGCCACGTGCCGCAGGACGACTGGCTGCGCCTGTCGGTGCAGCGCCAGCAACCGGTCATCAAGGCCTACCCGGCCAGCCCGTCGGCGCAGGCGATCGCCGAGATCGCCCGCCGCACTTCGCGCTGGCAGGCGCCCACCGCGCCGCGCGGCAACGTGGAGTTCTTCGTCGAGCGCATCATCCAGCGCGGGGTGGCGGCATGAACGCCGCCGCGCAGTACCGCGCCGTGCAGCGTGCCAGCGACGCGACCGACTGCGTCACCCAGCACGCCGACCTGGTGCGCCGCATCGCCCACCACCTGGCCGCGCGCCTGCCCGCCAGCGTGGAGGTCGACGACCTGATCCAGGCCGGCATGATCGGCCTGATCGAGGCCTCGCGCTCCTATGACGCCGACCAGGGCGCCTCGTTCGAGACCTACGCTTCGATCCGCATCCGTGGCGCGATGATCGACGAGATCCGCCGCGGCGACTGGGTACCGCGCTCGGTGCACCGCCGCGCGCGCGACGCTGCCGCGGCGATCCGCAAGATCGAGCAGAGCACCGGCCGCGCCGCCGCCGCCACCGAGGTGGCCGCCGCGATGGACATGCCGTTGCCCGAATACCTGCGGCTGATGGAAGACGCCGCGCGCGGCCAGGTGCTGAGCCTGGAGTCGCGCGTGGAGGACCATGGCGAGCTGGACACCATCGCGCGTGGCGGGCCCAACCCGCAACAGCTGTTCGAGCGCGGCGAGTTCGGCCGCGAGCTGGGCAAGGCCATCGGCCAGCTGCCCGAGCGCGAGCAACTGGTGTTGTCGCTGTACTACGAGCAGGAATTGAACCTGAAGGAAATCGGCGCCGTGCTCGGCGTGAGCGAATCGCGCGTGTGCCAGATCCATGGCCAGGCGGTGGTGCGCCTGCGCGGACGACTGAAGACCTTCGAGCTGGCCGATGCCGGCGTGGAAGACGATGAGTAATGAAACGGAACGCGGAACCGGGATCGACGCGCGCCAGCACCGTATGCTTGGCGGCTACGTTTTCCTTCCTTCCCCTTCCCAACGCTTTTGGAGCCTGAAGTGAACAAGAACATGCGGATCCTGATCGTGGACGACTTCTCGACGATGCGTCGCATCGTCAAGAACCTGCTCGCCGATCTGGGCTTCACCAACACCGCCGAGGCCGAGGACGGCAACAGCGCCCTCGCCGCCCTGCGTTCGGGCCCCTTCGATTTCGTCGTCACCGACTGGAACATGCCGGGCATGACCGGCATCGAGCTGCTCAAGGCGATCCGCGCCGACGAGAAGCTGCGCACGCTGCCGGTGCTGATGGTGACCGCCGAGGCCAAGCGCGAGCAGATCATCGAGGCCGCGCAGAGCGGCGTGAACGGCTACATCATCAAGCCGTTCACCGCGCAGACGCTCGAGGAGAAGCTGGGCAAGATCTTCGAACGCCTGACGGCCACCGCCTGATGAACACGATCGACCCACACGCAGAACGCCAGTTGCTGATCGAGCGGCTGCAGGGCGCGCTGGACGCGCTGGAAAGCGGCGATGAAAGTGCCTGGCGCCGGGAAATCGACACGCTCGCCGCGTGGCGCACGCGCCCGATGATGCAGGGCCTGAGCCGCCTGGCGCGCGAGCTGGGCCAGGCGCTGGGCGAACTGCCCACCGTGCCGAACGAGGCCGGCGAGCTGGACGATGCCTGCGCACGCCTGGACCACGTCGTGGCGATGACCGAGCAGGCCAGCCACCGCACCCTGGACTTGGCCGAGGAATGCCGCACGCTGGCCGACCAGCTGGCCGCCGGCGGGCTGCAGGGCGACCAAACCGAAATCCTCGACAAGATCCGCCACAACCTCACCGAGATGGCGCTCACCCAGAGCTTCCAGGACCTCACCGGCCAGATCATCCGCCGCGTCGCCGGCATCGTGCGTCGCGTCCATGAAGGCTTCGGCGCGCTCGGCCTGCCGCCCAAGGAAACGCAGGGCGAGAAGAGCGGCCTGGCCGGCCCGGCCGTGAACGGCCTGGACCGCCACGCCGTCTCGCAGGTGGACGCCGACGACCTGCTTTCCACGCTGGGGCTGTAAACCATGAGTGCCGTGCCGGACGACATCGCAGCGGATTTCATCATCGAGGCCCAGGAAATCCTGGACCGCCTCGGCGAACAGCTGGTGTCGCTGGAACAGGCACCGGACGACGCGGACCAGCTCAACGCGGTGTTCCGCGGCTTCCACACGCTCAAGGGCGGCGCCGGCTTCCTGGCGATCCACGCGATGGTGGAGCTGTGCCACGCGGCCGAAGACACGCTGGGCAAGGCGCGCTCTGGGGAAATCTCCCTGCTGGCGCAGCATTTCGATGCCGCCCAGCAGTCACTGGACTACCTGCAGTCGATGCTCGACGCGGTGTCGGCCGGGCGCGAGCCCACGCACGCGCCGCCGGCTCTCATCGCACAGTTCGACGCGCATGGCGCGCCGCCGGTGGTGGCTGCTGCGCCCGTGGCGGCGATGGGCGGCGGCGACCTCATCAGCGAGGACGAATTCGAACACCTGCTCGACGCACTGCACGGGGATGCGGCACCCGGCGCCAAGCCGCTGCCGGCGAACCCCGCGCCGGCACCGGCCAGCCCGGCCGCTCCGAAGGCGGCGGCCGCCGCCAAGCCGGCCGCGGAAGTCGAACATACCGTGCGCGTGGATACCAAGCGCCTGGACGCGATCGTCAACCTGATCGGCGAACTGGTGCTCTCGCGCAATCGCCTCAAGACGCTGCGCACGCGCCTGCGCGACGAGGAGTTGGACCGCGCCGTCAGCACGCTGGACATCGCCACCGCGCGCCTGCAGTCGGCGGTGATGCGCACGCGCATGCAGCCGGTGGGCAAGGTGTTCTCCCGCTTCCCGAAGGTGGCGCGCGACGTGGCGCGCTCGCTGCAGAAGGAAGTGGACCTGGAACTGGTGGGCGCGGAGACCGAACTGGACCGCAACCTGGTCGAGGCGCTGGCCGACCCGCTCGTCCACCTGGTGCGCAATGCGATCGACCACGGCGTCGAATCGCCCGCGCTGCGCGAGGCCTCCGGCAAGCAGCGCAGCGGCCATGTGCGCCTGTCTGCACAGCAGGAAGGCGACTACGTCAGCATCGAAGTGCAGGACGACGGCGCCGGCATCGACCCCGAACGCCTGCGCGAGAAGGCACGCGAAAAGGGCCTGATCGACGCCGAAGCCGCCGCGCGGCTGAGCACCGACGAATGCCTGCACCTGATCTTCCTGCCGGGTTTTTCGACCAAGGCCGAAGTCACCGATATCTCCGGCCGCGGCGTCGGCATGGACGTGGTGCAATCGCGCATCCGCGAACTGAGCGGCACGATCCAGATCCAGTCCGAGCTGGGCCGTGGCAGCCGCTTCATGATCCGCGTGCCGCTGACGCTGGCCATCCTGCCGACCCTGCTGGTGCAAGCCGGCGAACATGTCTACGCGCTACCGCTGGCCCGCGTGGTGGAAGTGCTGCACGCGCCGCAGACCTCCCTGGGCTGGTTCGACGGCCGCGCGGTACTCGACCGTCGCTCGCATACGCTGCCGTTGGTCGATCTGCGCCGCTGGCTGGGCGTGGAGCCCTCGCCCGCCGCATTGCTTACCGTCGTGCTGCTGCAGGCCGGTGAAGCACGCTTCGGACTGGTGGTGGACCAGGTGCGGGGCCGCGAGGAAGTGGTCATCAAGCCGCTGCCGCGCGCACTGCGCGGGCTGCCGGGCTATGCCGGCGCGACGTTGATCGGCGATGGGCGCATGGCGCTGATCCTCGACGTGGATGGCCTGCGCGCCAGCGACTGACGGCGGCGGGCGGCATCGAACCGCAGGCGCACGCGCTTGTGCCGTGCAATCTCCGTCGCCGGGTGCCAGGCTCCCGCCCCGGCACCTACGCCTCGCTCAGCCTTCCGCTTCGGCCACCGCCGGCATGCCTGATCTTGCTTGCCTGGCATGGATCGCCACCCGCTGCTGCAGATACAGCGTCCATGCGAGCAGCGCCAGCGCGTAGACGTTCACGCCCACCAGTACCGGACCCACTTCCATCTTCAGGTGCAGCTGCAGCCCGAACCACAGGAAGCACTGGAACGAACCCGTCGCCAGCACCGGTACCTGCACGGCCCACTGCAGCATCGCCAGCCACGGTCCCCAGCGCCGGCCGGCGAACCACCCCGCCAGCGCCACCGCGGCCACCGCCATCAATCCCCAGATCGCCCAACCGCCCGCGCCCAGTTCTCCCCACCACGCCGTGCAGCACAACGCGAGCGCCCCCACGCCCCATTGCACGCACAGCAGATAAGCCGGCCAGCGCGTGCGCCGACCCGTCCTCGTGTCCATCTCCCATCCCCGGCATATCCCCAGCGCGAGCTTCCCACGCCGCCCCGGTCCGGCAGAAGCCGTATACCCGGAACTGTGACGCCCGTCGTCCCCCGCGGACTAAACCTTCAAGCGGGGCCGCTCGCCGCCGATAACCGGTTCATGGACAAGCTCAGCGTTACGGGAATCGTGCTCGCACTGGCCGCCCTGGTCGGTGGCAGCGTGCTCAAGGGCGCCGGCATCGCCTCGCTGTGGTCGCCGGCTGCGTTCGTGATCGTGATCATCGGCACGATCGCCGCGATTCTGTTGCATACCGCGCCCGCGGTGTTCAAGCGCGCGTTCCAGATCGTGGGCTGGGTGTTCAGCCCGCCGGCCAGCGATCGCGAGGAGCTGATCAACCAGATCGTGGAGTGGAGCAACATCGCGCGCCGCCAGGGCCTGCTGGGCCTGGAGCCGCAGGTCACCCGGCAGGACGATGCCTTCCTGCGCAAGGGCCTGCAGATGCTGGTCGACGGGGTGGAGCCGGAACAGATGCGGCGCATGCTGGAGATCGAGGTCGAGCAGCAGGAAAAGCACGACCTGGCCGCCGCGCGCGTGTTCGAGGGCATGGGCATCTACGCCCCGACGCTGGGCATCATCGGCGCGGTGCTGGGCTTGATCGCGGTGATGAAGAATCTCGCCGACCCGAGCAAGCTCGGCCACGGCATCGCCGCCGCGTTCACCGCCACCATCTACGGCATCGCTTCGGCGAACCTGCTGTTCCTGCCGATCGCCGCCAAGCTCAAGAGCGTCATCCACGGCAGCAGCGGCGAGCGCGAGATGATCATCGAGGGGCTGATCGCCATCGCCCAAGGCGAGAACCCGCGCAACATCGAATCCAAGCTCAACGGTTACCTGCACTGAGCCATGGCCCGTCGTCGCCACGCCCATGACGAGCACGCCAACCACGAGGCCTGGGCCATCCCCTATGCCGACCTGATGACGCTGCTGCTGGCCTTCTTCGTGGTGATGTACGCCATCTCCTCGCTCAACGAAGGCAAGTACCGCGTGATGGCCGACGCGCTCACCGCCGCCTTCGGCGGTGCGCCGCGCACGATCAACCCCGTGCAGGTCGGCAACAACCAGTTGCAAGGCGCCAACTGGGACCGCCCCTCGCCGATCAAGTCCGGCGCCAAGAGCGGCCCGACCGCGCCTTCGCCCAGCCCGGACCCCACGCTGCTGCCTTCGATGGCCTCGCAGATGCGCATGCCCGTCTCGCTGCGCAACCAGGACCAGCTCGCCCGCGCCCAGCGCCAGCTCGACGCGGTGAGCGCGCAGCTGAGCCAGGCGCTGTCGCCGCTGATCGAGAAGAACCTGATCAGCGTGCGTCGCTCGGAGCTGTGGATCGAAGTGGAGATCCACAGCGACATCCTGTTCAACACCGGATCGGCCAGCCTGGACCAGAACGCGCGGCAGACGCTTTCGCTGCTGGCCAACGTGCTGCGTCAGACGCCCAACGGCGTGCGCGTGGAGGGCTATACCGACAACCAGCCCATTGCCACTTCGCAGTTCCCGTCCAACTGGGAACTGTCGGCGGCACGCGCGGCCTCGGTGGTGCACCTGTTCGCCGACCAGGGCTTGAGCCCGGGGCGCCTGGCCATGGTCGGCTATGGAGAATTCCGCCCGCGTGCCGATAACTCCACCGAGGCTGGCCGCAATGCCAACCGGCGGGTGGTGTTGATCATCCTCGCCGACTCGGCAGCGAACCTGGCGCCGGAACCCCCGGCGGGTCCGCAACTGCAGGCCGGCCCCGACCTGCCCCCGCTGCCGGTGGCGGGCGGCCCGTCGAATCCGGGCCACGGCCCTGCCGTGGCTCCTGCCGTGACCGAAGGAGTGAACTGATGCGTATCTGGGCGATCGCCAACCAGAAAGGTGGCGTAGGCAAGACCACCACGACCCTGGCGCTGGGCCGTGGCCTGGCCGCGCTCGGTCATCGCGTGTTGCTGATCGACCTGGACCCGCACTCCTCGCTGACCCGCGCGTTCGGCGTGCCGCTGGACCCGCCGCCGAAGGGCGTGCTGGACCTGTTCTCCACGCCGCCGGCCGACCTGTCCGGCCTGCTGCGCGAGAGCAGCATTCCGGGTCTTTCCTACGTGTGCGCGCAGACCGCGCTGGCTACGCTGGAACGCCGCAGCGCCAACCAGCCCGGCCTGGGCCTGGCGCTGCAGAACGCGCTGACCCGGCATGCGCGCCACCACGACTACATCCTGCTGGACTGCCCGCCCACGCTCGGCCTGCTGATGATCAACGCGCTGGCCGCGGCCGACCGGCTGGTCATCCCGACCCAGGCAGAGCCGCTGGCGCTGCACGGCCTGGCCGGCATGAGCCGCACCGCCGACATGGTCGAGCGCTCGCGCCGGCGTCCGCTGCCGGTGTCGATCCTGCCGACGCTGTTCGACCGCCGCACCCGCGCCGGCACCGAGACGCTGAAGCAGATGCAGGCCAGCTACGGCCAACGCGTGTGGGAAGACGCCATCCCGGTGGACACGCGCATCTGCGCCGTGGAGACCCTGACCCAGCCGGCCGTGCCGGGTGACTACCCCGGCCGCGGCCTGTCGGCTTACCGGCGGGCGCTGGAATGGATCGTGTCCGAAGACGCCCAGGCGATGGAGCAGGCGGCATGAACGCCGAAGTCCTGGACGACTACCTGCTCGACCTGCTTGCCGAAGCGGTGCCGGCGCCGGCGCCGGCAACTGTAGTCGCGCCGGTAGCCGTGGATGCCGCCGCCGTGGAGGCCCCTGTAGGAG
>JAEWJB010000149.1 GCA_023386795.1 Pseudomonadota bacterium
TGTTCAACCAGGGCCTGCACAGCTACCGCGACCTGCCGATCCGCTACGGCGAGTTCGGCTCGTGCCACCGCAACGAGCCGTCCGGCGCGCTGCACGGCATCCTGCGCGTGCGCGGCTTCACCCAGGACGACGGCCACGTGTTCTGCACCGAGGGGCAGATCGAAGGCGAGGTCCGCGCGTTCCACGAGCAGGCACTGAAGGTCTACGCCGACTTCGGCTTCGAGGAAATCCAGATCAAGATCGCCCTGCGCCCGGATTCGCGCCTGGGCGACGACGCCACCTGGGACAAGGCCGAGGACGCCCTGCGCTCGGCGCTGCGCGCCTCCGGCGTGGAATGGCAGGAGTTGCCGGGCGAGGGCGCCTTCTACGGCCCGAAGATCGAATACCACCTCAAGGACGCCATCGGCCGCACCTGGCAGTTGGGCACCATGCAGGTCGATTTCATGATGCCCGGCCGCCTCGGCGCCGAGTACGTGGACGAGAACAGCCAGAAAAAGCACCCGGTCATGCTGCACCGGGCCATCGTGGGTTCGATGGAACGCTTCATCGGCATCCTGATCGAGCACCACGCCGGTTCCTTCCCGGTCTGGCTGGCCCCGGTGCAGGTGGTGGTGGCCAATATCACCGATGCGCAGGCTGAATACGTTGAATCGGTTCGGAAAACCCTTGCAAATCAAGGCTTCCGGGTCCAGGCCGATTTGCGCAACGAGAAGATCGGTTATAAGATTCGCGAGCATACGCTGCAGCGCGTCCCCTACCTGCTGGTCGTCGGCGACCGCGAGAGGGACAATGGCGCCGTTGCGGTACGCACCCGTTCGGGCGAGGATCTGGGCACGATGTCCTTGGAAGCCTTTGCCGAACGCCTGCGTGCCGAGCGCGCCGCGTAAGCCAACCCCGGCCGTCTGGATGTTCCGGAAGCGCCGGTTCGATTCCCCTGGGAGATTGCAACATCAGTACACCTGACAACAAACAGAACCGCCGAAATGCAGAAATCCGTGTGCCGCGCGTCCGCGTGATCGGCAGCGACGGTGAGATGATCGGCGTGTTGTCGCGCGACGAAGCGCTGGCGAAGGCGGAAGAGGAAGGGCTCGACCTGGTCGAGATCCAGCCCCAGGCCGACCCGCCGGTCTGCAAGATCATGGACTTCGGCAAGTTCAAGTTCGAGCAGCAGAAGAAGGCCAACGAGGCCAAGAAGAAGACCAAGCAGGTCGAGATCAAGGAGCTGAAGTTCCGTCCGGTCACGGACGAGGGCGACTACCAGATCAAGCTGCGCAACATGCGCCGCTTCCTGGAGGAAGGCGACAAGGTCAAGGTCAACATCCGCTTCCGTGGCCGCGAAATGAGCCACCAGGAACTCGGCCGCGAGATGGCTGCGCGGATCGAGGCCGACCTGGGCGAGGACATCGTGATCGAATCGCGCCCGCGCCTGGAAGGCCGGCAGATGGTCATGATGATCGCGCCGAAGAAGAAGAGCTGATCCAGCTCCGGCCGGTGGCACCCCACCGGCCCTGGACGGCGCCCACCGCGCCGTCATGCAGAACCCGCTGATTTGCAAGACTTTCCCGACCCGGGCATAATCTGCGGCCCGATCCGTCGGGATTGCCGTGCAAACGGTGACAGGACCGGCTGTTGTTCCTTAGGAATCAAGAGCTTACAAGCAGGCGAGGGCATGGACGGAAAGTGTGGCGCGAGCCACCGCCCTGGTCAGTGACATAAAAACCATCAAGGACATAGCAATGCCCAAGATCAAGACCAACCGGGCGGCGGCCAAGCGTTTCCGCAAGACCGCTTCCGGCAAGTATAAGGCTGGCCACGCCAACCGTAGCCACATCCTCACCAAGAAGGCGACCAAGCGGAAGCGCAACCTGCGGCAGACGAACCACGTTCGTGCCGAGGACGCGGGCCGTCTGGACCGCATGCTTCCCTACCTCTGAGGACTGAACAATGGCACGAGTTAAGCGTGGTGTGCAGGCGCGTCGCCGGCACAAGAAAATCCTGACCCTGGCGAAGGGCTACTACAACGCCCGTCGCAAGGTCTTCCGCGTCGCCAAGCAGGCGGTCATCAAGGCGCAGCAGTACGCCTACATCGGCCGCAAGCAGAAGAAGCGCAACTTCCGTTCGCTGTGGATCACCCGCATCAATGCGGCTGCCCGCATCAACGGCCTGAGCTACAGCCGTTTCATGAACGGCCTGCTGAAGGCTGGCATCACCCTGGACCGCAAGGTGCTGGCGGACATCGCCGTGCACGACGCGGCGGGTTTTGCGGCGCTGGCTGAAAAGGCAAAGGGCGCGCTGGCGGCATAAGTCGTTCCGGTCGCCCGCGCGTGGCGCGGGTGTCCAGGTAGGACCAATGCATGGGGAAGGGCGCGAGTCCTTCCCCATTCTTTTTTGTGCCGGCGCATGCCGGACGGACACTGCAAGCAGGACACGTGGCAAGCCCATGAGCGAGATCGAAACCCTGACCGGACAGGCGCTGGCGGATATCGCCGCGGCGCAGGCGCCCGAGCACCTGGAAAACCTGCGCGTGGCCCTGCTGGGCAAGAGCGGCAGCATTACCGCCCAGCTCAAGCAGCTCGGCGCCTTGCCGCCGGAGCAGCGCAAGGCAGCCGGCGAGGCGATCAACCTGGCCCGCGATGCGGTGTCCGAAGCGCTGGCGCAGCGCCGCCAGGTGCTGGATGCCGCCGCCCTGGACGCCCGCCTGGCCGGCGAGCGCATCGACATCACCCTGCCGGGCCGTCGTGCCGAGCGCGGTGGCCTGCATCCGGTCAGTCGCACGCTGGAACGCATCACCGGCATCTTCGCGCGGCTGGGCTATGAGCTCGCCGACGGCCCGGAGATCGAGGACGACTGGCACAACTTCGAGGCGCTGAACTTCCCGCCGCACCATCCGGCGCGCGCCATGCACGACACCTTCTACTTCGGCGATGGCCGCTTGCTGCGCACCCATACCTCGGGCGTGCAGGTGCGCTACATGGGCGAGCACCAGCCGCCGTTGCGCATGATCGCCGCCGGCAAGGTCTACCGCAGCGACAGCGACCAGACCCATTCGCCGATGTTCCACCAGGTCGAGGGCCTGCTGGTCGACGAGCATTCGACCTTCGCCGACCTCAAGGGCACGCTGGCCGAATTCGTGCGCGCGTTCTTCGAGCGCGACTTCGAGATGCGCTTCCGTCCCAGCTACTTCCCGTTCGTCGAGCCCGGCGCGGAAGTGGACATCGCCTGGCAGCAGCCGGACGGCAGCACACGCTGGCTGGAAGTGCTCGGCTGCGGCATGGTGCATCCGAACGTGCTGCGCGCGGTCGGCATCGATCCGGAGCGCTACACCGGCTTCGCGTTCGGCCTGGGCGTGGAGCGCTTCGCGATGCTGCGCTATGGCGTCAACGACCTGCGCGCGTTCTTCGAGAACGACGTGCGGTTCCTGCGCCAGTTCGCCTGAGTCGAACGTCCTTCCCTTTCGCTTCCTGATCCCGGCTCCCCATGAAATTCTCCGAAAACTGGCTGCGCAGCCATGTCCCCACCGACGCCGACCGCGACGCGCTGGCCGCGACCCTGACCGCCATCGGCCTGGAGGTCGAAGAAGTCACGCCGCTCGGCG
This sequence comes from Pseudomonadota bacterium, assembly GCA_023386795.1. Taxonomy (GTDB): domain Bacteria; phylum Pseudomonadota; class Gammaproteobacteria; order Xanthomonadales; family Xanthomonadaceae; genus Stenotrophomonas_A. The sequence goes on from JAEWJB010000149.1 coordinate 3,596, forward strand.
CCTCGCTGGGCCAGGTGGTGGTGGCGCGTATCGTCGGGGCGGTACGCCACCCCGAAGCCGACCGCCTGCAGGTCTGCCAGGTCGATGCCGGCGGCGGTGAGCGCCTGCAGATCGTGTGCGGTGCGCCGAACGCGCGCCCGGGCCTGGTCGCGCCGCTGGCGCTGGTGGGCGCACAGATCGGCGAGATGAAGATCAAGGCGGCCAAGCTGCGCGGCGTGGAATCCAACGGCATGCTGTGCTCGGCCAAGGAACTGGGCCTGGACAGCGATGCCTCCGGCCTGTTCGAGCTGCCGGACGACGCGCCCGTCGGCACGCCGCTGGCCGACTACCTCGGCCTGCCGGACGCCAGCATCGAGATCAAGCTCACGCCGAACCGCGCCGATTGCTTCAGCGTGCGTGGCATTGCCTACGACGTCGCCGCCGCGTGCGGCAGCGAAGTGGTGGCGATGGACATTGCCGCGGTGCCGGCGGTCTCTTCCCGCAGCATCGCCGTCGAACTCAACGCCGGCGCGGAAGCACCGCGATTCTGTGGCCGCGTGATCGAGGGCATCGACCCGGCCGCGCGCACCCCCGTGTGGATGGCCGAGCGCCTGCGCCGCAGCGGCGTGCGCCCGGTGTCGCTGCTGGTGGACATCACGCAGTACGTGATGCTCGAACTCGGCCAGCCGATGCATGCCTACGACCTCGATACGCTGAAGGGACCCGTCGCCGCGCGTCGTTCGCGCGCGGGCGAGGCGCTCAAGCTGCTCGATGGCCGCGAGGTGACGCTCGACGAAAGCTTCCTGGTCATCACCGATGCCGACCGCCCGGTCGGCCTGGCTGGCCTGATGGGCGGCTTCGACACCCGCGTCACCGACGCCACCGCCAACGTGTTCCTCGAAGCTGCGCACTTCCAGCCGGCGGCCATCATGGGCCGTGGCCGCAAGCTCGGCCTGCATACCGATGCCGGCCACCGTTTCGAGCGTGGCGTGGATCCGCAGCTGCCGCCGCAGGCCATCGAACTGGCCACGCGCCTGGTGCTGGAGTTGGCAGGCGGTACGCCCGGCCCGGTCATCCAGGTTGATCTGCCGCAGCACCTGCCGGTGGCCGCGCGCATTGGCCTGCGCCGCGCGCGCGTGTCCCGCGTGCTCGGACTTGAAATTGGTGATGCCGAGATCGAGCGCATCCTGCGCGCGCTGGGCATGCAGGTGGAGGCGGAAGCCGCCGGTTGGCAGGTCACCGCGCCGACGCGCCGTTTCGACATCGCCATCGAGGAAGACCTGATCGAGGAGCTGGCGCGTATCCACGGCTACGACCGCATCCCGACCACGTTGCCCGGTGGTGCCAGCCGCATCGCCATGCCGAGCGAGACGGTACTCGAGGACTCGGCCGTGCGTGCCCAGCTGGTCGCGCGCGACCTGCAGGAAACCATCAACTACGCCTTTGTCGAGGCCGACTTGCTGGCCAAGTGGCAGTTGCAGGATGGGCTCGTGCCGCTGGCCAACCCGCTCAGCGCCGAGCTGGCGGTGATGCGCCCGGCACTGCTGCCGGGGCTGGTCGCCGCGCTGGGCCGCAACGCCGCCCGCCAGGCCGGCCGCGTGCGGCTGTTCGAGGTCGGCAAGGTGTTCGCCGCCCCGTCCGAAGTCGCCGCCGCGCCGGTTGAAACCCAGCACGTGGCCGCCGCGGTGTGCGGCGACGCCGTCGCGCTGCAGTGGGGCGAGCCGGCCCGCAAGGTCGATTTCCATGACCTCAAGGGCGACCTGGCCTCGCTGGCCGCCGCCAGTGGCGCGGTACTGGAATACCGGGTATCCACGCGCCCGTATGGCCATCCGGGCCGTTCCGCCGACGTCTGGCGCGACGGCCAGTGCATTGGCTGGATCGGCCAACTGCACCCGGCGCTGGCCAAGGCGCTGGAAATCGACGTGGATGTCGTCGTGTTCGAGCTGGCCCTGGCCCCGCTGGCGGCCCGCGCGCTGCCGCGCGCCGGCGAGCTCTCGCGATTCCCCTCGGTGCGCCGCGACCTGGCCTTCCTGGTGCCCGAGCAGGTGGCTTGGGCGGACCTGGCCGCCACCGTGCGTGCCAGCATTGGCCCGCTGCTGCGCGATGTCCTGTTGTTTGACCGCTACGTCGGCCCCGGCGTCGAAGCCGGCTTCAAGAGTCTGGCTATGGGCTTGATTTTGCAGGATAACTCGCGCACGCTCACGGATCGGGACGTGGAGGCCGTGGTTGCCGATGTGGTGGCCGCCGTCGAGCGCGAGCATCGCGCCCGGATCCGGAGTTGAGGCGGTAACAGGGGGCATGCCATGGCATTGACCAAAGCGGAAATGGCCGAGCGCCTGTTCGACGAAGTCGGTCTGAACAAGCGCGAGGCCAAGGAGTTCGTCGACGCGTTCTTCGACGTGCTGCGCGATGCGCTGGAGCAGGGACGCCAGGTGAAGCTGTCGGGTTTCGGCAACTTCGACTTGCGGCGCAAGAACCAGAGGCCCGGTCGCAATCCCAAGACCGGCGAGGAAATTCCGATTTCCGCGCGGACGGTGGTGACCTTCCGTCCGGGACAGAAGCTCAAGGAACGGGTGGAGACCTATGCTGGATCCGGGCAGTAACCGCGAACTTCCGCCGATACCGGCCAAGCGCTACTTCACCATCGGTGAAGTGAGCGAGCTGTGCGACGTCAAGCCGCACGTGCTGCGCTACTGGGAAACGGAATTTCCCAGCCTGGAGCCGGTGAAGCGCCGCGGCAACCGCCGCTACTACCAGCGCCATGACGTGCTGATGGTGCGGCAGATCCGCGGGCTGCTCTACGAACAGGGTTACACCATCGGCGGCGCGCGCCTGCGCCTGGACAGCGCCGGTGCGCGCGAGGAATCGGCGCTGAGCAACCAGATCATCAAGCAGGTGCGGATGGAGCTGGAAGAAGTCCTGCAGCTGCTGCGTCGCTGAAGTCGAGCGACAACGGCGTGCGAAGCCGTTATAATCGCAGGCCGCCCGCAGGGGCGGTGCACCAACCTTCCGGGGTATAGCGCAGCCTGGTAGCGCACCAGTCTGGGGGACTGGTGGTCGTCGGTTCGAATCCGGCTACCCCGACCAAATCAAGTGGCATCAATGGCCTGCGTCGCTAAGACGCGGGCCATTTTTTCTTCTGCCTGTCGACCATGAGGGCGTCGGCAGCGCGAACCCTCGAAGAGTTCCTCTACGAACTCGTCGGATGGCTGGTGTTCTACCCAAGAACGTTCTGGAAAATCCTGTGGCATCCCGGGGAGATCGCCCGTTACACGCTGTCGGAACTAGCCAAGCCATTGGAAGGGCGCTTTCAGGAGACGATCAGTCCAGTCCTGATGCTGATTCTCACGGTCGCGATAGGGCATGCCCTGGAATTGGCACTCAGGGTCGCCTTACCGCCCACCACCTCGCCCGTGGGAAGGATTCTGTTCGGCTCCGAGGAGGGCGTGATGCTCACGCGTTTGGCGGTCGCATGCATCTACGCCCTCGGGGCAGCCATAGGCACTTTGCGGAGACAGCGCATCCGCATTACGCGGGAAACACTTCGGGAGCCGTTCTCGATCCAGGCATTCCTGGCATGCCATTCGTCCTGGTACTCGCCGCCGGCAATCTTCTCGCCATGGCGCCGGTGGGGCGATGGAGCACCGTCGGCATCGGACTGCAGCTGGTTGCCGTGGCGTGGTATCTATGGGCGCGAACCACTGCCTTTCGCGCGCTCAACGACGTGGCTTGGCTTCGAGCGTTCTGGCTCGTCCTTGCGTCGTTCCTCATCACGACCATCGTGGTGCTTCTGGTCGCTGGCGTGCTGCTGGTCTGAGTCACCGCCCGTTGCGCGTGTCAGTAGGCACCGGCAGCGCTTCCCTGCGGCTACCCGAACGAAATCCGATACCGGGAGGCCTTGCCGAATCCGTGTAACACCTCTGCGTTGCCTGCGATCTACTTTCCCCGGGGGTAGCGGCAATGAGGGGAGGTCGCGTCATGGAGCGCAAGTATTGGTACGTGATGATGCACATCAACGGATGGGCGGTGCGCGAAGGGGAGGGCATCCTGGCCGCTGGTGCGGCAAGGCAGTTCAGGCTGCAGGATGAGGCGCTGGAGTACGCGCGGTCCCAGGCGCGTGCGGCCCACCGGGCCACGGGCGCGCTGACCGGCGTGCGCATCCAGGGTAGCGATGCGCGTTGGCGCGAAGGCTGGTCCTACGGACTGGATCCGGTGTCCGCCAGCGGATGAGCGCGCCGGCCGGCGCGCCGGTGCAGCCGGCACATGTCGCCGCGGCTGCCACGCAGGGCGCAGGCGCATGCACGGCCCTTCCACGCCATCGGCTATCGTGCTGCCCCGGTGGCAGGGAGATCGCCAATGCGCAACATGCTCGACTTCAGTTCCTGGAATGCGCTGCTCACCACGTTGTTCGGGCTGGTGGTGGTGTCGCTCGTCGCCGTGGGCATACGCCTGGTTTTCATGCAGACGCTGCAACGGCGACGCGAGCGCGAAAACCGGCAGATCAACGAACGCCTGAAGACGTTGATCGCCGCCTACAAGGTGCTGGGCGGTTCTTTCACCGGCGAGCTGAGCGTGGATCCGAGCCACTTGCGGGAACTGCGGTCCCGGCCGCCGCTGGAAGGCGAGGGCGAGGCTTCTGCCAGCAACGGCTCGGACAGGCGGCGCCGTATCCGCGATGCAGTGGAAGCGGCACTTTCGGACGTCGTGCTGCTCGGCACCGAGGAGCAGGTGCGGCTGGCTGCGCACGCGGCCACCGAAATGGTCGCTGGCCGTCCCGTGGAGACCGGCGCGCTGGTGGTGTCGCTGCGCGACTTCATCCGCCAGGCCCTGGACCTGGCGCCGATCCCTTCCTCGCTGTCCATCCCCTCGCAGGGCCCGACCCGGACCGGCGGGGCCGCACGCGGCAAGGACGCCGCCGAAGGCAAGCGCGCTGGTGGCGGGGGCGGGGGTGGTGGTGGCATGGGGGGCGGGATGGGGGGCGGAATGGGCATGGGCGGCGTGCATCCTGCGGACGGCGACGCCCTGTCTTCACGGGATGCCTGAAGCGCACAGATTCAATGCAGCCGCTTGTCGTACGATCGCCGCCACAGGGGCCATCGTGTTGTCGAGCGGGGCGAGTGCCATGTTGAGCCGAGCAGAGATCGATCGCTGCCTGGATACGTTGCAGGACCAGCTGCCGGACTTGCGCAGCGACGAGGATGCCGATTTCGATTTCCTGGCCTTCCAGGCGCAGGCCGACCGCATCCGGGCCGACGCCGCAGCCGAAGACGTCGAACATGTGCGCGGCCGCCTGCAGGCCATGCTGGAACAGGCCGGCCTGATCCCGAGTGATGCGGAAGCAGAGCGCCGCCGCTGACGTCCTCGCCCGCTCGTGTGCATGCCACGTGAAAGCTGCGCGATTGGAGTTTCAATCGCAACCAAGCCGCTGCTTCGTCCCTCTCCAGCCGGAGTGAGGCGTGGAATAGATTGCCGCCATCTGCGGCATGTCGTGATGCGGATCGCGCAGCGATACGTGCGCCGGTGCACATTTTTTCGCCACGCGTGCAAGGCGCGTGAACATGGCAAAGACGAACTTGAACCAAAAACCCCACGCGCGCCATTTTTTTGGCGCTGGGGGATTGTCGAAAGCGTTTTCTATGCCATAGTGCGTCGCAACAACGCTTTGCCTAACGCAACAACGCTTCCCCCATAACGTTGAAGTCGGCGATCCGTCGGTGGCCTGTCACCGGCAGCAAGGCAACTCCATCACCTGCGTTCACCGCTGCCTGGCTTCGTGCCGGTCGGAGTGGACGAGGTCGTCCCGAAAAACCCGATCGAGGCGGTGATCCCCACGCATGAGTTACTCGACCAGAAGTAGACGCCTGACACGGTTGTGGCTGTCGCTCGGCCTGATGTCCCTGCTGGCGGCATGCCACGGAACGTCACACATGGCGAAGGAACTGCCCCAGCCCGACCCGCTGGCCCTGGCCACGGTGCAGCCGGAGTACCGGCTTTCGCCCGGCGACGTGCTTCTGGTGAAGGTCTTCCAGGTCGACGATCTCGAGCGACAGATTCGCGTGGACAACGACGGCAACGTGACCCTGCCGCTGATCGGCAGCGTCAGCGCCGCCGGCAAGGGCGTGGCGGAATTCGAACGAGAAGTCGCCGACCGCTACCGCAAGAGCTATCTGCAAGACCCGCAGGTGTCGGTATTCGTGCAGGAAGCCAACGGCCGCCGCGTCACCGTCACCGGCGCGGTCGACGAGCCCGGCATCTATCCGGTCATCGGCGCCAACCTCACGCTGCAGCAGGCCATCGCCCAGGCCAAGGGCGTGAGCAACATCGCCAGCCGCGGCAACATCATCGTGTTCCGCACGGTGCAGGGGCAGAAGATGATCGCGCGCTTCGACCTCGGTGACATCGAGCATGGCAAGTCGCCGGACCCGGAGATCTATGGCGGCGACATCGTCGTCGTGTATCGCTCGGACGCGCGCCTGCTGCTGCGCACGGTGCTGGAGCTGACGCCGTTCGTCATGGTGTGGCGGGCCTACCGATGACCCAGCACGACACCCCGACCCTGCACACCCACGTGCACCATCACCCCGAGCTGGGCCTGCGCGATTACTGGCACGCCCTGCTGGCGCAGCGTTGGCTGATCGTCGGTATCACCGCGGCCATCGTGCTTGTCGCGCTGGGCGTCACCTTGCTGATGACCCCCTCCTATCGCGCCACCAGTACCCTGCAGATCGAGCGCGAGGCGCTCAACGTGGTGAATGTCGAGAACCTGATGCCGGCCGAATCGCCGCAGGATCGCGACTTCTACGAGACCCAGTACGAACTGCTGCAGAGCCGCTCGCTGGCCCGCCAGGTGGTGCGCGAGGCCCAACTGGCGAACGACCCGTACTTCCGCCCGTTGGTGGACAAGGTCACCGCTAAGTTCGATGCCACGCACCCGGAAGGGGGCAAGCAGTCGCCGGAACGCCAGGCGGCGGTGGAGCGCGCGCTGATGGCCGCGCTGCTCGATGGCCTGGAGATCGAGCCGATCCGCAACTCCCGGCTGGTGCGCATCAACTTCGATTCGCCCGACCCGCGCGTGGCCGCCAAGGTGGCCAACGCCTACGCTCGCGTGTTCATCGTGAGCAACCAGCAACGGCGCATGCAGGCCTCCGCATTCGCTACCAAGTACCTGTCCGAGCGCCTGGAGCAGCTGCAGGCCCGCGTGGAGGACTCCGAGCGCAAGCTGGTGGCGTATTCCAGCCAGGAAATGATCGTGCCGGTAGGCGAGGACAAGCCTTCGCTGCCCGCGCAGAACCTGAGCGAGCTCAATGCGCTGCTGGCCGGCGCGCAGGACCAGCGCATCAAGTCGGAGGCCGCCTGGCGCCAGGCCAGCCGGGGTGACGGCATGGCGCTGCCGCAGGTCATCTCCAACCCGCTGATCCAGCAGCTGCGGGCCGAGCAGGTCCGGCTCAATGCCGAATACCAGCAGAAGCTCTCCACCTTCAAGCCGGATTACCCGGAGATGCAGCGCCTGAAGTCGCAGATGACCGAGGTGCAGCGCCAGATCAACGGCGAGGTGCTCAACATCCGCCAGGCGCTGAAGGCGCAGTACGACGCCGACAGCCAGCAGGAGCAGCTGATGAACGAGCGCATCACCGCGCTCAAGGGTGATGAGCTGGACCTGCAGACGCGCTCGATCCGCTACAACCTGCTCAAGCGCGAAGCCGACACCAATCGCCAGCTCTATGACGCGCTGCTGCAGCGTTTCAAGGAGATCGGCGTGGCCGGAAACGTGGGCAACAACAACGTCTCCATCGTCGATGGCGCCGATGTACCGAGCAATCCCAACATGCCGAAGCTGCCGCTGAATGTGGCGCTGGCGCTGGTGTTCGGCCTGTTCATCGGCATCGCGGTGGCATTGCTGCGTTTCCTGCTGCGCGATCCGTCTGAACCGGCAAGAGCGTGATGCAGGCAACGTTGTGCCCGGGTCAACTTGGTGACAGGTGGTTCAGGGTCAAAGCAGCGCGATGGATTAGGTTCCAAGTCGCAGTGAACGTGGTCGGGAGGGTGGTGTGGCGGATGTAACAGACGGGCGGCGGTGAGGGCACCGCCGGGTGAAAAGGGCTGTCGCGGGATCCGGGGTCGACGTAGGAGGGCGTCGCTGATCCATGCGGCAGGCGATCGAGGCCTGAAGGCGCAGCGTGTTCCCCCACGCGCGCGACGCCGGAAGGTTTGGAGGACATTCCCATGTTGTTGGCCGATCTGAGCAGTGCGACCTATACGGCGACTTCGCCGCGATTGTTGACCAAATACTCCGCCGCCGCGGACCTGGTGTTGCGCGTCTTCGACGTGGCCGTGGTGGTGGCCAGCGCCCTGTGCGCGTATCGCATCCTCTATGGCACCTGGGTGCCGGCGGCGGCATATCGCGTCGCCATCGGGACGACGGCGCTATACGCGGTGATCTGTTTCGCCACCTTCCCGTTGTATCGCAGCTGGCGCGGGCGCGGCCTGCGCCAGGAACTGCTGGTGCTCGGTGCCGCCTTCGGCGGCGTGTTCGCGCTGTTCTCGGTGCATGCGCTCGTGGTGCAGTTCGGCCAGGGCGTGTCGCGCGTGTGGATCGGCGTGTGGTTCGCCGGTGCGCTGGGCAGCCTGCTGCTCTCGCGCACGCTGTTGCGCATGCTGCTCAACAACCTGCGCAGCCGCGGGGTGGATACCCAGCGCGTGGTAGTGGTGGGTTTGCGCCACCCGGTCATGAAGATCCAGCAGCACCTCGCGCGCAACCCCTGGGTGGGCATGCAGGTGGTGGGGTACTTCAGCAGCCGCTACGACCTCACCCTGGCCGACCATCGCCAGGAGGACCTGCCATGCCTGGGCAGCCCGGATGGCCTGATCGCCTACCTGGAGGCCAACCACGTCGACCAGGTGTGGATCTCGCTGCCGCTGGGCGAGCGCGACCACATCAAGCAGCTGCTGGAAGGGCTGGACCGCTACCCGATCAACGTCAAGCTGGTACCGGACCTGTTCGACTTCGGCATGCTCAACCAGTCCGGCGAGGTGATCGGCAACGTGCCGGTGATCAACCTGCGCCAGGGTGGCGTGGATCGCGACAGTTACTTCATCGTGGCCAAGGCGATGCAGGACAAGATCGTCGCGGTCGCGGCGCTGCTGGTGCTGTGGCCGGTGATGCTGGCCTGCGCGCTGGGCGTGAAGATGAGCTCGCCGGGTCCGGTGCTGTTCCGCCAGCGCCGGCACGGCCTGGGGGGACGCGAGTTCTGGATGCTCAAGTTCCGCTCGATGCGCGTGCACGACGACAGCGAGCATGTGCAGCAGGCCACGCGCAATGACAGCCGCATCACCCGCTTCGGCGCGTTCCTGCGCCGCTCCAGCCTGGATGAGTTGCCGCAGATCTTCAATGTGCTCGGCGGCAGCATGTCGGTGGTGGGGCCGCGTCCGCATGCGGCGCAGCACAACACCCACTACGAGAAGCTGATCCACCATTACATGCAGCGCCATTACGTCAAGCCGGGCATCACCGGCTGGGCGCAGGTCAATGGGTTCCGTGGCGAAACCCCGGAGCTGCGCACGATGAAAAAGCGCATCCAGTACGACCTGGACTACATCCGCCGCTGGTCGCTGTGGCTGGACGTGCGGATCATCGTGCTGACCGCGGTACGGGTGCTCGGCCAGAAGAACGCCTACTGATGTCGGCCATCGGTGCCCACGCCGGCGTGCCGGCGCCGTCGCCCGCGTGGGCGACGGCGCTGCCGCCGCAGGTCGCGCACCGCGTGCGCTGGCGCAACGTGGCCATCGAGTGCGTGCTGCTGTTGGCGGTGGGGTACAACTTCCTGCTTGCGGTGATCAACGCCAAGGTGTTCACCGTGCGGCCGGCGATGACCTATGCCGTCGAGTTCGCGCTGTATGGCGCCTGCTTCGTGCTGGGTGTGCTGTCGCTGGACCGCAAGCGGGCCGCGCTGGTGATCGGCGGGCTGGCCTTCATTGTCGGACTGGTGCTGCTGCGATTCTTCCTCACCTGGCAGTTCGACCCCAAGTTCCTCCGCGATGCACTGATTCCCTTCGCCTTCCTCGTGCTTGGCTGTGCGTATCGCGGTTCGGTGCCGAAGCTGTGCGTGCGCCTGACGCTGGTGATCGCGTTGGTCGCCGGTTTCGAGTTGGCCGCGCCGACCACCTATGGCGACGTGGTCAACCCGAAGAGCTATTTCGTCAATGCCCGTGGCTTCAGCGCGTCGGGCTTCTGGAACGAAGACAGCAACCTGTTCGTCAGTGCCACGCGCCCCGGCGCGCGCAACTTCCTGCCTTCGAGCAACCTGCCTCGCGCCTCCTCGGTATTCATCGAGCCGGTGACGATGGGCAACTACATCATCTTCTTTGCCGCCGTGCTGCTGGCGTTCCGGCGCTGGCTGAGCGGTTGGAAACAATTGTTGAGCATCGGCCTGATCGGCTTCCTCATCGTCGCCTCCGACGGCCGCCTGGCCGCCGGCACCTGCGTCCTGATGGCGGTGCTCGCCCCCTTCCTGCGGCGCGTGGACCAGCGGCTGGCCTTCGGACTGTTCCTCCTCGTCCTGTTCGGAGGCTGGCTGCTGGTCACCGCGGCGGGGGTGCAGGCCTACGAGGACACCACGCTGGGCCGCATCTTCTTCACCGTCGACTCGATCTCGCACCTCTCCCTGCCAGCCTGGCTGGGGCTGGATACGGATGCGGCGTATCGCTACTTCGACAGCGGCATTGCGTACTTCATCGTCTCCCAGTCGATCTTCGGGGTGATGGCCTTCCTGCTGGCGTATTCGTTCCTGCTGTTCCTTCCCGGCACGGAGGGACAGACCTTCAAGCAATTGGCGATCTTCGCCTTCGCGCTGAGCCTGTTGGTGTCCAACGGCTATTTCTCGATCAAGACTGCCGCGCTGTGGTGGTTCGTCTGCGGCTGGCTGTGGCAAGGCGCGCCCGTGCTGCCCTCGGCGCGGCGGTTGTGGCGGGAGCGCGCGGCGCGGGCCGGAGACCAGCCATGAACACGGTGGCACGCGACCGCGACGGGCGCATCGACGCCACCCGCGCCATTGCCATCGTGCTGGTGGTGCTGGGCCACGCCAAGGGCGTGCCGCAGGCGTACACGCTGCTGGCTTTCAGTTTCCACGTGCCGCTGTTCTTCTTCCTTTCCGGCTGGGTGGGTGCGGCGTATGGCCGCCCGCGCGGCGATGCGCAAACGTGGGGCAAGCTCGTCCGCGGGCTGGTCGTGCCTTACGTGTTCTTCTTCTTCGTGGCCTATGCCTATTGGTTGGCGACGCGGCATATCGGCGCCAAGGCCGCACGCTGGGGCGCATTGCCCTGGTGGGACCCGCTGGCCGGCCTGGTGCAGGGCACCGGCGAAGGGCTCTACGTGCAGCCGGCGCTGTGGTTCCTGCCGGCGCTGTTCGTTACCGCCATCGCGTTCCACTACCTGGGCAAGCGCCTACCCGCCGCCGTGCTGGCCGCTGCGATGGCCGTCGTCGCGTGCCTGTGGTGCGCGTGGTTCCCGGGGCAGGGCGTCCGCCTGCCGTGGGGCCTGGACGTGCTGCCGGTCTCGCTGTTCTTCTTCGCCGCCGGCGCGGCATTCGCGCGGCATGCGCAAAAGGCCACGGCGCACCCGGCGTTGCGTTGGTGGGGCATCCCGTTGCTGCTGGCGGTGCTGTGGCTGCCGCTGGCCTGGATCAATGGCAAGGTCGACGTGAATTTGCTGCGCTTCGGCCAATGGCCGGCGCTGTTCCTGCTGGTTGCGCTGCTGGGCACGGCGCTGATGCTGCATGTCGGCGGCTGGATCCAGCGCGTGCCCGGGGTGCAGTGGATCGGCCGCAACACGCTGTTGATCCTGTGCACGCATTTCCTGGTGCTGTTCTTCCTGTCCGGCGTGCGCGCCCTGGCTGGCATCTCCGCGCCGCCCGGGCCGGCCTGGGCGGTGTTCGCCAGCGCCGTGGCCATCGCCACGGCGGTACCTCTGCGCGTGGTGCTGGCGCGCTGGGCGCCATGGACGCTCGGATTGTCACCCGGCCCGCGCTCGCGCGCGCCGATCCAAGCTACTCCCGAGGTAGGTTCGCAATGAGAGTCGTGCACGTGGTTCGCCAGTTCCATCCTTCCGTCGGCGGCATGGAGGAGGTCGTGCTCAACGTGGCGCGTCAGCACCAGCAGCAGGGCGGCCAGGCCGAGGTGCTGACACTGGACCGCCTGTTCACCGCACCCGAAGCGCGGCTGGAGACGCACGACGAAGTGGACGGCATCGCGATTCGCCGTATCGGCTATCGCGGGTCCTCGCGTTACCCGCTGGCGCCAGCCGTGCTCTCCCACCTGCAGGGCGCCGACCTGGTGCACGTGCACGGCATCGATTTCTTCTATGACTTCCTGGCCATGACCCGCCCGCTGCACCGCAAGCCGATGGTGGTCTCCACGCATGGTGGCTTCTTCCACACGGCCTATGCCTCGCGCCTCAAACAGCTGTGGTTCCGCACGCTGACCCGTGCCTCGGCGCGCGCCTATGCGCGAGTCATCGCCACCAGCGAGAACGATGGCCGGTTGTTTTCGCAGATCGTGCCGGGCCACCGCCTGCGGGTGATCGAGAACGGGGTGGACGTGGCCAAGTTCGCCGGGCGCGGCAGCCCGCAGGCCGGTCGCACGCTGGTGTATTTCGGGCGCTGGTCGGTCAACAAGGGCCTGATGGAGACCCTGGACCTGCTCGCCGCGCTGCGCCGGCGCGATCCGCGCTGGCGCCTGCTGCTGGCCGGCCGCGAATACGACTTCGACCTGGCCACGCTGCGGCAGGCCATCGCCGCGCGTGGGCTGGAGGACGCCGTGCAGCTGGTGTCCTCGCCCAGCCCCCCGCAATTGGCCAAGCTGCTCGAACAGGCGCAGTTCTTCGTCTGCCTGTCGCGCCACGAGGGGTTCGGCATTGCCGCCGTGGAGGCCATGAGCGCCGGGCTGCTGCCGGTGCTCAGCGATATCCCGCCGTTCGCGCGGCTGCATCGCGAATCCGCCTTGGGCGTGCTGGTGCAGCCCGCCGACGCCGAAGGCGCCGCCATCCGCGTGCAGGCGCTGGCAGAGGCCAGCGATGCCGACTTGCCGGCGCTGCGCGAGCAAGCGATGGCGTTCTCCGCCCGCTACGACTGGCGGCAGATTGCGCGCCAGTACCAGGACGAATACCGCTTCGCCCTGGACCCGCGTGCCGCAGCGGAGGTGGCGTGATGGCCGCACGACAAGCCGCGCCGTCGATGGTGGTGATGTTCTCCACCGAGCCGACAGGCGAGAAGACCAACCCGTATCTCACCCAGCTTTACCGTTCGTTGCCGGACAACGTCGGCCTGCGCTATTTCTCCATGCGCCAGGCACTGCTGTCGCGCTACGACGTGCTCCACGTGCACTGGCCGGAATACCTGATGCGCCACCCCAGCCGTGCCGGCACCTGGGCCAAGCGCGCGTGCGCCGCGCTGCTGCTGCTGCGCCTGCAGCTCACCCATACCCCCGTGGTACGCACGCTGCACAACCTGCAGCCGCACGAGAGCCAGGGCCGCGTCGAGCAATGGCTGCTCGGCTGGATGGACCGCCTGACGCGGCGCTGGATCCGCATCAATGCGGTGACCCCGGCACGCCCGCCGTTCACCGATACGATCCTGCACGGCCATTACAGCGACTGGTTCGCCAGCTTTCCGCAGCCGGCCACCCAGCGCGGCCGCCTGCTGCATTTCGGCCTGATTCGCCCGTACAAGGGCGTGGAGACCTTGCTGGAGGTCGTGCGCGATACGCCGGACCCGACCTTGCAGCTGCGCATCTGCGGCAACCCCGCCGACGCGCAGGTGCGCCGCACGGTGGAGGATGCCTGCGCCGCCGATCCACGCATCAGTGCGCACCTGGCCTACGTGGACGATGCCGAACTGGCACGCGAGGTCGGCCTCTCGGAACTGGTGGTGCTGCCGTACAGGCAGATGCACAACTCCGGCACGCTGCTGCTGGCCCTCTCGCTGCATCGCCCGGTGCTGGCGCCCTGGAGTGAATCCAACGCCGCCGTGGCCGAGGAAGTCGGGCCGGGCTGGGTCCATCTGTATCGAGGTGAACTCGACAGCCAGGTGCTAGTCGATGCACTGGCACGCCTGCGCGATGCGCCGCGCAGCGACGCGCCCGACCTTTCGCGCCGCGATTGGCGGAAGATCGGCCAGCAGCATTACCGTACCTATCTCGAAGCGCTGGGCCACGACAGCGAGGCCTATGCATGAGCAGCGAGGCCGCGCGAATGTCCCCGCCCGTACCCAGACTCGGTGCCCGCGCCGCAGGCGGCGCGTTCGTCACCATGGCAGGGCAGGGCGTGCGCGTGGCTGTGCAGTTCGGCGGCATCATCCTGCTCGCCAGGCTCCTCACTCCGCATGACTACGGCCTGATGGCCATGGTCACGGCCATCGTCGGCGCGGCTGAAATCCTGCGCGACTTCGGCTTGTCGTCGGCGGCGATCCAGGCCAAGGAGGTCAGCCGGCAGCAACGCGACAACCTGTTCTGGATCAACACCGGCATCGGGCTGGTGCTGGCCGTGGCGGTGTTTGCCGGCGCCAACGCGCTGGCCGCGTTCTATCACGAGCCGGCACTGGTGCAGATTTCGCAGGCATTGGCGGTCACGTTCCTGCTCAGCGGCATGACCACCCAATTCCGTGCCCACCTGAGCCGCGGCCTTCGCTTTGGCCAGTTGGCGGTGAGCGATGTGGGCGCACAGGTCGCCGGCCTGTGCGCGGCCGTGGCTGCCGCGCTGGCCGGGCTGGGATTCTGGGCACTGGTGCTGCAGCAGGTCGTGCAGGCCGGGGTGCAGCTCCTGCTCACCGTGGCGTGCGCGCGCTGGCTGCCCCGCGGCTACGACCGCGCCGCGCCGATGCGGCAGTTCCTCGGCTTCGGCTGGAACCTGATGCTTGCGCAGTTGCTCGGCTATGCCAGCCGCAACGTCGGCCAGGTGATCATCGGCGCGCGGACCGGCGCCGAAGCGCTGGGCCTGTACAACCGCGCCTTCCAGCTGCTGATGATGCCGCTGAACCAGATCAACGCGCCGGCCACCACCGTCGCGTTGCCGGTGCTCTCGCAGCTGCAGGACGAACGCGAGCGCTTCACCGCCTTCCTGGTGCGCGGGCAGACGGTGATGGTGCATCTCATCGTGGCCACTTTCGCCTTTGCCTGCGCACAGGCGCTTCCGCTGATGGTGCTGGTACTCGGCGAGCAATGGCGTCCGGCGGTACCCCTGTTCCAGTGGCTCACCGCCGGCGGCGTCTTCCAGACCACCGCCTACGCTGCGTACTGGGTGTTCCTTGCCAAGGGCCTGATGGGCGCGCAGCTGCGCTATTCGGTGGTGACGCGTGTGCTGCTGATCGCCTGCATCTTCGCCGGCTCCTGGTGGGGCGTGGAAGGCGTGGCGGCCGGTTACTCGTTCGGCCTGCTGGTGATGTGGCCGCTGTCGCTGTACTGGGTGGGCCGCGTGAGCGACATCCCCGTGTGGACCGTGTTCGCCAACGGGCTTCGCGCGGTCGTCGGCTATGGCGTGTGCGCGGTCGCCTCGTGGGCCGCGTCCTGGTGGCTGGGCGGCGCGCTGTGGCGCCAGCTTGCCGTGGGTACCGGCGCCATGCTCGCCGCTTTCCTCCTTGTCTTCGTCGCCTGGCCGGCGTTCCGCCGCGACGTGCTGTCCATCCTGCAGACCCGCCACCTGATCGCCGAAGCCCGGAGCCGCCGATGAATGCCCTCCTGTCCACTCCCTCGCGCAGCGAAGCGCGCGTGCCGCGTTATCTGGTGCTCTCGGCGCACGATTACCGCACCCCGCGCCGCGCCAATATCCATTTCATCGCCGAGCAGCTGGCCCTGCGCGGGCAGACCCGCTTCTTTTCGCTGCGCTACAGCCGCCTCTCGCGCTGGAAGGGCGATGCCCGCCTGCCGCTGGATGACACCGCCAACCAGGTGGTCGAACACCGCGGCGTGGAGTGCTACCTGTGGCGAGCGCTGGTGCATCCGTTCAATACGCGCAAGCGCTGGGCACGGCCGATCGAAAACGCGATGTTCGACTGGTACGCGCGCCACCCGCCGGAAATCCTGCGGCAGTGGATCGTCGAATCGGACGTGATCGTATTCGAGAGCGGCACCGCCATTGCCTTCATCGAACTGGCGCGCCGGCTCAACCCGCGTGCGCGGCTGGTCTATCGCGCCTCCGATGCGCTGTCAGCCATCGACGTGGCCGACTGGGTCGCGCGCACCTTCGACAAGGTGGCGCCGCAGCTGGACGTGATCGCGCTGGTGTCGCCGGCGATGGCGGGGGAAATCGCCAGTCGCGACAACGTCTTCCACGTCGGCCACGGCATCGACCACGACCTGGACGCGCTCGGCGACCCTTCGCCGTATGGCGAGGGCCTGCACGCGGTGGCGGTGGGTTCGATGCTGTTCGATCCACGTTTTTTCGTCACCGCCAGCCGCGCGTTCCCACAGGTGACCTTCCACGTCATCGGCTCGGGCATGGGGCGCCATCCCGACTACGGCGACAACGTGGTCGTGTACGGCGAGATGAAACACGCCGACACCATCCGCTACATAAAGCATGCGCAGGTCGGCATCGCGCCGTATGCCTCCCAGCAGGTACCGGCCTACCTGGCCGACAGCTCGATGAAGTTGCTGCAATACGATTTCTTCGGCCTGCCGGCGGTGTGTCCGCACGCGGTGGTGGGCGACTACCGCTCGCGCTTCGGCTATACGCCCGGCGACGAGGCCTCCATCGTGTCGGCGATGTCGCTGGCCCTGGCCGCCCCGCGCGAACGCCTGCGCCAGTGCCTGGACTGGTCGCAGACCACCGACCGCGTGCTCGACCCCACGCAATACCCCGACACCCGCCTCGCCCTCGTGCGCTGATCCTTCTCCCGAGACCTCTCCATGCCCAACGCCCTGCTGCACCGCTGGATCACCCACGCCGAGCGCCGCGCCATGTTCTGGTGGCAGCCCAAGGACGGCCGCATCAACATGGGCGACCAGCTTTCGCAGGTGATCGTCGCGCGCACGCTGGGGCTGCGCGACCTGGAACTGATCGACAAGCCGGCCAACGGCCAGCGCCTGTTCGCCATCGGCTCGGTGCTGCACTTCGCGCGTACCGGCGACACCGTGTGGGGCAGCGGCATCAACGGCAAGATTGCCGCCGGCGCGCACCAGTTCGGCATGCTCGACGTGCGCGCGGTACGCGGCCCGCGCACGCGGCAATACCTGCTTGATCGCGGCATCCCGGTCCCCGAGGTCTATGGCGATCCCGGCCTGCTGATGCCGCTGTTTTTCCCGCCCGAACTGCTGGGCGGCGGCACGCCACGCGATGTCGTGGTGGTGCCGCATTTCAACGAACCGCCGGAGAAGTACCGCGACTTCGCCGGCCAGCTGGTGGCCCCGGACTGCCCGCCGGTGACGTTCATGCGCCGCCTGCTCGGCGCGCGGCTGGTGGTGAGCAGTTCGTTGCACGGGCTCATCCTGGCCGAGGCCTATGGCATTCCCGCGGTGTACCTGGACTGGGGCAACGGCGAGGATCGCTTCAAGTACGACGACTACTACCGCGGCACCGGTCGCACCGAATGGCATGCCGGCGGGAGTGTCGCCGAATGTGTCGCGCTGGGCGGGAACGGGCCCTTCGACCTGGCCGCAGTGCAGCGCGGCCTGCTCGATGCGTTCCCCTACGACTTGTGGACGCAGGCATGAGCGGCGAACGGGCCACCTCGCGGTTGGACATGGACAACCGGCGGTTCGCGGTCGGCGAGGTCGTGCGGCTCGGCGGCTTCCCGGTGCTCTCCACCACGCAGGAGGCTTTCGCGCGCGAACTGTTTGCCGCGCAAGCGCGCGGCGAGCAGCGCCTGGTGTGCTTTGCCAACACCAACTTCGTCGTGCAGTGCCAGGGCCTGCGGGAACGGCTGGCCGAGCCTTCCGTGCGAATCGTCAACGACGGCATCGGCATGGACCTGGCCGCGCGCTGGCTGCACGGGCGGCGCTTTGCCGGCAATCTCAACGGCACCGACCTGATTCCCTACCTGTGCCGGCACGCCGGCCGTCCCTTGCGCTTCTTCCTGCTCGGCGGACAGCCGGGCGTGGCACAGGCCGCCGCGCGCGCGCTGCGCGAGCAGCATGGGCAGCAGGTGGTGGGTACCTGCGATGGCTACGAGGAACGACGCCAGGCGGGCGATGCACTGCCCGCGCGCATCAACGACAGCGGTGCCGACGTGCTGCTGGTGGCCTTCGGCAACCCGTTGCAGGAACAGTGGATGCTCGATCATGCCGCCCAGCTGCGCACGCCGTTGGTGTTCGGCGTTGGCGCGCTGCTCGACTTTCTTTCCGGCAACGCGCGTCGCGCGCCGGCGTGGGTCCGGCGCTACCGGCTGGAATGGCTGTACCGGCTCGCCCACGAGCCGCGGCGCCTGCTCAAGCGCTACAGCTGGGACCTGCTGGTGTTCTTCCGTACGTGTCGCGCGCGCCGGCAGGACTGAAGCGGCCACGCTAGGATGCGGCCATGGACGCCGCCGCCCTTGCCCTCGTCACCCGTCTCGGCCTGGCACCGCACCCGGAGGGCGGGCATTTCCGCCGCTGCTACGA
The DNA here is from genome assembly GCA_023386795.1 of Pseudomonadota bacterium. Lineage (GTDB taxonomy): Bacteria > Pseudomonadota > Gammaproteobacteria > Xanthomonadales > Xanthomonadaceae > Stenotrophomonas_A. The sequence goes on from JAEWJB010000149.1 coordinate 22,157, forward strand.
ATCGGCATTGCGCCATGATGGGCGCCCCGCGCTGACCGCCATCCACTACCTGCTGACCCGCGGCGAACGCAGCCGCTGGCATCGCGTGGATGCCGACGAATGCTGGCACTGGCAGCAGGGCGGCGTGCTGGAGCTGCGCATGCTCGACCCGCAGGCGCGCAGCCTGCATGTGTGCCGGCTCGGCGCGGCCGAGGCCGGCGAGCCGCCCATGCAGGTCGTGCCTGCGGGGTGGTGGCAGGCCGCGCGCCCGCTGGATTCCTACACGCTGGTGGCCTGTACGGTCTCGCCGGGCTTCGTGTGGGATCAATTCGCGCTGATGGCCGCGGACGACCCGCTGGCCGATTGGTTGCGCACGCAGGGGCAGTGGCCTTGAGCAGCCAACGAATCGCTAACGCAAGTTCGCGTCGCATCGTCTAGCGTTCGCGCATTCAGGGATTAGCGGGGGGCTCATGCGCGAAGCGGTTCGCAATGTCGTGGTGCGGTCGGTGTTGGCCTTGGCGTGGATGGCGTCCGCCGCGGCCGCACAGGAGACGGCGGCCCCGCCCGTGGCCGCGCCGGTATCGGGGCAGGGCGGCATCGTCGATCTCGACGCGATGGTGGTGCGCGGCGTGCAGCCGGGGCCGGGCCTGTGGAAGGTCACGCAGGGCGAGCACACGCTGTGGATCCTCGGCACGATCGCGCCGCTGCCCGGCAACATGACCTGGCAGGCGGACGAGGTCGAGCAGGCCATCGCGCAATCGCAGCAGATCCTGGCCTCGCCCTCGGTGAAGCTCGATGCCGACGTGGGCTTCTTCGGCAAGCTCGCGCTGGTGCCTTCCGCGATGAAGGCGATGAAGAACCCGGACGGCGCCACCTTGCAGGAGGTGTTGCCGGCGGATCTGTACGCGCGCTGGGTTCCGTTGAAGGCCTACTACCTCGGCCGCGATGGCGGCATCGAGAAGAAGCGCCCGATGATGGCTGCCGGCGAGTTGTACCAGGCCGCGATCAAGAAGAACGGCCTGTCGCGCAAGCCGGTGGTCTGGCCGGTAGTGGAGGCGGCGGCCAAGCGCCACGGCCTCAAGCCGACGCCGACCACGCTGGAGTTCAAGGTCACCGATCCCAAGCAGGCGCTGCGCGAATTCACCGCCGGCGGCATGAACGACACGGCATGCTTCCGCAGCCTGCTCAATGCGGTGCAGAACGACCTGCCCACGATGGTGGAGCGGGCGAACGCGTGGGCGGTGGGTGATATCGAGCGGCTGCGCAACATGCCACGCGAAGATCCGATGGCCGCGTGCAGCGCGGCGATCTCGCAGACGCAGTTCGCGCGCAACCGTGGCATGGACAGGCTGGAGGAGCGCCTGCGCGAGCATTGGGTGGGAATCGTGCGCAAGTCGCTGCGCACCAATACCGGCACGTTCGCGGTGTTGCCGCTGAGCGTGTTGCTCGCGCCGAACGGGTATCTGGACGCGTTGCGCGCCGAGGGATACGAGATCACCGCGCCGGAATAGCGCGGTGATCCTTGCGGCGTTCGATCTTCGTTGCGCTTGGTTTCGCCGCGCTCAGACCGCCGCGCTCAGCGGCGGCGGCGTGGCGATGTCCGGCCAGCGATTGAGTACCGCCGCGCGGATGCCAGCCGCGTCGATGCCGGCTTCGGCCAGCAGGTCCTCGCGGCTGGCGTGATGCTGGAATGCATCGGGCAGGCCCAGGTGCAGCACCGGGCGCAGCACGCCCTCGGCATTGAACAGCTCCGATACGCCGGAGCCGGCGCCGCCGGCCACCACGTTGTCCTCGATGGTCACGAAGCCTTCGTGGTTCTGTGCCAGCTGCAGCAGCAGCGCACGGTCCAGCGGCTTGACGAAGCGCATGTTGACCACGGTCAGGCCCAGCTCGGCACCGACCTGCTCGGCGGCCGGCACCGTGGCGCCGAACGCCAGCAAGGCGACGCGGCGGCCTTCGCGGCGCACCTGCGCCTTGCCGATCGGCAGCGTGGCCAGTTCAGTGCCTGCCGTGGCACCGGGGCCGGTGCCGCGCGGATAGCGCACCGCCGTCGGACCCACGTGGCGATGGCCGGTGGTGAGCATCTGCCGCGCCTCGGCCTCGTCGGCCGGCGCCATCACCACCAGGTTCGGCACGCAGCGCAGGAAGCTCAGGTCCAGGTTGCCGGCATGCGTGGCACCGTCCGGGCCCACCACGCCGCCGCGGTCGATCGCGAACAACACGTCCAGGTTCTGCACCGCCACGTCGTGCACCAGTTGGTCGTACGCACGCTGCAGGAAGGTCGAATAGATCGCCACCACCGGCTTGGCACCCTGGGTGGCCATGCCCGCCGCCAGCGTCACCGCATGCTGCTCGGCGATGGCGGTATCGAAATAGCGCTGCGGGAATTCCTTGCTGAAACGCACCAGGCCCGAGCCTTCGCGCATCGCCGGGGTAATGCCCAGCAGCTTCGGATCGGCGGCGGCCATGTCGCACAGCCAGTCGCTGAAGATGTCGGTATAGGTCGGCTTCTTCACCGCGCCGGCCTTGGCGACCAGGCCCTTCTCCGGGTCGAACGGACCGACCGCGTGGTAGCCGATCTGGTCGCCCTCGGCCAGCTCGTAGCCCTTGCCCTTGGTGGTGATCACGTGCAGCAGCTGCGGACCCTTGAGCGTCTTGAGGGTCTTCAGCGCGCCCAGCAGGGCGGGCAGGTCGTGGCCGTCGATCGGGCCGGTGTAGTGGAAGCCCATTTCCTCGAACAGCGTGGAGGGCACGAACATGCCCTTCCAGTGTTCTTCCCAACGGCGCACGAAGCGCGCGGTCGGGTTGTTCTTCTTGTCGCCGAGGATCTTCTTGCCGCCCTCGCGGATCGCATTGAGGGTGCGACTACCGGTCGCACGCCCCAGCATCTTGGTCAGCCCGCCGACCGCCTCGGAGATCGACATGCGGTTGTCGTTGAGGATCACCAGCAGGTTCGGCTCCGGGTCCATGCCGCCGGCGTGGTTGAGCGCCTCGTAGGCCATGCCGGCGGTCATCGCGCCATCGCCGATCACCGCCACCACCTTGCGCTCGTCACCGGCCTGCTGCAGCGCGATGGCCATGCCCAGCGCGGCGGAGATCGAGGTGGACGAATGGCCCACGCCGAAGGTGTCGTAGGGGCTTTCCTCGCGCTTGGGGAACGGGGCCACGCCGTCCTTCTGCTTGACCGTATGGATCTGGTCGCGCCGGCCGGTCAGGATCTTGTGCGGGTAGGTCTGGTGGCCCACGTCCCACACCAGCTGGTCGACCGGCGTCTGGTAGAGGTAGTGCAGGGCGACCGTCAGTTCGATCACACCCAGGCCGGCGGCGAAGTGGCCGCCACTTTTGCCCACGGATTCAATCAGATACGCCCGCAGTTCCTCGGCGATGGCCGGCAGCTCGTCCTCGCCGAAGCGGCGCAGGTCGGCCGGGGTCTGCACCTGGGACAGGCGGGGGTAGCGGGCGGAATCGATCATCGGGGGTGGGGCGTGCTGAATGACTGGCTATTGTCCCGCCCCGATGGGCGGGGGGCAAGAATGGCGGTTTCGCGTTCAGATTGAACCGCTGCGCGTGTAGGGCACATCAGCGGGCGCGTGACATGCGGGGACATCGCGCCGGTCATTGGGCAGGCCTGTCGAGGCCGTGCTTCCGATCAGGATTTTTGTGCGGATTACTGAGTTTTTTTCCAGTGGATTTACTGAGGCGTAACACAGGTGCTTAACCGCTGCGTTTCCAGCATTTCGCGCAGGACGTGAACGCATCAAACGCCGGTACGGCGAACAGATCAGGCCCGCCGGGCGCAAGCGGCGATATCGCGGCCGCCGCAGGCATGTCGCTTGCGGATCATCTTTCGCCAACGGTGGATGCCATGAAAAACCAATCGAACAGGACCTCGCGCGCACGCTCGGACCATATCCGCAGGACCACGCTGACGCTCGTGGTCGCCTCGGCACTGCTGCAGCCCGGTCCCGCCGCCGCCATCGTCGCCATCACCCGGCAGGCGGTGGGCGGCACGACGTGCGAATCGGATGCCGACGACAACAACTCGACCTGGAGCATCGCCAACGATCCGCGCTGCCATCCCGCGGCGGGCACCGGCGCCAGCGGTGTCGGTAATCCGGGTACGAACGTGATCATGTACTCCTCCCAAGGGACCACCCAGACCGAGGATTCCATCGCGGTGGGCGGGTATCTCGATGTCTGGCAGCGCGCCACCTTCTGGGATGGCGTGGACATGCAAAACACGACGATCACCAACCTCGCGCCGGGAGCGGCCGACACCGATGCGGCCAACATCGGCCAGCTGCGCGTGATCACCGATGCCCTGGGCGGCGGCGCGACGATCAACCCGGACGGCAGCGTCACCGGCCCCAGCTACCAGATCGGCGGCACGACCTACAACACCGTCGACGGCGCCCTGGGCAGCTTGGACGCCGCGGTGAATGGCGGTGGCGGCATCAAGTATTTCCACGCCAACTCCGGCGACGTCGATTCCGTCGCGCAGGCCACCGCTTCGCTGGCCATTGGTCCGGCCGCGCTCTCTTCCGGCAACTATTCGCAGGCGATGGGTGGCAACGCACTTTCGGCAGGCGAAACGTCGGTGGCCATCGGCGACCGCGCCACGACCACGGCCGCCGCGCCGCGTGGCATTGCATTGGGCCCGGGCACCAGCGTGGGCGCGGACAGCGGCGTGGCCATCGGCAGTGGCGCCGCCGCCGCGCAGGCAGGCGCTGTCGCGCTGGGCGCCGGCGCGGTGACAGCTGCTGCCGTCGGCACGACTGGCGCGACCATTGGCGATACGGCCTACACATTCGCCGGCACCACCCCCAGCAGCACGGTCAGCATCGGCACGGCCGGCGCGCCGCGCACCCTGACCAATCTCGCTGCGGGGCGCCTGGACACCGGCAGTACCGATGCGGTCAATGGCAGCCAGCTCAACGCCACCAACGTGGAAGTGGGCGCGCTGGATGATCGCCTGGATACCTTGGGGGGCGACCTGGCGACGGCACTGGGCGGCGGCGCCGCCTACAGCGCCACCACCGGCGATGTGAGCGCCCCGAGCTACCAGGTGGGGGCGACCAGCTACAACAACGTGGGCGCGGCCATCGGCGCGGTCAACAGCAGCCTGACGACGATCAACACCACCGGCATCAAGTACTTCCACACCAATTCGACGGATGCCGATTCCGTGGCGTCGGGCACGGCGTCCACCGCCATCGGCCCGGTCGCCAGCGCGGGTGCGTTCTCGCAGGCGATGGGCGGCAACTCGGCGGCCACGGGCGATACGTCCGTGGCCATCGGCGACCGCGCGACCGTGGCCGCTGCGGCTACCCGCGGCGTGGCACTGGGCCCGTCCTCCACGGCCAGCGCGGTCAACGCCGTTGCGCTCGGCAACGGCGCCACGGCGGGGCAGGCGGGGGCGGTGGCGATCGGTGCGTCCTCGACCACGGCGGCGGCCGTGGCGACCACGGGGGCGACGATTGCCGGCACGGCCTATACCTTTGCCGGCGCGGCGCCCGCGAGCACGGTCAGCCTGGGCACCACGTCCAGCCAGCGCACGTTGACGAACCTGGCCGCCGGCCGCCTCAGCGGCACGAGCACGGACGGCGTCAACGGCAGCCAGCTGTTCGCGACCAACCAGGCAGTGGAAACCGTCAATACCCGTCTCGCCGCGGCCGATGACAAAGTCGACGCGCTGGGCAACGGCACGGCGGCGGGGCTGGGTGGTGGCGCCACGTATGACCCGGTCAGCGGCACGTTGACCGCGCCGACTTACCAGATCGGCGGCACGACCTACACCAGTGTCGGCGGTGCACTGGACGAGCTCGACAACCGCATCGACAACGTCGCCGCCGGCGCCACCAAGTATTTCCATGCCAACTCCAGCCTGGCCGATTCGGTCGCCAGTGGCACCGACAGCGTGGCGATCGGGCCACAGGCCGCGAGCAGCGCCGCCGACGCGGTGGCGATGGGGCGCGGCGCCACCGCCGGGCAAGCAGGCGCGGTGGCACTCGGCACGGGCTCGGTGACCGCCGCTGCCGTGGCGACCGCGGGCGCCACGATTGCCGGCACCGCCTACACCTTCGCCGGCGCCACGCCCGCCAGCGCCGTGAGCATCGGCAGCGGCGGCAGCGAACGCACGCTGACGAACGTGGCGGCGGGCCGGGTGTCGGCGACCAGCACCGATGCCGTCAACGGCAGCCAGCTGTTTGCCACCCACCAGGCGGTGGAAGCCGTCAGCACGCAAGCCAGCGCGGCCGACGACAAGGTCGATGCACTGGGCAACAGTGCGGCGGCGGGCCTGGGCGGTGGCTCGACCTACGTCCCGGCGACCGGCACGTTGACCGCGCCGAGCTACAGCGTCGGCGGGGCCACCGTGAACAACGTGGGCGATGCGATCGCCAATCTCGACGGCCGCACCACCGGCAACACCACGGCCATCACCAACCTCGGCGACGCCATCGACAACGGCACCGTGGGACTGGTGCAGCAGGACACGACGACCAGGCAATTGACGGTTGGCGCGGCGACCGATGGCACGCGCGTGGATTTCACCGGCACGGCCGGCACCCGCCAGCTGACCGGCGTGAGCCTGGGCGTGGTTACCGCGACCAGCACCGATGCCATCAACGGCAGCCAGCTATGGGCGGGCAACAGCAGCGTCGCCGCTGCGCTGGGCGGCGGCAGCACGATCAACCCGGATGGCACCGTGGCCGCCCCGGTGTATCAGGTCGGTGGCGCCACCTACAACAACGTGGGCAGCGCGCTCGATGAGCTGGACAACCGCATCGACAGCGTGGCGGCAGGTGCAACGCGGTATTTCCATGCGAACTCGAGCCTGGCCGACTCCACGGCCGCTGGCATCGACAGCGTGGCGGTCGGTCCTGCAGCGGTGGCCTCGGCGAATAACGCCATGGCCCTGGGCAACGCGGCCACGGCGGGGCAGGCCGGCGCGGTCGCGCTCGGCGCAGCCTCGGTCACGGCGGCAGCCGTGGCGACCCCGGGCGCGACGATTGCCGGCACGTCCTACACCTTCGCCGGCGCCACGCCCGCCAGCACGGTGAGCATCGGCAGCGGCGGCAACGAACGCACGTTGACGAATCTGGCGGCGGGGCGCGTGGCTGCGTCGAGCACCGATGCGATCAACGGCAGCCAGCTGTTCGCGACCCACCAGGCGCTGGACGCGATCAATACCCAGGTGGGCGTGGCCGACGACAAGGTCGATGCGCTGGGTGGCGGCGCGGCGGCGGCGCTGGGCGGGGGCGCGGCGTACGACCCGGCCACGGGCGTGTTGGCCCCGCCAAGCTACAGCGTCGGCGGCGGCACCGTGAGCAACGTCGGCGACGCCATCACCAACCTCGACGGCCGCACCACCAGCAATACCACGGCGATCACCAACCTCGGCGATGCGATCGGCAACGGCACCGTCGGGCTGGTGCAGCAGGATCCGGGAACGCGGCGGCTCACCGTCGGCGCGGCGACCGATGGCACGCAGGTCGATTTCACCGGTACCGGGGGAACGCGGCAGTTGACCGGGGTGAGCATCGGCACCGTGTCGACCACCAGCACCGACGCCATCAACGGCAGCCAGCTGTTCGCCGGCAACAGCAGCATCGCCGGTGCGCTGGGCGGCGGCAGCACGATCAACCCGGATGGCACCGTCAGTGCGCCGACCTACCAGGTCGGCGGCAATACCTATCACAGCGTGGGCGATGCCATTGGCGGCATCGACGTGACCTTGGGTGGCATCGTCAACGGCGGCGGCATCAAGTATTTCCGCGTGCGCTCCGTTGCGGCTGATGCAACGGCCAGCGGCGACGACAGCCTCGCCGCCGGGCCATTGGCGAACGCGGAAGGTACTTCGGCCACCGCCTTGGGCCATGGCGCCAATGCGCTGTCCAACGACACCGTGGCCATCGGCCATGGCGCGGTGGCGGGTGTCTCCGGGGGCAACTCGGGCGAAACCGCCGTGGGCGCCAACGCGCAGGCCACCGCCGACAACGCCGCCGCATTCGGTGCAGGTGCCACGGCCGCCCAGGTGGGTGCAGTGGCGCTGGGCGCCGGTTCGCAGACGGCCGCCGCCGTTGCCACGCCGAGCGCCGTTATCGCGGGTACGACCTACGCCTACGCGGGGGCCGCGCCTGCCAGCACCGTGAGCATCGGCGTGGCGGGCAGCGAGCGGACGCTGACGAACCTGGCGGCTGGCCGGGTCTCGGCCAGCAGCACGGATGCCGTCAACGGCAGCCAGCTGTTTGCCGCGCACCAGGCCATCGACGCCAACGGGGCGCGCATCGGCGTGGTGGACGGCAAGGTCGATGCGATGGGCGGCGCGGTGGCCCAGGGACTGGGCGGTGGCGCGACCTACGATGCCGGCACGGGTGGCATCACCGCGCCGACGTACCACATCAACGGCACCGACTACGACAACGTCGGCGATGCCCTGAATCACCTCGCCATCGGCGGCGTGCAGTCGATCTACTTCCATGCCAATTCGACGCTGGCCGATTCGCAGGCGCAGGGCACCGACAGCATTGCGGTCGGCCCGGAGGCCACCAGCGGCGGCGCCAACGCCGTGGCGATGGGGCACGGCGCGAACGCCGCGCAGGATGGCGCGGTGGCCCTGGGCAGCGGCTCGACCACGGAGGTGGCGGTCGGCACGGCCAGCGTCACGGTGGCCGGCACGACGTATGCCTTCGCCGGCGCCACGCCCACCAGTGCCGTGAGCATCGGCAGCGCAGGCACCGAGCGCACGCTGACCCACCTGGCGGCCGGGCGCATCAGCGCGGACAGCACCGATGCGGTCAATGGCAGCCAGCTCTATGCCACCAACCAGAGCGTGGACGGCTTGGCCAGCCTCGTCGGTGCCATCAACAGCGGTGGCGGCATCAAGTATTTCCGCGCCAACTCCAATGGCGCCGATGCCACCGCGAGCGGCACCGACAGCGTGGCGATCGGCCCGGCGGCCAACGCCAGCGCCACCAACAGCATCGCGCTGGGCAACGCGGCCACGGCCACGCACGACAACAGCATCGCGCTCGGCGCCGGCGCGCAGACCACGACCGGCGCACAGTCCGGCTACAACGGGGCGTACGTGGGCAGCAGCAGTTCGGTGGGCGAGGTGGCCTTGGGCGGACGCACGGTGAGCGGCGTGGCGGCGGGCAGCCTGGGAACCGATGCGACGAATGTTTCCCAGCTTGCCGCCGGGGTGAATTACGCGATCAACGTGGCCAACAGCTACACCGACGCGCAGATCAACCAGCTGATCAGCCAGGGCGGCGGGGATTCGGCGCTGTTCCAGGTCTCGGCGCCGACCCGGCGCATGCCCACGGTGGCGGGCACCGACGCGGTGGCTGGCGGCTCGGGAGCGGTCGCCAGCGGCGCACAGAGCGTGGCATTGGGCAACGACACCGTGGCCAGTGGCACGTCCAGCATGGCGCTGGGTAATGACGCCCGCGCCGAGGGCGACAACAGCATCGCCCTGGGCGCGGGCTCGGTGGCCGTCAGGCCGAACACGGTCTCGGTAGGCAGCGTCGGTAACGAGCGCACGCTCAGCAACGTCGCCGCCGGCGTGCAGGGCACCGACGCGGTCAACGTGGACCAGCTGCGGCAGTCCCAGGCGGGCACGGCGCACTACGATGCCGCGGCCGGCGGCGGCACGGATTACGCCAACCTGAGCCTGGGCGGCCCGGGCGGTACCACGACCACGCGGGTACACAACGTCTCGGCGGGCGTCGCGCCGACCGATGCGGTCAACGTGCAGCAGCTCGACAACGGGCTGGCGCAGGCACGCCAGTACACCGACCAGCGGCTGCAGGACGTGGGGCAGGACATGTGGACGATGCGCAGGGAGATGCGTGGCGGTACCGCGTCCGCGATGGCGATGGCCGGCATGCCGCAGGCCTACGAGCCGGGTCGCAACATGATGGCGGTGGGCGTGGGTGGGTTCCAGGGCGAGGTCGGCATGGCCGTGGGCATGTCGCGCGTCAGCGAATCCGGTCGCTACCTGATGCAGGCGCAGCTCAGCGGCAATACCACGCACGACTTCGGTTTTTCCGTCGGCGCGGGCTTGCAGTGGTGAAGCCGGGGCGGGGGGGGGGGGCCCCGCACCCCCCCCCCCCCCCAATCAAGCCCCAAA